>JAVBXL010000025.1 GCA_030824575.1 bacterium | reverse complement strand
GTCGGGGCCGGTCGCTGCGCGGATGGCGCTGACGATGTCGAGCAGCAGACGCGCCCGATTTTCCAGGCTATCGCCCCAATCGTCGTCGCGCTTGTTGGTCAGCGCGCCTTGGCGCGGTCAGACGGCGCGCCCGGTTTGCTGCCCATGATCGTGTCGATCATCCGCCCGTCAAGCGGACCGGGGCAGAGCGCATTGACGCGCAGTCCCGCCGGGCCATAATCGATCGCGGCGCAGCGGGTCAGGCCGATGACGGCATGTTTGCTGGCGACATAGGCGCTCATGCCGGCCGCGCCCTTGACGCCCGCCGTGCTGGCGATGTTGACGATCGATCCGCCGGGCGTCCGCATCCGGGGCACGCCATATTTCATGCCCAGGAACACGCCCGTCACGTTGACGTCCATCACCTTGCGGAACAGCGCGGTGTCGAGCGCGTCGATCGGGGTCGCTACATTCTCTATCCCCGCGCCATTGACCAAGCCGTCGAGTGGAGCCTCCAGCGTGTCGAACGCGCGGATCATCGCGGCCTCGTCCACGACGTCGGCGACGATCGTGCGCAGGCGCGGCGGGCCGGTCATGGCGTCGAGCGCGGCAGCGTCACGGTCGATCGCCAGCACATGCGCGCCAAGATCCAGCAACAGCGCGGTCATGGTAGCACCCAGTTCGCCAGCCGCGCCGACAAGGGCGATATGGCGACCGTCTAGGTCGATAAGCGGGCGGCCCATCATGACGCGAAAGTCGCGAGATAGCGTTGGGTCAGCGCCGCATCATAAGCGGTATGCTGATCCAGTTGCGCTTGCCAGTCGATGTCCGTTTCGATCGGGTCGCCGGTCGCCAGACGGCGGATCTGGTTGAAATAATAGGCTATGGTCGCCTGCGCCGCCGTCCCCGGCTGATCGTCCGGGGAGGGAAGGCGATCGATGCGACCGTCCAGCAGCGCGTCGATGAGGCCCGCGTCTAGGCAGAGCGGGCGGGCAATACCCACGGCGTCGAGCGCGCCCGTTTCCAACGCCTGCGCCATGGCGGCGCGGCTGCGAAAACCGCCGGTGACCGCGAGGGGGACGGAGACATGCGGCCGCAGGCGCGCGGCGAAATCGAGGAAATAGGCTTCGCGCGCGATGGTAGAGGCTTTTTTGAGCAGCGTGCCGTCCTGTTCGCGCCCCACCATGACCTGCGATTCATAGCTGCCGCCGGAAATCTCCAGAAGGTCGATGCCCGCCGCGCAGAGCCAGTGGACGATCTGGATCGATTCTTCCTCGGTCAAGCCGCCCTTCTGGAAATCGGCGCTGTTGAGCTTGACCGAAACCGGGAAGTCGGGGCCGGTCGCTGCGCGGATGGCGCTGACGATGTCGAGCAGCAGACGCGCCCGATTTTCCAGGCTATCGCCCCAATCGTCGTCGCGCTTGTTGGTCAGCGGGCTGAGGAACTGGGACAGGAGATAGCCATGCGCGGCATGGACCTGCACGCCGGTAAAGCCGGTGTCGCGGGCGGTGAGCGCGACATGCACGAAGCGACGCTGGATGTCGTGGATTTCCCCGATGTTCAGCGCGCGGCACATGCCCGCGCCGCCGACCAACGGCATGGCCGATGGCGCGACGAAGGTGTCGGGTGACGCGCCCGCCTGACGGCCCGGATGATTGATCTGCATCCAGATATGGGCACCATTTTCGCGCCCCGCGGCGGCATAGGCGGCGAGTTCATCCAGACCGGCATTGCCGTCGATCGCGACATTGCCGGGTCGCTCGACGAAGCGCCGGTCGATCTGGACGTTGCCGGTCAGCAGCAGACCCGCGCCGCCCCGCGCCCAGCGGCCGTATAGCGCGGCATGATCGTCGGTCGCGCAATTGTCTGGCGTGCCCATGCCTTCCGTCATCGCGCCTTTGACGATGCGGTTCTTAAGCGTCGCGCCGCAGGGCAGCGTCAACGGATCTGTTAGGGCAGGGGACATGGTCGGTTCTTCCCTAGCGGATGTAACGGCGGACATAGTCGCGGCCCAGGCCGACTTTCTCGAAATGGGCGGCGCTCTGTTCGATGCGGGTGAATACGTTGGACTGGCCGACGGGACGGTCGTCATCGTCCAGCTCGATCAGCGACCCGGCGATCCAGAACAGCGTTTCCGATCCGCCGGGCAGCCCGATCAGCGTATGGGTGTCGCCCGCCGGTTCCAGCAGATAGTGGCCGGCGGTGGCGATCCAGTCGCGCTCGCGATACCGCCATTGGCCCGACAGGACATAGGCCTGGACCGGGCAGGCATGGGCGTGGCGGCTGATCTTGCCCTCCGCCCGGATGCGGGTGACATTGGCCCAGGCACCCGACACGGTGTCGAACATCAGCGGGCGCATCCACACGCCATCCATGGCGGCGGGCACCCATAAGCGGTCGTCCTGGCTGCTGGTTTCCAGCAGTAATTCGCTGTGCCGAAAAAGTTCGGCGTGATGGTCCTGCGTCATTTTGCCTCCTGTGGCAGCGCATAGGCGTGGAAGGTGCGGCCGAGCGGAAAGGATTGCGACGTGACATGGCCGGTGGCGGCGATGACCACGAACTGCCGTCCGCTGCGGGGACTGACATAGGTCATGGGATTGGCATTGCCGCTGGCTGGCATGCGGACCGACCACAGTTCCTTGCCCGTGTCCGTCGCAAAGGCGCGGAAGGCGCGTTCCTTTACGCCCCCGAAGAAGGTGAGGCCGCTGCGCGTCACCAGCGTCCCGCCGAAACCGGGCATCCCCATGCGGATCGGCAGGCCGACCTCCAGCCCCAACGGGCCGCTGTCGCGCACGGTGCCGACGGGGCGCTGCCAGGCGATCTTGCGCGTCGTCATGTCGATCGCGGTCATGCGGCCATAGGGCGGCGCGAGACAGAGCGTGCCGAGCGGGCTGGTGAAGCCGCGCAGCCGCGCGCCATAGGGGGTGCCCGCCATAGGCAGGGGCGCGGCGAAATCGGTGGCGTTATGGCTCGCCCCCGGTCCCGCGCCGCCGCCCGCTGCGGCGCGCGGGACCAGCTGCATCAACGTGGGATAATAGATGCTGTTGACCATTAGCAGCCGCCGTTCGGGATCATAGGACACCCCGCTCCAGTTCATGCCCCCGCCCAGGCTGGGGTAGAGCAGGGATTCGGTCAGCCCAGGCGGCGTGTTGGGGCCGTCATAGCGCAGCTTGCGGAAATGAATGCGGCACCACAGCTGGTCGATCGGGGTGATGCCCCACATGTCGCGCTCGCTGATCCGATCGCCCGCGATCGAAGGCATGCCGACGGAGAAGGGCTGGGTGGGGGAGAGGCGCTCCTCCGGCACCTTGCCCGCCTGCGGTGCCGGCTGTTCGCGGACTTCGGCCAGCGGCTTGCCTGTGCGCCGGTCGAGCAGGAACAATTCGCCGCGCTTGGTCGGCTGGACCAGCGCAGGGATCGTGCCGTCGGGCGCGGGCAGGTCGATCAGGGTCGGTTGCGATGCGACGTCATAGTCCCACAGGTCGTGATGCGCGGTCTGGAACGACCAGCGCACCGCGCCGGTCGCCGCATCCAGCGCGACGACGGAACTGCTATATTTTTCGCTCAGCGCGGAACGATAGGCGCCGAAATGATCGGGCGTCGCATTGCCGGTGGGAACGAACACCAGGCCCAGTTTCGCGTCGGCGCTCATCGGCGCCCAGCTGTTGGGCGTGGAGCGGGTATAGGCTTCGCCTGGCGCTGGGCCATGCGCATTGTTCGGATTGCCCATGTCCCACGCCCAGCGCAGCGCGCCGGTGGTGACGTCGTAACCGCGCACCACGCCCGACGGTTCGTCCGTGCTGACATTGTCCGCGACCCAACCGCCCAGTACGATAACGTCGCCGATGATCACCGGCGCTGAACTGATATAATAGAGGCCGGGCGCGGTGCGGCCCATGCCCTGGTTAAGATCGACGAAGCCACCCTCGCCAAAGCCGGGGCAGGGACGGCCGGTGGCGCTGTCGAGCGCGATCAGCTGCGCGCCATAGGTTGCGGTAATGACGCGGCGTGGGCATGGGGCGGGCGCTGCTGCGCCGCCGTCATGATAGGCGACGCCGCGGCAGGTGCGCACCGCCGAACCGCCCTTGGGTTCGACCTTCGGGTCGAACCGCCAGAGCGGCTTACCCGTTTCGGGGTCGAGAGCGAACACGATATTGGTCTGGGTGCAGAGCAGCAGCTTGCCGTCCACCATCAGCGGCGTGGATTGCAGCGGGCTGGGGACGCGCGCGCGCATCGGGTCGTGACCGGTGTCGAAGGTCCAGGCCAGTTGCAGCGTATCGACATTGGCCGGCGTGATCTGCGTCAGCGGCGAAAAGCGGGTGCCGGCGTCGTCGCGGCCCCAGCTGGGCCATAGACCGGGATCGCCGGGGGTGGCGACTGGGGTGCCGCTCCGGCCGGACAGGGCGGCAATCTCCATGGGTGACTGGAGCGCGCAGCCCAGGACCAGCAGGAAAGCTACAAGGCTGGCCAGCCCCGCCGCAACCGCACCTTTGCCCACCCGGCGACGGATGAAGGGCAACAGAAAGGGGAGGCCGAACAGCGCCGGGCCGACGATCCGGGCGGTCAGTTGCCAGCCGTCCAAACCGACTTCGCACAGCGCCCAGACGATCGTGATGGCCAGGAACAGGGCATATAGCCAGCCCGCCCGGCGGTCGCCGCGCCACAGCCAGTAACCGCTCAGCGCCACGGCGATACCGCCCGGCAGATAATAAGGCGATCCGCCCAGCCAGATCAGATACGCCCCACCCGCAGCCACGATCAGCCCGACGAGCAGCAGCAGCGCGGCGAGAAGGCGGGTTAGCCAGATCATGGACGGATCGATTGCCCCGAAACGGCCGTCACCGCCGTCATGCGTTGAAGCCCTTCTGCAATATCTCCATGAAGGGCGCGAGGTCGGGGAAGCCGGATGTGGCGGTGATGCCGCCATCGACCGGGATCACTGTGCCGGTCATATAGGACGCCTTGTCTGACGCCAGAAAGGCGACGACTTCGGCGATTTCCTCGGCCTGGCCGATCCGCGCCATCGGGACGGCGCGGATGAAATTGTCGAATACGCTTTGCGCGGCCTTCAGCCCCGCAAACAGGGGCGTATCGACGCAACCGGGGCAGACGGCGTTCACGCGGATGCCCGATTTGGCCATGTCCATCGCCAGCGCGCGGGTATAGTTGACCACGCCGCCCTTGGCCGTGTTGTAGGCGGTCATGCCGAAATCGCCCAGCATCCCGGCGATGGAGGCATTGTTGACGATCGCCCCCGATCCGTTGCGCAACATGTGCGGCAGCGCGGCCTTGCACCCGTAGAAGACCGAAAATAGATCGACCTCTATCACCCGCCGGAACGTCGCGGCGTCCAGGTCCAGCGTGGTGCCCATGCCGCCGATGCCGGCATTGTTGAACAATATGTCGATCCGCCCGAAATGCGCCGCCGCCCCATCGACAAAGGCGATGACATCGTCCTGCTGCGATACGTCGGTGCGGGTGAAACTGGCCTTGTCGGTGCCCAACTCGGCGACCAGCGCCAGCCCCATATCCTCGTTGAGATCGGCGATCGCGATCCGGCCGCCATCGCGCACGATGGTACGGGCGAAGGCGGCGCCGATGCCCGAAGCGCCGCCGGTCACGAGCGCGACTTTACCCTCGAACTGCTGGGTCAATATCCCCTCCCTTCCGAAATGCGTGTTGCTTTCGCTATTATCCGAATCATTGTCGGGAAATAATAGCAAAAAGACAAGTGCCTTTTTGACTGGGCGTTCGGCGAGGTGGCGCACGACTTTCATGGGAAATTCAGATAAAGAGCCAGCAAGCTACATCGGCAATATGGCGCAGGCCAGTCATGGCCCGGCGTTTCGGGAAGGGAAGACCTGTTACTTATCGCCAATAATCCGAATCAAGATCGATTTTATCTCGCATAAAATGCAAGCTCTAGCTATGCTGGCCGCATAAATGGGGAGGATCCTGCCATGACCAGTACGCAGCGCATATTCGTTCGTTCGGGCGATGCCACTCTGTCCGTGACCGTTGCGGGCAGCGGGCCGCTCGTCATTCTGATCCATGGCTGGCCAGACCTGGGGCTGGGCTATCGTCACCAGATCGGTCCGCTGGCGGACGCGGGATATCGCGTCGCGGTTCCCGACATGCGCGGCTATGGCGCATCATCCGCCCCGGAAGACCCGCACGTCTACAGCATCGATCATGCCGCCGATGACATCGCCGCCATCGCCGATGCGCTGGGCGAACGGACGTGGGTCTCCGTCGGCCATGACTGGGGATCGCCGGTGGCGTGGCGCACGGCGCAGCGCTTTCCCGATCGGGTTCGCGCCGTCTTCTCCCTGGGTGTGCCGCATCGCCTGCCCAGCCTGGTGAGCGCGCATGAATGGTTCGACTCCGCCTATCCCGACCGTTTTTATTATATGCGCTATTTCGAGCCGATCGGGCCGGCCGAGCAGGAACTGGGGCGCGACGCCAGGGATAGTCTGAAACGGATATTCCATGCCCTGTCTGGCGACGCACCCTTCGGGGAATGGTTGAAGCCCCGTCCTCTGGACGCACCGCTATTGCCCGGCCTCATGACGCCGCCGGAAGGGCCATTATCCTTCATGAGCGACGCGGAACTGGACGCCCATGCCGAACCCTTTGCGCGCAACGGTTTTTATGGATCGCTGTGCTGGTACAGGAACTGGGACGCGAATGAAGCGCAGGCCCGCGCCTATGGCGACCAGACGATCAGGCAACCCACCGGCTTTCTGTGCGGTGACCGGGAGATCGTGCTGCTGATGTTCGACCGTGGGCTGGAAACGCAGCGCACGCTTTGTCCCGATCTGCGGATGGAGCGTATGCTGCCGGGTTGCGGGCACTGGACGACGGCCGAACGCCCGGCCGAAGTGACGGCGGCGTTGCTGGAATTCCTGTCGGACGTCGCGGACCGGCCGGGCGACGGCCCTAATATCTGAAGGAAACGCCCATGCAAAAGATCGCGCCGCCCAGCCAGCCGCGCCATGCAGACCAGGCCGACCGCATAGCAGGCAAAGACGGCGGCGCAAGGCCAAGGAGCCGTCATGCCGCGCGTCATTGGCAACAGTGAAGCGCCGACTAGCTGGAACAGCGTGGCGGCCAGAAACAGCCCCAGGGTCGCGCCGGTCAATTCTCCCATGAATATCCTCCCATTTGTGATGAACGCCGCCCTCAGGCGTTTTGGATCGGCCTTATGGTGATGCCCAGCCCTTCCTCCGCCGTGCGCAGGTCCAGATAGTCGCGCCAGGCGACAATCTTGCCATCGCCCACTTCCATGACGCCGGTGACCGGCAGAGGCACGACGACGGACGGGTCGGACTTTAATTCCAGATAGTCC
Source organism: bacterium (assembly GCA_030824575.1). GTDB lineage: Bacteria > Pseudomonadota > Alphaproteobacteria > Sphingomonadales > Sphingomonadaceae > Sphingobium. The sequence goes on along the minus strand of JAVBXL010000025.1, from coordinate 93,695 downwards.
ACCCGCTCGGTAAAGATGGTGCGGTCGCGTGAGGCGATGCTGAGCGTTTCGATCCGCACTGAAAAGGCGGAAAAAACGCTATCCATATAGGCACGGATCTGGTCTTTCCCTTCGCGCGGCGGCAGGGGCATGTCGATATAGCTGGCACCGTCCGCAAAATAGCCAAGCAGGACATCGACATTGCCGCCTTCCCAATGGTCCAGAAACTCCAGCACCATGGTTTCATCGTCGCTATAGGCTATCGGCATGCCGCTCATCCTCTCCTGCGTGCCATGCCGATCGTGCGGCCAGCATCTCAATTTGTTCCGCGCTAATGATCCGCGCGCCGTCGTTCAGACCGATCCGCGCTTATACTTCTCGATCATGGAGGCTTGCGCTGCGGCAGTCAGCTGCGCCCCGGCATAGCCCGTCGCCATGACCTCCTCGAAGCTCTTGCGCAGCGGATCGCCCAGGCCGTTGAAATATGGCATGACCTCCTCGGCGAACAACTGGTGGCTGCGCACCGTCGCGGGATAACGCGCCCAATCGACGCCCATCAGCAGATAGGTGCCGAAGCCGCCGGACTTTTCGATCAGGCGGTTGATCTGCGCGCGCGCCATGTCCGGCGTGCCGATGACGGCCGCGCCGCTCTCGTTCAGCATGTCCACGATCTTGTCGATGTCCCACCAATCGATATCGGGCGCCGGGTTGATGTGGGCGCGATAATCCTCCAGCATCGACAGGCCGTAGCGGACATCTTCCTTGGCCTGCTCCATGGTTTCAGCCAGGTGCATCGGCCCCATCAGGCGCCAATCCTTGCGCAACGGCTTGGGCTGGCCGTGGCTGGCGGCTTCCTGCTCCATGATCTGCCAATGGCCCAGCAACTTTTCGATCCCGTCCGGGTCGGTGGCCGCGACCGACAGCATCCCCATGCCGTGCCGCCCGGCGAGCAGCGGGCCGGACGGGGACAGGACGCTGACCGTGGCCATGTCGAAATTGGAATAGGGCAGCATTTGCAGCCGCGCGTCCTGCAAGTCGAACCAGTCGGTCTTGCGCGTCACCCGCTCGCCCTTGAACAGCGGGATAATGACCTCCAGCGCTTCCTGCAACCGCTGGCGGTTTTGCGAGGGGTGCAGGCCCATCATCTGCGCGTCCTGCACCAGTTGGCCCGGCGCGACGCCGAACATCATCCGGCCGCGCGTCTGATAGTCGAGCTGTACGATCCGGTCCGCGACCCATAAAGGGTTGTGATAGGGCAGGGTGATCGCGCCGGTGCCCAGCTTGATGCGCTTGGTCCGCTCGGCCGCCGCAGCGATGAACAGTTCGGGGCTGCCGATCGTCTCGATGCCGCCGGAATGATGTTCGCCGATCCACGCCTCGTCAAAGCCCAGTTCGTCGAGGTTGATGACTGTCTGCATATCCTGCTGGAACGACACGAGCGGGTTCAGGCCAGGCTTGTGATAAGGCCCCATGAAAATCCCGAACCGCATCCTGTCCTCGAAAAATTGCATATCTCTCTCCACTATTGGGACCAGCATCGGGCGTGCGCGAAAAGGCGCTGCCCACTATTGCTACCCGGTATCAGGCAATCACGGGAAGCAGGCGGCGGGCGGCTCGCCGGGGGAACGACGGCCACAGATGGGCCTTGCCATAATGGTGCATATCTGGCTGTCCTCTCCCCGCTCCGGCAGGCCGGGCGCATGTCTTCTGGGTGCTTTCTTTTGACGAGCAATCCACCCTTTGTCAATCCGACATATATTCGGAAAAATTTGACGAGGTCAGTAAAAATGCAATAGATAGCCTCGATAAATGGGGAGCATTCCCAACGCATATCGATAAAATTCGATAATTTATCCGTGATTCCGTCATGCAAGGCGGGCGCGGAAGGCAAGGAGAGGACCGACATGCTGAAGGACAAGGTTATCATCGTCACCGGCGGCGCTTCTGGGATTGGCCGTTCCGCGGCGGATCTGTTCGCGCGCGACGGCGCCCGCGTCATGATCGCGGACCGGAGCGTCGATGCGGGCGCAGCGGCGGCCGAAGCCGTCTGCGCTGCGGGCGGGGAAGCCGCCTTCGTTGCCTGCGACGTCGCCGACGACGATTCGGTCGCCGCCATGGTCGCAGCGACGGTGGCGCGTTTCGGCCGACTGGACGGGGCGTTCAACAATGCCGGCATCGAATTCGCCAGCAAGATCGTGCCGGACCTGAGTTTTGCGGAATGGCGCCGGGTGATCGATATCAACCTGAATGGCGTGTTCCTGTGCATGAAGCATGAGATTGCGCAGATGCGCCAGTCGGGCGGCGGCGCCATCGTCAACACCGCATCCGGCGCGGCGGTGGCGGCATCGCCCAATATGGCGGAATATGCCACCTCCAAGGCGGGCGTGACCGGCCTGACCCGCGCGGCGTCGTGCGAATATGGCGATACGCAGGTGCGCGTCAACGCGGTGTTGCCGGGCCTGATCCTGACGCCGATGACGCAAGATCGGCTGTTCAACGATGCGGGGTTCGCCGCGGCGCTGGAACCGCTGCTGGTGCGCCATTCGGTCGGCCGCTTCGGTCAGCCGGATGACGTGGCGCAGGCGGCGCGCTGGCTGCTCTCCGACCTTTGTCCGTTCGTCAACGGGATCAGCCTGCCCGTGGATGGCGGCTTGCTCGCCCGTTAAATGCCATGCTGCCGCAGGTCAGCGTCGGCTGACCTGCGGCAGGGCATAGGCGACCAGAACATTGCGCGCGTTGCTGGCCAATGCGGCGCTACCGCCCGCCGCGATCACCAGATATTGCCGCCCGTCATTCCCCACATAGGTCATCGGCGTCGCATTGGCGCTGGCGGGCAATCTGGTCTGCCACAATAGCCGCCCCGTCGCCGTCTCGATCGCGCGGAGCCGCTGGTCCGGCGTCGAGGCGATGAAGGTCAGGCCGCTGGCCGTGGTGATCGATCCCCCCAGCGTCGGCAGCCCGATGGTGAAGGGCAGGTGGGACGGGATACCCACCGGCCCCATGCTGTCGGCCATGCCGATCGGCCGGCTCCACAACAGCGTGCGGCTGTCCAGATCAACCGCGCTCAATGTGCCGAAGGGCGGCTGGATGCACGGCACCCCGAGTGGCGAGAGGAACATATGGTTCTGCGCGCCATAGGGCGCACCGGTCTGCGGCACGCCTAGGCGGAAGCGTTCCAGCGATGGCGACTGCCCCGGCGTCCCCATCGGCGCTAGGCCAAGCGCCCGCACTTCCTGCGCGCTGATCAAGTGATTAAGCGTGGGCATGTTGGTGCTGTTGACGATCATGATCCGCCGTTGCCGGTCGATCGATACGCTACCCCAGTTCACCCCGCCGGCCGACCCCGGATATTGGATAGACCAATCCTGCCGCGGCGGGGTGAAAACGCCGTCATAGCGTAGCTTGCGGAAGGCGATGCGGCACCAGAGCTGGTCGATCGGGGTCAAGCCCCACATCGTCGCTTCGGTAAGCGGTGGCGCGCCAAAGACTGGCATTTTGACGGAGAAGGGCTGGGTCGGCGCAGTCCAGTCGCCCGGCGCCGCGCCCTGTGGCACCGGCTTTTCCACGACTGGCGACAGCGGTTGGCCGGTGGCGCGGTCGAGTATGAAGCTCTGGCCGGTCTTGCTGATGCTGACTAGCGCAGGAACCATGCGGTTGCCGACGCGAATGTCGGTCAACACCGGCTGCGACGCGACGTCATAGTCCCACAGGTCGTGATGCACCGTCTGGAATGTCCAGCGCGGCCGCCCGGTGCGGTTGTCCACGGCGACGATCGCGTTGGAAAAACGCTCCGCGCCGGGCGAACGACGTCCGCCGAAGAAATCCGGCGTGGCGACGCCAAAGGGCAGGTAGATGAGGCCCAGTTTCTCGTCGCTGCCCGCCACGCTCCACATATTGGGGGTGCCCGGCGCATAGCGCGCCTGTGGCATCCCGCGTTCGGGGTCGGCGGGGTCGAACGCCCAGACCGGCTTGCCGCTGGCCAGGTCATAGCCGCGCACGACGCCGGACGGCTGGTCCATCTTTTGCCCGTCCAGCCCATAGGAACCGGTGACCACGACATTGCCGGACACGACCGGCGTCGAGGTCACATAATAGAGCGCCGACGAATAATTGCCGATCCCGTCGGCCAGCGACACTTCGCCGTCGCGCCCGAAATCGCGGCAACGCGCGCCGGTGCGGGCGTCAATCGCGATCAGGCGGGCGTCGATCGTCGCGCTGTAGATTCGCGCGCCGCAGGGCGCGGCGGGGTCGGAAAAGGCATGATAGGCGACGCCGCGACAGTTCGCGAAGGCATGGCCCATATCCCTGGTCTGCGGATCGAACCGCCAGAGCTGGCCGCCGGTCGTCGCGTCGAGCGCGAAGATGACGTTGTGCGGCGAGCATAGGAACAGCCGATTGCCGATCTTGATCGGCGTTGCCTCGAACGCCAATGCGCCGGCGCCGCCGGGGCGCGGCTTTGCGCCCGTCTCGAACGACCAGGCGGGTTGCAGCCGGGCGACATTGGCGGGCGTGATCTGCGCCGCGGTGGCGAAACGATCCCCGCCCGCGCCATTGCCCCATTGCCGCCATTCGCTGGCCGGGGCGGCGGCAGGCCACGCGGCGGCATTGTCGGTCGCGACCGGTTGGGACAGCCAGGCAGCGCTGGCGAACATAAGGACGATTAGCACGCCGCCGCCGATGAACCAGCCGCCATGGATCGGCGGCGCGCCATAACCCCGGCGGACGGGCGGCAATAGCAGCAACAGCCCGATGGCGGCCGGGCCGATAAGGCGGGGCACCAGCGCCCAGAGGTCACCACCGGTTTCCCAGAGCGCCCAGACCAGCGTCGCCGCCAGCATTGCGCCATAGATCCCGGCACCTCGTCGGTCGCCGCGCCATAACAATATGGCCGCAGCTATGATCAGCAGGCCAGTAACCAGATAATAGGGTGAGCCGCCCAGCAGAACGAGTTGGCCGCCGCCGACCGTCAGTATGAGAGCGACCGGCGCAAGCAGGCCCGTGACAATGCGGACAGCGAGGCGGGACGGGCGAACGCCATCGCATCGGTCGCGCGTCGCCGGAACCGGGCCGGGCAAGTCCTGGGGCATATTCGTCCTCTCTCTACCGTGCCGATTTTTCGCACATAGTCTTTGCGACTCGATAATAACCGAAAATAATTCGGATTGAAGCAGCTTCTTGATTCAGGACGCAGCCGCGGCACGGCAGCGCCAAAAAACGTCTCATCATTCGATCTCAGGATGGCCGCGCTGGATCAAAAACCTTGCGGGTTGAACGGCTTGGGTGCATCCGCGCAGAAGTTCTTTAGTGTATTTTCCGATAGAAAACGGAGGATTTGCAGAGGATCTTGACGGTCAGCATCGCCGTTGTCCGTTATCGTAAGAAGGCGGCATGACCAGGGGATATTCGTTCGACAATGCAAGTCATTCATCGACCATGTATCGGATTTGTCGCACTGGCTGTCAAAAATGGCAATTTCATGCATAATCTCTCACTTAAGATATTGAAATATCTCCAATTATTATATTGGTAGGACCATATATCATTTCGGTTGACAGAATGCCGCCTAAAATCCGATACTAATTCGGCTTCGTAAAAAGCGAAGAAAATGGGAGGATGCCGAAATGAACGCTGCAAAGGCGCTTTTATTGTCGGGTGTTGCGGGGCTGGTTATGGGAACCGCTGCGCAGGCTCAAGAAGCTCAGGATTCAACCGCACAACCCTCGCAATATGCGGATATCATCGTGACCGCGAACAAGCGGCAGGAGAATATCAACAAGGTCGGTTTGACCATCACCGCCATCAGCGCGGACCAGTTGCAGGAACGCAAGATCGTTTCCCTTTCCGACGTTGCGTCCGCCGTCCCGGGCCTGACCTTCACGCCGTCGGTCACCAACACGCCCATCTTCACGCTGCGTGGTGTCGGCTTCAACGAAAGCTCGCTGGGCGTCTATCCGGCCGTGTCGGTCTATATCGACCAGGCGCCGCTGCCTTTCCCGGTCATGGCGTCACATGCCGCCTTCGATCTGGAGCGGATCGAAGTGCTCAAGGGGCCACAGGGCACCTTGTTCGGCCAGAATGCGACCGGCGGCGCGATCAACTATATTGCCGCCAAGCCGACCGACACATTCGAAGCCGGCGGCGACATCACCTATGGTCGTTTCAACCAGATCGATGGCAACGCCTATATCAGCGGGCCGTTGACGGATAATCTGAACGGCCGCATCGCCATGACGGCGCATCATCTCAACGACTGGCAATATAGCCTCACGCGCCCGACCGACACCAACGGATCGCAGGACTATATCGCCGGCCGAATCCTGCTGGACTGGCAGGCGTCGGAGCGGCTGAAGCTGGCCTTCAACCTGAACGGGTCGCGCGACACGTCCGATCCGCAGGCGATCCAATATGTGGCGATGAGCCCGACCGACTTTACCAATGTAAAGCCGATCTACGCCAACCAGCCCTTCGCCTATGGCAATGCGCGCGTCGCCGACTGGACCCATTTTTCGGTCGATCCCTATGGCGGCCCGGCCGGCACGCCAACGGACGAACTGGCCGATTTCTCGCCCAAGTCGAAGCGCACCTTCATTCAGGCTTCGGTCCGTGCGGATTATGATCTGACCGACGACATGACGCTGACGTCGATCACCACTTATGACCATTTCAAGCAAAATCAGCGCACGGATGGCGAGGGCGTGGCCGCGGTCGGTTTCGACCTTCAAAAGTCGGACGGCAAGTTGACGTCGTTCAATCAGGAATTGCGAATCGCCAACGCCAGCACGTCGGCGTTGCGTTATATCATTGGCGGCAATTATGAGCGCAGCACGACAAGCGAGCTTCAGCATCTGCGCTATTATGACAACGACACCAACAATGCCGGCTTGATGTTCATCAATTTCAGCGGTGACTTGATGAAGCAGAAAATCACCAACTATGCCGCGTTCGGTAATCTTGAATTTGATATCAGCTCGCAACTGACGCTCAAGGGTGGCGTGCGCTATACCCAGTCGAAGAACAAGGCCTATAATTGTGGCTTCACCGACGCGAACGGTTACGTGAACGACCTGTTCAATTTCCTGGGCGGTTTGCTCGGCACCGCGCCGTTCACGCCGATCGGTCCAGAGGGCTGCTATACGCTCAATGACAATAATGTGCCGGGCGAACCCTTCCGCAAGACCTTGAAGGAGGACAATGTGTCCTGGCGCGTCGGCGTCGACTATAAGGTGACCGACACGACGCTGCTCTATGCCAACGTCTCGCGCGGCTACAAGGCGGGCAGCTTCCCGGCGCTCGCTGCGTCGGGTTATGTCGGCCTGCAACCGGTCGTGCAGGAATCCGTGACGGCCTATGAAGCAGGCTTGAAGGCTCAGCTGTTCGACCGTGCGGTGCAGTTCAACGCAGCCGGCTTCTATTATGACTACCGGAACAAGCAGATCCGCGGCAAGCTGCTCGATCCGCTCTTCGGTGTGCTCGATATCCTGATCAATATCCCCAAGTCGCGCATCTATGGCGGCGAAGCGGATGTCACGATCCGTCCGGCTGCCGGGCTGACGCTGTCGGGGGGAATCACCTATCTGAACTCCAAGTTGCAGAAGGGGCCGGTTTCGCCGCGCGATTACAACATCATTGGCGAAGTCGATGATTTCGGCGCCTTCGGCGATGCGCTGCCCTACACGCCAGAATGGTCAGGTACGGCATCGATCGATTATCACACACCCGGCGATGGCGGTCCCTTCGTTGGGGTATCGACCAATTTCCGCAGCTCCCAGGACGCCGCGCTCGGCGGCAGCCGGATCGTATGGCCCGACAATCCTGCCGAATTCCGCAAGCAGGCGCCGATCGGGCTGGTCTACAAGATTCCGGGCTATGCGACCGTGGATGCACGGCTTGGCTATGAGGCGCCCAGTGGGGCCTGGAAGGTCATGCTGTGGGGCAAGAATGTCTTCAACAAATATTATATCGCCGCAGTCGTGCCGGCGAGCGCCTCCGCCGGCCGTCTGGCGGGCATGCCAGCCACCTATGGCGTGACCATGTCGTTCAAGATCAAATAAAGGGGGCGACTGGCGCCGTTTCCATGTTGGGAGCGGCGCCATTTTTTGCGCCCAGTCGCACCAAGCGCGCGCTTGAACAGAATTGGCGGAAGCTATAAATCCGATATTATATCGGTTATTGAAATGAACGACATGGCGGCTCACGCATCCGTCCGGCGAAAGCAAGGGAGAGGTTCATGGACATTATCTACACGCCTGTTTGGCAGAACCCCGGTAACATCCGCAGCCCGCTTCAGTTCGTACAGGACGAATTGTCGCTGATGGAAAAGGTGGAGGGGCTGGGCTTCGATATCTGCTGCTCCCCTGAACATCATTTCGATATCGACTATTCGGCCTGTCCCGACAATTTCCTGCCGCTCAGCTATCTCGCGGCGAAGACGACGACGCTCAAACTCTGTCTGGGCGCGGTGATCCTGCCATGGAACGACCCGCTGCGCGTGGTCGAAAAGCTGGCGTTCCTGGACCATCTGAGCGGCGGCCGCTGCATCGCCGGTTTCGGCCGCGGCCTCGCCAAGATGGAATATAGTCATATGGGCATCCCCATGGACGAGTCGCGCGAGCGGTTCGACGAGGCGCTCGAAATGGTGTTGAGCGCGCTGCGCAGCGGCGTGATCGAGGGCACCGGCAAATATTATCCGCAGACCCCGACCCCGGTGCATCCCGCTCCGCGCGCGTCGATGGCGGACAGTTTCTGCGCCGTCGGCATGTCGCCCGAATCCTCCCGCACCGCCGGCGAAATCGGCGGTCGCCTGCTGACCTTCGTCACCAAGCCGCTGGACGGGATGCTGCCGCTGCTGAATGAATATCGCGACGCTTTCCGCGCTCATCATCCCAATCGCCAGCCGCATATCATCATGGATGACTTCTATCTGATCCGCGAGGATGCCGACGAGGCGCGCGAACTGGCCTATATCTATGCGGGCAATTATTATCAGACCGTGGTTCGCCATTATGAGATGACCGGCGACCATTTCGCCAAGTCATCCGCCTATCAATCCTATGCCGAAGGAGCCGCCGCGCTGCGCGAAATGGGTGTCGAGGCAGCAGCCAAGGCCTATGTCGATGCACAGGTGGGCGTGGGCACACCAGCGCAAGTGCTGGCCCGCGTCGAAGAACGCCTCCGCGTCCTGGGGCCGGAAATCAGCCTGGCCGGCTGCTTTTTCTACGGCGGCATGAGCCGTGACGAAGCGATGGTGTCGCTGCAACTGTTCGGCGACAAGGTCATCCCGGACGCCAAGGCGATGGCGCGGGATTACGCGACGGCCGCGGCCTGACGCGCGCCATGGTCGGGGTGTCCACCAGCGCCGCGCATCAGCGGGCGATCGATCTGTTTCGGGCGGCGACGCCCGAACCGACCGCGCCGATCGGTGCGTGGCGCGACGGGTTCGAAGCGCTTTGCGCGACCTTCCCCGTCGCGGACGACGCCCGTATCGAGGCGATCGAGCTGAACGGGGTCGCCGCGCTCAAGGTGACGGCGGTCGGCGTTGGCGATGCCGATGGCCGCGCCGTATTGCATTTCCATAGCGGCGGCTATGTCATGGGCAGCGCGAGGGCCTATCGCAATTTCGCGGAGCGGCTATCGCGCGTCTGCGCCGCGCCGGTGGTCGTGCCCGATTACCGGCTGGCGCCCGACCATGTCTATCCGGCCGCCGTGGACGATGCGATGACCGCCTATCGCGCCATGCTCGACCATCACGGCGCTGATCGGCTGATCGTGAGTGGCGACTCTGCTGGCGGAGGATTGGCGATCGCGGTCCTGATGGCGGCGCGGGACGCGGGCCTGCCGCTGCCGCTGGCGGGGGTCGCGATATCGCCGCTGCTCGATCTGGCGGGGGAAGGGGAGTCGGCCGTCACCCTGGATGGTATCGATCCCTTGATCAACCGCGTGATGATTGTGGAAATGGGCAAGGTCTATATCGAGGATCGCGATCCACACAGCCATCCTCTGGCGTCTCCCGTCTGGGGCCAGCATCATGGTTTGCCGCCGCTGTTCCTGACCGCCAGCGATGCCGAAGCGTTGCGCGATGACGCCGTGCGGCTGGCTGCGGGCACGCGGGAACAGGGCGGCGAAGTCGAACTCGTACTGGCACAAGGCATGGTGCATATCTGGACGCTCTTCCCCTTCCTGGCGGAAGCGGATCGATCGCTGGACCAGATCGGCCGGTTCGTGCGCGGGCATTTCGCCAAGGCCTGACCGCCAGGTTCAGCCGCCGTGGCGTCTCTCACCGGGCCGCGCGCGCCTCCATCTCCAGCACTGCGATCAGCCGTTCGGCCATCTCGGTGCCCGCCTTGGTCAGATTCCTGGGCTTGCGATAGAGGAGCCAGGTGATGATGATCTGGTTGATCCCGCCGGTCAGCAGCGCGGCGGTTTCGTGAATATTGCGATCCCGCGCGATCCAACCTTCCGCGATCGCTTCATTGACCAGGAACAGCAGGACGCGCGTAAAGTCGTTGATGCTATGGCGCAGGTCCGTGTCGGTCACGAATACGCTGGGCCAGATTTCCAGATAGAAAAGGCGCGCCCATTCGGCATGTTCGCGCGCATAGTCGGCGGACATGACGAGGTAGAGCAGCATCCGCTCGCGGGTCGTCTTGTTAGCGGCCGCCACATGATAGCCTTCGAAAAATTCGGCGAGGTGGGACAGCGGCAGGTCATAGGCCAGATCCTCCTTGCTCTTATAATATTCGTAGAGGGTAGAGGCGGAAATGCCGGCTTCCGCTGCGATGTCGGCGATGCGGGATCGCGAGATGCCGTCGCGCGCGAAGACGCGCAACGCGCCGGTCAATATCTGCTGCTCCGTTCGCTTGCTGCGGTCCTGCTTACGCTCGGTAGCGCGCTTGGGCCGGTGCGATATTTCCTGCAACAAGCTATCCCAGCCATTGTCGGATTCCGGGGCCTTCGACGGCTGGGCCGCAATCACGTCTTTTGCTGGCACTATGATCTCCGTGATGATGCCGTGTGGGGCAGGGAAGCAGAATAGGGCGCAACCCCCTTAAGTTCCATGCAGCATATTGGCGATCTTGGGAATATTCACGAATAAATTTCGGCTTGGATCGCGGTGGCGCGGTAATCAGGCCGCTGTCACCTCGACGGGATCGACAGGATAGCGGCCAAGCGCGAGCAGCCCTGCCGCGCCGACCGCCAGCAGCAACGCGGAAAGGGTGAAGGCGATATCGTAGCTGCGCAGATGGTCGTACAGCGCGCCATAGGCCATGGGCGCCGTACCTGCAGCTGCTGCGACGAACATGTAAAGCCTCCCATAGATGCGCGCGAAATCGGCGAGGCCGAAATAGCGCGCCACCAGAAAGCCCAGCATGTCGAACTCCATGCCGGTCGCCACGCCCAGCAGCGCGGCGGCGACTGCATAGGCGGCAAAGCCGGCATCGCTCGTCATCAGCAGGCAAGCGCCCGCAGCCGGCAGCAGGATGATCGTCGCGATGAGCGGTGCCCAGACATGGTCGATCAGCAGGCCGACGATGATCCTTCCCGCAATAATGGCGCCGCCCAATATCCCCATGATCGTCACGGCCTCCGCCAGCGGCAGGCCCCGGTCGCCGAGGGCGGGGACGAGATTGGGAATGAGGCCGCCGACCGCCAGATAGATGGCCGCCGTGCTGGCCCCGATCAGCCAGAAACGACGATCGCGCAATACAGCACCGAGCGGCATGCCGGATCGGGCGGGGAGCGGGGCAGCGGTGCCACCCGACGCATACTGGCCCTCTCGCGGCAACATCCATGCGCAGAGCGGCAGGATGATCAACAGCGCAAAGCCCGCCAGCAACAGATAGGCGGTCCGCCATCCGCCCCATTCCATGCCCAGCATCACCAGGCGCGGCATCAGCGCCGCCGACAGGCCGCTGCCCGACAGGGCGATGCCGAGCGCCAACCCGCGGCTCGCCGAGAATCGCTCTGCGATCAGGCAACTCCATGTCACCGCGCTGGTCCCGGCACCGATCAGGGCGATCAGCGCATAGGCGAGGTAGAGATGCCACAGCGACCCGCTGATCGTCGCCGCCAGTGCGAGCGCGCACCCCATGCCGATCAGGCCCGACAGGATCGCCCGCTTGAGGCCGATCCGCTGCACCAGCCATCCCGCGATCGGCCCGCCGGCCAGGCCCAGGCCGGTACTGCACAATATCGCACCCTGGATCGCGCCCCGGCTCCATCCGAAATCGGCCTGTAGCGGCGTGACGAACAGGCCGATCGTATAGACCGGCAGCGTCGTCGGCACGCAGGTAATGCCGATGACGGTCAGCAGCACCAGATGCCAGTTGCGTCGCCATTCGGCCAGGGACGCGCCGCTCGTCAAAGGGCGGTCAGCCCGCCATCGATGATATATTCGGTGCCGGTGATGAAACTGGCCTCGTCCGACGCCAGGAAGACGACCAGGTTCGACACATCCTCCACTTCGCCCACGCGCTTGATTGGCACCGATCCGCTGGCGATCCTGATCTGATCGTCGTCCAGCGCCTGCGTCATCATTGGCGTGCGGATATAGCCTGGATGGACGGAGTTCACGCGGATGCCATGTTCGCCATATTCGATCGCGGCCTGTTTGGTGATGCCGCGCACCGCGAATTTGCTGGCGGCATAGGCGACATTGGGCGTGCCGTAGATGGCGACGATGCCGGAAATGGAGGAGATGTTGACGATGGCGCCGCCGCCCGCGCGGATCATCGACGGAACCACATATTTGATGCCCAGGAAGACGGACGTCTGGTTGATCGCGCACACCTTCAGGAAATCGGCTTCGGACAGGTCGGCCGCCTTGGCGACGGGGCCGATGATGCCGGCATTGTTAACGAGCGCGCTGACCGGGCCGAAATGCCGTTCGGCCGTTTCTACGACAGTCCGCCAGTCCGCTTCGCTCGTCACGTCCTGCTGCACGAACAGCGCATTGTCGCCCAGTTCGTCGGCCAGGGCTGCGCCGGCGGCTTCGTTGATATCGGTAAACAGCGTCCGGGCACCCTCGGCCACGAAGCGGCGGGCATGGGCCGCGCCCATGCCTTGCGCCGCGCCGGTGATGATCGCCACCTTGTCCCTCAATCGCATCATCGCTCTCTCCAAAACCGACTATTTATCGTTAAGTTATCCTAATAATTCTATGATGCCAGATTTTACAGTAATATCCCATCCAAAATCCGACGAAAAATCTTTTAATTATTGGCCGTGGTGGATAAGGTGCCAGCCGATGCAGGGTGCCACAGCGCCCGCCTAGAGGAGAGAGATATGGCTTCGGACATGACCGCCACGGCGACGATGTTGGCGCAACAGCCCGACAATGTGCCCGATGATCGCGTCTTCGACTTCGACATATATCGTGATGTTCCAGAAGGTAGCGATTTTCACGCCAGCTGGCACGCGCTGATGGGCGAAGTGCCCTATCCGCTGATGTGGACCCCGCATAATGGGGGACATTGGGTCGCGTTGCGGGCGGATATTTCCGATGTGGTGATGTCGGATTCCGATCGCTTTTCCAACCGCACGGTGCTGGTGCCCAAGGATACGGCAGGGGAGGCCTATCGCCTCATCCCGCTGTCGCTCGATCCGCCCGAACATCGGCCCTTTCGCAATCTGCTTAACGAAAATCTGGGGCCAAAGCCGCTCAAGCCAATCGAGGACAGCATCGTTGACCTGACGGTCAGCCTGATCGAGGGATTCCGGGCGAAGGGGCAATGCCATTTCGTGGAGGAATTTGCCGAGCAACTGCCGGTCCGCATCTTCATGCAGATCGTGGACCTGCCGCTGGCGGACCTGCCCAAGCTCAAGCATCTGGCCGATCAGTTCACCCGGCCCGACGGATCGCTCACCTATCCGCAAGTCTCGCAGCTGTTTCGCGACTATCTGACCCCCGTCATCACGGCGCGGCGCGGCGCGGACGGGCAGGACATGATCAGCCGCATGGTGAACGGCCAGGTCGGCGGCCGGCCGTTGACCGATCTGGAGGCGCAGAATATCTGCATCCAGGTGCTGGTGGGCGGCCTCGACACCGTCGTCAACATGCTGGGCTTCACCTTCTCCTATCTCGCCCGCGACCATGATCTGCGCCGGGCGATCGCCGCCGATCCGTCGCGGATCGACGACGCGCTCCTCGAATTTTTCCGTCGGTTTCCGGTCGTCTCCTCCTCGCGTGAGGTGAAGCGTGATGTCGCTTTCGAGGGCGTGGAGCTGAAGGCGGGCGAGATGGTGATGGCCCCGACCGTCGTCGTCGCACTGGACGATGCGATGAACGACGATCCGCTCGCATTCCGCCTCGGCCGGACCGCGCGCAAACATTCCACCTTCGGCAAGGGATCGCACACTTGCCCCGGCGCGCATCTGGCGCGGATGGAGATGAAGACCGTGCTGCGCGAATGGTTCGCCCGCATCCCCGAATTTCGGTTGGCGAAGGACGAACCGCTGCGCTTTTCCAACGGCATCGTCGGCAGCGTGAAGCCGTTCACCTTGGAATGGGATGTTTGATCCCGCTCACTAATAAGGACATTCGATACGATGACCGCACCTGTCCTGCGCCGCGCGACATTCGGTGCCTTCACTATGGACGTCATGGACGATGGCGTGGCGCTCATCCTGTTTGACCGGCCGCCGGTCAATGCGGTGTCGATCGACGTCTATGAGGCCATCGGCGCCATCACGGATCATGTCGCGGCAAGCGAGGATATCAGGGCGATTGTGCTGGCCGCGCCGCCGGGCGCGCGCGCCTGGTGCGGCGGCGCCGACCTGCATGATTTCGACGGCATCGACGTCGCGGGGCGCAAGGCGCGCTATGACTTCATCAATGCCCAGTTGCCGCGCTTCTACCGGCTCGACCGGCCGGTCATCGCCGCCATATCGGGCGCGGCGATCGGTATCGGCATGATCCTGGCGGCGCTGTGCGACATGCGCATCGCGGCCGAAGATGCCGCCTTCGCCTGCCCGGAGATCGATTATGGCTTGGTTGCAGGCGGGGCGGGCCTGTTTGCCCATGTGAATATGCCCGAAGCCAAGATCCGCGAAATGCTGTTCAGCGGCGCACGCTTCACCGCGCGCGAACTCGAATCGACGGGGTTTTTCAACTATGTCTTGCCGGCTGCCGAGGTGCTGCCTCGCGCCATGGCGCTCGCGCGCACTATTGCGGGGAAGAGCCTGCCTGCGATCCGCGCGCGCAAGGTCGCGTCCGCCCGGCTGGAGGGGATGAGCTGGACCGAAGCCTATCTGGATGCGCAAGCCTTCACCGCGCAACTGACCACCGGCAGCGATGGCGCGGAAGGCGTGCGCGCCTTTCTGGACCATCGCCCGCCGCGCTATGAGGATCGCTAGGTTATTCTTCCCCCAGCATTACCGACGGACTTCATTCTCCAGCATCGCGATCAGCCGTTCGGCCATTTCGGTGCCCGCGCGCGTCAGATTCTTGGGCTTGCGATAGAGTAGCCAGGTGATGATGAGCTGGTTCACGCCGCCGATCAGCAGCGCCACCGTTTCATAAGGATTGCGGTCCGGCGAAACCCAGCCTTCGGCGACGCCCTCCTTCACCAAGAATAGGATAACGCGGGTAAAGTCGTCGATGCTGTGGCGCAACTCGGTATCGCTGACAAAGACGCTGGGCCAGATTTCCAGATAGAGCAGCCGCGCCCATTCGGCATGTTCGCGGGCATAATCGGCCGACATCACCAAATAGAGCAGCAGCCGCTCGCGCGCAGAGGTGCGGCTGGCCGCGTTTGCATGATAGCTTTCGAAAAATTCGGCGAGGTGGGACAATGGCACATCATAGGCCAGATCCTCCTTGCTCTTATAATATTCGTAGAGTGTAGAGGTGGAAATGCCGGCCTCTGCCGCGATGTCGGCAATCCGCGATCGGGAAATGCCGTCGCGCGCGAACACCCGCAGCGCGGCATTCAATATCTGCTGCTCGGTGCGTTTGGCGCGGTCCTGCTTGCGCTCCGTCGCCCGTTTGGGGCGATGGGCGATTTCCTGCAACAGGCTGTCCCACGCGCTTACGGTGTCTGATGCGATCTGCTCCGACTCGCCCACCACCTCTTTTGTCGCCACGAAGGCCCTCCAAGTCCATGCGGCGCCCGGACTACAGGCGCCGCCCAATACACGCTTCTGTCACACTCTACTGCCTTGGCTTGGCATCACCTGCAACCCTAAAGCCTGACGGGTGCGGGAAAATTGCCATGGAGGATAGTGGGCGCGCGCGGCTAAAATGGCGGAAAGCGGGCACTTGCGGAAGCTCAGTCTTCAACTGGGCAATGTTTTCCGATAAAACGTCGATTATATAATTGACGTCAAGCGGGGCAGGATGTAGCTAGATCGGCATAAGAGAACAGATTGCTGGGCCAGACAGCGCAGAATGGAGGAGAGGAAGATGGGTCGTTGTCCCACTATTTCCCTATGCCTTTCCAGAATTACAGGCCGTTTGTCCTGTGTTTCCGCGTGCCGGGAGAATGGGTATGGTTGACGTCGCCGCCGCGGCAGAGGCGCTGATCCAGGCCTATAACGCCAAGGATTTCGACGCGATGGAGCGCATGATCGCGCCCAATCTCGATTTTGCGCATTTTAACCGGGCATTCGTGATGACCAGTCGCGATGCGTTGCTGGCGGTGCTGCGCGATTTTGCCGGCAGCTATGTGCCGGACCGTCATTTCGAGGCGCCCGAACGGGTGACGGTGGCGGGCGACATCGTAGTGCGTGAAGCCTGGTATGTCGGGACGGCCAGCGTGGACCTGCCGGGCTTCGGCGCGGCGGGGGAAGCCTTCCGCCTGAAATTTTGCAGCGTGATGCGGTTTGATACGGCCGGCATATTGGTCGAATGGAAGGACCATGGCTGAGGCCTGCCCTCAGCTATAGGATAATATTTCGCAGAAGAGGTGAGTGATGCAGGTTGGGATGTTCCAGACGCCGTTCGTGCGCCCAGAGCGCACACCGCGGCAGGTGTTCGAATGGGCGCTGCGTCAGGCGGTGCACGCGGACAAGATCGGCTTCAGCGAATATTGGGTCGGTGAGCATGGCACGCTGAATTGGGAAGGGATTCCCAGCCCCGAACTGGTAATCGCGGCTGCTGCGCTGCAGACCAGCCAGATCAAGTTCGGGCCGCTGGCGCATCTTCTGCCCTATCATCATCCGGCCACGCTCGCGATCCAGACCGCCTGGCTCAGTCAGATACTCGAAGGGCGCTATATGCTAGGCGTCGCCACCGGCGCCTATCCGACCGACGCCGCCGTGCGCGGGATCAAGGACATGTCGGGCAACCACGCGATGATGCTCGAAGCGATCGACATCATGGAGCGGGTCTGGAAGGGCGAGCCCTTCGAATTTGAAGGGCAGTTTTGGAACGCTGGTTTCCCGCAAGCCAATCCCAACAAGCCGCTGCGCGACGTCCGCCCCTGGGGCGGGACGATGCAGATGGCGATGACGGGGCTCAGCGCGCCGTCGCCCTCGATCGGCTTTGCCGGCACGCATGGCTTCCTGCCCGCGTCGGTCTATGCCGGCAATCCCTTCCTGCGCAGCCATTTCGAAACCTATCGCGACACGATGAAGGCTGCGGGGCGCGAGTCCGACCGGTCGGCCCATCGCGTCGTGCGCGACGTGATCGTCGCCGACACCGACGAGGAAGCGCGCAAGCTGGCCACCGAAGGCGGGATCGGCCTTGCCTGGAAGGAATATATCAAGCCGACCTATGAGCGCTTCGGCGTCCTCCAGGGCCTGCTGCATGATCCGTCGGTCGATCCGGCGGACGTGGATGCGGACTATCTGGCCGAACATGTCTGGATCGTCGGATCGGTCGAAACCGTGCGGCAGAAAATGGAAGCCTGGTTCGGCGAACTGGGCGGGCCGTTCGGCACGCTGCTGGTCTACAGCCACGATTATATCGACAATCCTGAACCCTGGGAGCGGTCGATGGAACTGCTCGTCAAGGAGGTCGCGCCTAAATTGTCGGACGCCAAGCAGACGGTAACGGCCTGACCAATGGGCAGGCTCGCGGGCAAGGTCGCCATCATCACGGGCGCAGCGCAGGGCATGGGCGAAGCCCATGCGCGGCTGTTCGTGCGGGAGGGCGCAAAGGTCGTCCTTACCGACGTGAACGAGACGGGTGGAACGGCGCTGGCCGCGGAACTGGGCGACGCTGCGCTCTTCCTGCGCCACGACGTAGCCCGTGCGCAGGACTGGACCGATGTCGTCGCTACGGCGGAAAGCCACTTCGGTCCGGTCACGGTGCTGGTCAACAATGCCGGTGTGATCGGCCCGGTGAAGGGCCTGCTGGATTTCGAGGAGGCCGAGTTTTTGCAGGTCTGCGCGATCAACCAGCTAGGCGTGTTCCTGGGCATGAAGGCGGTCGTTCCCGGTATGATCGGGGCGGGTGGAGGATCAATCGTCAACATCTCCTCGATCGCTGGGATGCTGGGCACAAAAGAATCCTCGAACGCGGCCTATTGCGCCAGCAAATTTGCCGTGCGCGGCATGAGCAAGCTGATCGCGACGCAGTTCGGCCATGCCGGCATCCGGGTCAATTCGGTGCATCCGGGCTATATTTTGACGCCGATGATGATCGCCGCGACTGACGAGCATGGCGGCGGCGCGGCCGCGGCCATCCCGCTCGGCCGCCTGGCCCAGCCTTCGGAAGTGTCCAACGTCGTTCTTTTCCTGGCGTCGGACGAAGCCAGTTTCGTGTCGGGGGCCGAACATGTGGTCGACGGCGCGATGATCGCCGGTTGACGGCGCAACAAGCAGAAGGCCCGGCAAGCGGCCTGCATAACGGATCTCGCATAAGCGTAGACGGGAGGTGAGGATAACATGAACAGGACGATATTCGCGACACGGGTTTCCGTGTTGGCCCTAATGGCGACTTCGGCGCCGGCTTTGGCCCAGACGGCCCCGGCCGCACCGCAGGCACCCGCGGCACCCGCCGCCAACAGTGCCGACATCATCGTGACCGCCAACAAGCGCGAGCAGTCGGTGAACAGCGTCGGCCTGACCATCACCGCGGCGTCGGCGGAGGAATTGTCCAATCGCGGCATTTCCGGGCCGGCGGACCTTGCGAAGCTCGTGCCCGGCTTCACCTTCACCCAGTCGATCTACTCGACCCCGGTCTTCACCCTGCGCGGCATCGGCCTTTATGATGCGACCTTTGGCGCGGCACCTTCGGTTTCGGTCTATACCGACCAGATTCCGCGCAACGTGCCGGTGATGTCGGACGCTCTGGACCTCGATATCGAGCGGGTCGAAGTGCTCAAGGGGCCGCAGGGCACCTTGTTCGGGCAAAGCTCCACCGGCGGTGCCATCAACTATATCGTCGGCAAACCGACCGACGATTTCGCCGCCGGGTTCGACGCATCCTATGAACGGTTCAACCGCGCCGAATTGTCCGGTTTTGTCAGCGGCCCGCTGGCCGACGGCGTGCGCGCCCGCCTGGCGGTGAAGGGCGTGTCGGGCGGTGCCTGGCAGCGCAGCCTGTCGCGGCCGAACGACGAAAATGGCGATCAACGCAAGTTCATGGGTCGTTTCACCCTGGACATTCAGCCGACGGAGAGGCTGAAGATCGAGCTGATGGCGACCGGATCGCGCGACCGCTCCGACCCGCTCGCCCCGCAATATGCCGGCACCACGCTCAATCTCTACCCGGACCAGGCCGCCGCCGCTGCATCTGGCAATCCCTTTGCGCAGGTCGATGCCCAGCGTTATGCAGATCTCACTACCCCGACATCGGCCGGTTACGACGCCTCTTTCATCGGACGCCAGTCGGTGACGGTCGGTCGGCTGAACGGCGCAGATGCCGCCAAGGCCGCCGGAGCGCGCGCGCTCCTGGGCACACCGGTCAGCAACCGGGCGCGGGACGCAGAGTGGACGCAAGGCTTTCTGGGACGCTCGCGCAACAGCTACTACCAACTGGCCGGTCGCGCCGATCTCGACCTGAGCGACACGCTCAAGCTGACCTACATTGCCGCCCTGGCGAAGCAGAAACTGGACTATAATCAGGATCTGGACGGCACTGCCGCCCAGGTCGTCGATGTGCCTTTGTTCGGCGACGTGCGATCCTTCAACCAGGAACTGCGCCTGTCGCTGGACACGGACAGTTTCAACGGCATCGTCGGTGCCAGCTATGATAATCTGCGCACGTCGCAGAACAACTTCTTCTATCTCGGCGATTATTCGGCGAACGCAGACCTCATCTCGGTCACGCTCAACGAATTTGACTCGCGGATGCGCAGCTACGGCCTGTTTGCAAACGGCGAATATAAGGTGACGCCGCAACTGACCGTGCAGGGCGGCATCCGCTATACGAAGAACAAGCAGGAAGCGAGCTACTGCTACAGTGATCCGACAGGCACCGGCGCGGCCGTCCTGTTCGGATCCGCCCTCAACAGCGTGCCGATCACGATCGCGGCGGGCCAGTGTTTCCCGACGACGGGCGACTTGCTGCTTGGCACCGCGGCATCGACGTTGACCCCGGTCAACCAGTCGCTGTCGGAGGACAATATCTCCTTCCGCATCGGCGCCAACTATAAGTTCGACGGCGGCACGCTGATTTACGCGACTGTCAGCCAAGGGTATAAGGCGGGCATCTTCTCGGCGATCGGCGCGTCCCGCGCAAACCAATATAGCCCGGCGACGCAGGAAAAGGTCATCGCCTATGAAGGCGGCTTCAAGGCGCCGTTCGCCAATGGCGCGCTGCAATTCAACGGTGCGGCCTTCTATTACGACTATTCCAACAAGCAGGTGCGTGGCCGCGTGCAGGACACCATCTTCGGTCTGCTGGAAAAGATGCTGAACGTCCCCAAATCCTATGTCTTCGGTCTGGAGGGCGAACTGGTCGCGCGGCCGACGGAAGGATTGCGCTTCAGCGTCGGCGCAACCTATCTCAAGAGCAAGGTGAAGTCGGATTATTCCGCGACGGCTGACGGTTTCGCCGTCTATAACGCAGCGGGCTATACCGGCAATTTTAAGGGGTCTCAACTGCCCTATACCCCCAAGTTCAGCGCCAATGTCGATGCGCAATATAGCGTGCCGGTGTCGGACAGCCTGGAGGCTTTCCTGGGCGGCGGGCTCACTTATCAGAGCAAGCAGAACACGACCTTCTACAATGAAGGGCTGCCGGCCGACGACTTCACGATCGACGGCTATGCGCTGCTGGACGTGCGTGCGGGCGTGAACAGCAGCGACGGACGGTGGCGCGCGAGCATTTATGGCCGCAACATCACGAACAAATCCTATGTGACCGCCGTTTCGACCTATCTCGACACGCTCATCCGCTATCGGGGCAAGCCAACGGTCTATGGCCTGTCGCTCTCCTACAAATATTGAACTCCCCCGCTGGGCGCGGCGGCCGCTCTGGTCGCCGCGCTGTTCTTTTTCGGAAGGTGCCGATGACCGGACATGATTTTCCTGATGCGCTGAAACAGCTGCTCGACGAGTTTTCGCGGTCGGGAATAAGAGAATTGCATATCCGCAAGCCGGATTTCGAACTCTATCTATCGACCGATGCGTCGGCCGCGCGTCCGCAGGCGGCCATCACTGTCGCCGCGTCGGCATCCGCGCCGGCCGCCCAGCCCGCCGCGACACCGAAGCCTATCGCAGCGCCCATCGCGCCCATATCGTCGCTGCCGGATGACGCCGTCATCATCAATGCGCCAAACCTCGGCACCTTTTATCGCGCGCCCAAGCCGGGCACCGCCAACTATGTCGAGGTCGGATCGAAAGTGCAGGCCGGCGACGAACTATGCCTGATCGAGGTGATGAAACTCTTCACCGCCGTCCGCGCTGGCGCGTCGGGCACGGTCCATGCCGTCCTGGTCGAAGACGGCGCGATGGTCGAAGGCGGCCAACCCCTATTTGCGCTGGTGAGGGACTGATGCCGATCAAACGACTTTTTGTGGCGAACCGGGGCGAAATCGCGCTCCGCATCGTCCGCGCCGCGCAGGCGCTTAACATCGAAACGGTGGTTGCCGTGTCGGACGCCGACCGCGACAGCGCGGCCGCCCGGTTGGCCGACCGGTCGATCGTGCTTGGTCCGGCGGCCGCCGCCAAATCCTATCTCGACCCGCGCCTGATCGTCCACGCCGCCAAGGAAAGCGGCTGCGACGGCCTGCATCCCGGCTATGGCTTCCTGTCCGAACGCGCCATCCTGCCGCGCCTGAGCGCGCAGCATGGCATCGCCTTCGTCGGGCCGGAACCCGACGTCATCGACGCGCTGGGCGACAAGCTGCGCGCGCGCGCCATGGCGGGGGCGGCTGGCGTGCCGCTTGTGCCGGGCAGCGAGTGTATCGCCTCCGCCGCCGACGCCCGGCGGGAGGGTGACCGGATCGGCTATCCGGTCTTGCTCAAGGCGTCTGCCGGCGGCGGCGGCCGCGGTATGGTGATCGCCCATAATGGCGACGATGCGGAAGCCGGCTTCCACAAGGCCAGCGCGGAGGCGGTCGCCGCCTTTGGCGACGGCACGCTGTTCATGGAACGCTTCGTGCCGGAAGCGCGCCATGTCGAGGTGCAGTTGATGGGCGACGGCAAGGGCCAGGTGCTGCATTTTGGCGAGCGCGACTGTTCGGTCCAGCGCCGCTACCAGAAACTGATCGAGGAAGCGCCCTGCGCCGCCATGCCCGATCATCTGCGCCGCCAACTCCATGCATCCGCGGTCGCGCTGGCTGCCAGCGTCAATTATCGCAATGCCGGCACCGCCGAATTTCTGTTCGACGTCCAACGGCAGGAATTTTACTTCATTGAGGTCAACGCCCGCATCCAGGTGGAGCATCCGGTCAGCGAAATGATCACCGGCTTCGACTTGGTGCAGGAACAGATCCGCATCGCGGGCGGCGCGGGCCTGTCCGTCAACCAGCAGGACGTCAAGATCAGCGGCCACGCCATCGAATGCCGGATCAATGCGGAGGACGCGGCGCGCGATTTCCTGCCCAGCCCCGGCCGCATCACCCGCTGGGAACCGCCGCAGGGACCGGGCATCCGACTGGATAGCCATATGTCCGCTGGCGCGATGATCCCGCCCTTTTACGACAGCATGGTGGGCAAGCTGATCGTCCATGGCAGCGACCGAGCGGACGCGATCGCCCGGCTGGCCGACGCCATCGACAATTTCGTGGTGGAAGGCGTACCGACCACGCTGCCGCTGCATCGCGCGATCATCGCCCACCCTGATTTTATAGAGAACCGCATCCACACCCGCTGGCTCGAACAGGTTCTCCTCCCCGACTATGGAAAGAAGGCGGCATGACGGCTGAAAAAGACCCCGTAATCGCAGCGATCGACGATGCCCGCGCGCTGCTTGACACGCTGCTGACGAGCGGCTGGCAGCAATTGCATGTCGCGTCCGGTGGAACGGAGATATTCCTGGCGCGCGACGGCGGCGGGACCAATCCGATGCGGATGGTTGCGCCTGCGCCCGTCGTTGCGGCACCCAAGGCACAGGCCGGCCCCGAAACCGCGGTGCCGGTCCCCCATGTCGCCACGCTGGAACAGGCGTCGGCCGTGGGTACGCCGGTGGTCGCCGGCCAGCCCGTCGCGACCGTGCGGGTTCTGGACGAGCAGGAGGACATAACCGCCCCGATTTCCGGCACGATCGTCCGCGTGGACGCGGTGCCCGGCGCGCTGCTGGAATATGGGGCGACTCTGCTATCGATCGCGGCGTCGGCGTAATGAACGCCACGATCGGAAAAGTTGCCGTCTGCGGCGCAGGCGCCATGGGATCGGGCATCGCCCAGGTCGCTGCGCAGGCCGGCGCGTCCGTCCTCATCTTCGACGTCAATGCGCAGGCGCTGGAAACGAGCCGCACTCGGACGCTGGCTGACCTCGACAAGCTGGCCGCACGCGGCAAGCTGTCGGCGGACGAAGCGCGGACGATCGGCGAACGGATGCAATGGGTGTCCACGCTCGATGCGCTGGCCGACCGCGACCTAGTGATCGAAGCGATCATCGAGGATGCGGGCATAAAGGGCCAGTTGTTCGAACGGATCGAGGCGATCGTCGCCCCGGACGCGATCATCGCGACCAACACCTCATCCCTGCCGATCTCCCGCCTGGCGCGGGGCCTCAAGCAACCCGCGCGGTTCGTCGGCATGCATTTCTTCAATCCGGCGACGGCGATGAAGCTGGTTGAGGTGATTTCCGGCGCCGCAACCGATCCTGTGGTGGCGGCGCGGATCAAGGCAACGGCGGAAAGCTGGGGCAAGGTCGCGATCCCCGTCGCCGACGTGCCGGGTTTCATCGTCAACCGCGTGGCGCGCCCCTTCTATGGTGAGGCCTTCACCGCGCTGAACGAGGGAGCGGCAGATGCCGCGTCCATAGACGCCCTGTTCCGCGCGGCAGGCTTCCGCATGGGACCGCTGGAACTGACCGACCTGATAGGTCAAGACGTCAACTTCGCCGTCGCTCGATCCGTGTTCGATTCCTATTTCGGCCGCACCCGCTTCGTGCCGCAACTGCGCCAGGCGGCGCTGGTCGATGCCGGCTGGTACGGGCGGAAGTCGGGCCGGGGCGTCTATGACTATCGCGACGGCGCGCCCAAGGCTGCCGATCCGCAGGTGCCTGATATAGTCGTTACGGATACGTATCGAAATGCCGCGGCAGCGCTCAAGGATGCCGCGCCCGGTACCTTCCTGCGCTGCGGCGCGCTGTTCGTCGGCATGACCCAGGGGCTGACCGCGCGCCGGGAAAGCGACACCTTGGGCGCGCCGGTCATCCTGTTCGATTGGTCCCCGGCCGACGCCACAGGGCCGGTCGGCTTCACCTTGTCCGACGAGAGCGCACGGCCCGATGCGCTCGGCCTGCTCGCAGCGCAATCGCGCGCTGGCGTCGAAATCGCCGACCGACCGGGCATGATCGTCGCACGGACGCTGGCGCAACTCGCCAATGCCGCCGCCGACGCCGTGCTGGAACGGGTGGCGGACGAACAGGGCGTCGACGCTGCGCTGCGCTATGGCGCCAACTATCCCTATGGCCCCTTCGCCTGGGCCGACCGCTATGGCCGCGGGGCGCTCGTCCGCCTGCTCGATGGCATTGCGGACGGCACTGGTGAGGCAATGTACCGGCCATCCCATCATCTGAGGAACGGCGCATGAGCGAAACGCAGGACATCTTGCTGATCGAACCGATCGGCACCCATGGGCTGCTGCTGCGTCTGAACCGGCCCGAAAAGCGCAATGCGCTGGCGACCGACCTGCTCGGCCGGGTCGCCGATGCGCTGGACGCCGCCGCGGCCGACCCCGCGATCCGCGCGGTGGTCATCACCGGTGCCGACCGCTTCTTTGCTGCGGGCGCGGACATCAACGAACTGGCATCCCGCGATACCGGCGGCGCACTCGCCGATCTCCGCCCGGCGATCTGGACGCGCATCCGCGGCTTTTCCAAGCCGTTGATCGCGGCAGTCGAGGGGTGGTCGCTGGGTGCCGGGAACGAACTGGTGATGTGCTGCGACCTGGTCGTGGCCGGGGAGAGCGCGAAGTTCGGCCAGCCCGAAACCAATCTGGGCATCATTCCGGGGGCCGGCGGCACCGCGATCCTGCCCCGTCTGGTCGGCCGCAGCCGGGCGATGCGGATGGTGTTGCTGGGCGATCCGCTCTCCGCCGCCGAAGCATTGCAGGCAGGCCTCATCGCGCAAGTAGTCGAAGATGGGCAGGCGTTGGCGGTCGCGACCGATCTTGCCACCCGCATTGCCGCCCGCGCCCCGCTGGCGATGCAGCAGGGCAAGGCGATGGTCCGCGCGACCTTCGAAACGCACCAGTCCGCGCATCTGCTGCTGGAACGCCAGGCCTTTTCCGCGCTGTTCGGCACCGCCGACAAGCGTGAGGGCACAACCGCCTTCTTCGAGAAACGCGACCCGCAATGGAGCGGCACATGAACCATCTGTCCCCGCTGGACACAGCGGCCGCCCAATCCCTGCCCGGCATATCACGCGAAACCATCGCCGCCCTGTTCGAACTACCCTTCCTCGACCTGGTGGCGCAGGCCCATGCCGTGCATATCCGGCACCATCCGCGCAACGCCGTACAACTGTCCACTTTGCTGTCTATCAAGACCGGCGGCTGCGCCGAAGATTGCGGTTATTGCAGCCAGTCCGCCTTCGCCAAGAGTGGGGTGAAGGCGCAAAAGCTGATCGATGCCGACACGGTCGTCGCCGCCGCGCGGGCGGCGAAAGCCGCCGGTTCCAGCCGTTTCTGCATGGGCGCGGCCTGGCGTGAACCCAAGGCGCGCGACATGCCCGCGTTGTTCGATATGGTGCGGCGGGTGAAGGCGCTGGGCCTGGAAACCTGCATGACTCTGGGCATGTTGAGCGGCGATCAGGCCGATGCACTGGCGGAAGCCGGGCTCGACTATTACAACCATAATATCGACACCAGCCCGGACTATTATGACCGGGTCATCACCACCCGCAGCTTTCAGGACCGGCTCGACACGCTGGACCATGTGCGCCAGGCGGGCATGGCGGTATGCTGCGGCGGCATATTGGGGATGGGCGAAACGCGCGAAGATCGCATCGGCTTCCTCCATGCGCTGGCCAGCCTGCCCGAACCGCCAGACAGCGTCCCGCTGAACGCGCTGGTGCCGATCCCCGGCACTATGTTGGGCGACATGCTGGCGGACACGCCGCTGGCGCGGATTGATGAGATAGAATTTGTGCGCACGGTCGCTGTGGCGCGGATCACCATGCCCCGCAGCGTCGTGCGCCTCTCGGCCGGCCGGGAAAGCATGAGCGAGGCGGGGCAGGCGCTCTGCTTCATGGCCGGCGCCAATTCCATCTTCACCGGCGATCGCCTGCTGACCACGAGCAATAATGGCGGCGACGCAGACACGGCGCTGTTCGCCAAGCTCGGGTTGGCACCGTCAAGCTGAGATGAGCTTGCGCACCCGCGTTACCGATCTTCTGGGCATCCGCTATCCCATCGTGCAGGGCGGAATGCAGAATGTCGGCTATGCGCCACTGGCGGCGGCGGTTTCGAACGCCGGTGGCCTGGGCATGATAACCGCGCTGACCTTCCCCAATCCTAGCGCGCTGGCGCAGGAGATCGCGGCCTGCCAGGCGCTGACGACGGCGCCCTTCGGCGTCAACATCTCCGTCTTCCCGACCATGCGGCCGCCCGACTATGGCGCCATTGTGGATGCGATCGCCGATGGCGGTGTGAGCGTGGTCGAGACTGCCGGCACCCCTGAGGTGCGTGAAGTCTGGGATCTGCTCTTCGCGCGCCGCGTCCGCGTCATCCATAAATGCACATCCGTCCGCCACGCCTTGTCGTCGGAACGCTATGGCGTCCATGCCGTGTCGATCGATGGCTTCGAATGTGCGGGGCATCCGGGCGAGGATGATGTGCCGGGTCTGGTGCTTATCCCCGCCGCCGTGGATCGTCTGTCCGTGCCGCTGCTGGCGAGCGGCGGAATCGCTGACGGTCGCGGGCTGGCGGCGGCGCTGGCGCTGGGTGCCGACGGGGTGACGATGGGAACTCGCTTTTGCGCCACGCGCGAAGCGCCGATCCACGATAATGTGAAGCAGGCCTATGTCGACAAGGACGAGCGGGCGACGGACATTCTCTTCCGCCCCTTCCGCAATTCCGCCCGCGTCGGCCGCAACGCTGTCTCGACCGAAGTCCTTCGTCGGACCGCCGCGCCCGATGCCGTCTTCGCTGACGTCGCAGAACTGGTCAGCGGACTGCGCGGCAAGGCGCTGCTACAATCGGGCGAGGTCGATAGCGGGATTTATTGGGCCAGCATGGCGCAAGGGCTGATCCACGACATACCCAGTTGCGCTGACCTGATCGACCGCATGGTCGCGGACGCGCGCGCGATCATTACGGACCGGCTGGCGGGCATGATCCGCGACTAGGTGCTCAGTCGATCAGCACGACGCATTTGCCCGCATGTTTGCGCGCCAGTATCTCTGCATAGCCACGCCGGGCATCGGTAAAGGCGAAACATGTCCCGGCCTGCGGCTTAAGCCGTCCGTCCGCCGCCCAAGCCAGCATCTCGCGAAAGTCGTTCCAGCCCTGTTCGCCCATGCGCTCTATCGCGAGCCGACCCTCGACCCCGATGACCGATATCATCTTGACCAACAGCACATTGGTCCGGGCCATGGCGGGACGGCCGGATGTGAAGCCGATCACCAGCAGGCGGCCGCCGGTCGCGATGGCGCGCATCGATTGATCAAACAGGTCGCCGCCGACGGGATCGAAGATCACATCCGCGCCGCGACCGTCAGTAATCTCCAATATACGTTCGCACAGCGGCGTCGTGACATGGTTGATCCGATGGTCGGCGGCGACCCGCGCCAGCTTCGCATCGTCGCTGCCGGTGGCGATCACCGTCGCGCCGATCGCGCGACCGACGTCGAGCGCCGCCGACCCGGTTCCGCCAGTAGCGCCATGGACCAGCAGCACTTCGCCCGCTTGCAGATTGCCTCGCCGCACCAACGCATTAAAGGCGGTCCAGTGGTTCATCAGAAATCCGGCGGCATCCGCGAAGGCCAGGTCGTCGGCGATGCCATGCACGAAGGCTTCGGGCAGGACGCAATATTCGGCTAGGCCACCGCCGTCGAGCGAGACGGAGAAAGCCGCGACACGCTGGCCCGGCACCAGCCGCGTGACGCTGGGACCGCAGGCATCGACCACCCCCGCCATCTCGCTTGACGGGATATAGGGCAGGGGCGGGGTCTTCTGATAACGGCCTTCCAGCACCATCGTCTCGCCAAAGGACAGGCCGGCCGCATGGACGCGGATTCGCACTTCGCCCGGACCCGGTTCGGGCACCGGCATATCCTCTATCGCAATGTCGAAGGGCGCGGCGAAACGGCGGCATACCCACGCCTTCATGGCGCGTTCGCCAGCCGGACACCGAACTCCGCCAATATCGCGTCACGGTCCGCGTCCAGCATCGGCGCATGACGATGCAGCCGGGTGGGCGTGCCGGAAAAGCGGATGGGGTGGACGGGTTGGCGATAACGGCCTGCTACGGGATGGTCATGCTCGGCTAGCGCGCCGATCGCCATGATCTGCGGATCTGCCGCCAGATCGTCCGGCCGGTTGATCGGGGCGTAGACGGCGTCCGCCTCTCGCAAGCGGGGTAGCCAATATCCGGTGGGCTGCTGCAACAGGCACGCGCCGATCAGCGCGTTCAACGCCGCCGCATTGGCAAAGCGCTTGGCCACCGTATCGAAGCGGAGATCGTCCGGCAGGTCCGGGCAACCCAGCACCCGGCAGACGCCGGCAAATTCGTCATCGGTCACGAAACCCACCAATATATGGCCGTCCGCCGTCGCAAAGCAGTAGCGCACGCCGGCCATCGATCCGCCGACCACGACGTCCTCGCCGATCAGCGTGCTGCTGCTCATCACCTCCGGCCAGATGAAGGACAGGGCGACGTTCAACATGCTGACGCGGATATGCTGGCCCATGCCGGTCCGTTCGCGCACTAATAGCGCGGCGGTGACGGCCTGCCAGACCACCAGCGCGGTCGCCTTGTCTACGATGGCGTTGCGGATCGTGGTCGGTTCGCCGGTCACGCTATCCGCCTGAACGGCGGCGATCCCGGCGATCCCCTGGACGACGATGTCATAGACGCGGCGGTGCGCCTCCGGGCCGCTGTCGCCCAGACCATCGATCGACACATAGATGATGTCGGACCGCATGGGCGCGATCGCGTCATAGCCGATGCCGATGCGATCGGCGACACCGGGCCGGAAATTCTGCACGACGACGTCGCACTGGCCCGCGATACGCAGCGCCGCATCCAGATGATCGGCGCGCTTGAGGTCGAGCGCGATGGAGCGCTTGTTGCGATTGGCGTTCAGGAACATCGCGCCCATCTTGGCCACGCCGCTGCGCTGGTCGCCGCTGCTGCGCAACTGGTCGCCGGCGATCGGCTCTACCTTGATGACATCCGCGCCCTGATCGCCCATCAGCATCGTCGCCATGGGCGCAGTCAGATTGGTGCCGAACTCCAAGATACGATAGCCGGCCAGTGGGCCAAATCCAGCCATTGCGGGCTTGTCTTCGGCAAGGTCGTTCAGGCCCGGCATATGCTCTCCACCCAATCTATCTCGTCCGGCCTGTCAGGGGCGCGATTGCTTTTTCTGTCGTTCCAGCGCCGCCAATACGCCCGCCTCGCTTTCGGGATGTTCAACCAATGTGGACGACGCCTCCTGCGCCTCCAGATAGGCGTCCATCCATTCCGACCCTTCCCAGGTCAGCGACGCCAGCTTGCGGGCGCGCAGCGTCGGCATGCTCTTGCGCGCCATCTGGTTGGCTAGGTCGAGCGCGATCGGCAGCACGGCCGGGGAGGGGACGACATAGTTGAAGAAGCCGGTGGATTCGAGTTCCCGCGCGGTGAAAGTACGGCCGGTGTAGATCATCTCGCGCACCTTGGCCTCCGGCATACGCAGGCTCGCGAACAGACCTGCGCTGCCGCCGACCAGCCCATAATCGACCTCGGGGCAGGCGAAGCGCGCATCCTCGGCCGCGATGCGCAGGTCGCACATGCCGGCCAGCATCACGCCCACGCCGACCGTCGCCCCCCGGATCGCGGCGATCATCGGCCGGTCGATATGATGGAAACGGGGCAATTGGGCGTTGATGAACTGGTAGCGCTCCTTACGCTTTTCCGCCGTCATCCCCTTGAACTCGTGCAGGTCCGCGCCGCCGCACCAGGCGCGGGCATCGTCCGGCGCGGTGATGACGATCACGCGGATCGTCTGGTCCGCCGCGACATGGTCGGCAAAGCGGCCGATCTCCTCATAGACGGAGAGAGACACGGCGTTGACCGGCGGACGCGAGAAGGTGAGCAGTCCCACCCCATTGTCCCGCACATCCAGCGTGAAAGCGCCGAAGCTGTGGCTGACGGTCATGCCGCTTTCCTCCTCACGCGATTTCCAGCGCCAGTTGCAGGTCTACGCCCGTCATGTCGCGCAGCTGGTCGATCGTCAGACCGGGCACCATTTCGATGACATGCGCGCCCGCCGGACCCACGTCGAAGATTGCGACGTCGCTATAGACGCGCGATACGCAGGACAGGCCGGTCAGCGGATAGCTGCATTGGGCGACGAGCTTGCTCTCACCGGCTTTGGTCAGCAGGTCCATCATCACGAACACCTGCTTTGCGCCCACAGCCAGGTCCATGGCTCCGCCCACCGCCGGAATGGCGTCCGGTGCGCCTGTATGCCAGTTGGCCAGGTCGCCGTTGACCGACACCTGGAACGCGCCGAGCACGCAGATGTCGATATGCCCGCCCCGCATCATCGAAAAGGAATCGCCATGGTGAAAGAAGGAGCCGCCCGCCAGCAGCGTCACGGGCTGCTTGCCTGCATTGATGAGTTCCCAGTCGATATCCTCCTCGGCGGGTGCCGGTCCCATGCCCAGCAGGCCGTTTTCGCTCTGCAGAAAGACGTCGCGTTCCTGTGGCAGGAAATTCGCCACCCTGGTCGGCAGGCCGATGCCCAGATTGACATAAGCGCCCTCTGGAATGTCCCGCGCGACCCGCGCGGCCATCTCTTCACGGTTCATCCGCTGCATGATGCTTGTCTCCTTTAGGCCGCAGCTGCGACGGATAGCGGTGCGACCTGCACCACCCGATTGACGAAGATGCCGGGCGTCACGACCGCTTCGGGATCGAGCGCCCCCAGTTCCACGACCTCCGCCACCTGCGCTATCGTGGTCCTGGCCGCCATGGCCATGATCGGACCGAAATTGCGCGCCACCTTGCGATAGACGAGGTTGCCCCAACGATCGCCAGCGCGCGCCTTAATCAACGCGAAGTCGGCATGAATGGGATATTCCAGCACATAATTGCGTCCGTCAATCTCGCGGGTTTCCTTGCCCTCCGCCAGCAGCGTGCCGTAGCCTGTCGGCGTAAAGACAGCCCCCAGGCCCGACCCTGCCGCCTGGATGCGCGCGGCCAGATTGCCTTGCGGCACCAGTTCCAGCTCGACCTCTCCGGCGCGATAGCGCGCGTCGAAATGATGTGACGCCGCCTGCCGCGGGAAGGAACAGATGACCTTGCGCACCCGATTGGCCTTGATGAGCGCGGCGATGCCCGTCTCGCCCGCGCCCGCATTGTTGCTGATGATCGTCAGGTCGCTCGCGCCATGTTCGATCACCGCCTCCATCAGTTCATGGGGCGCGCCCGCGTCGCCGAAACCGCTGATCATGATGGACGCGCCATCATGGAGATCGGCGACGGCCTGTCGCAGGGACGGACTGATCTTGTCTATCATGCGAAACCCTCTCACTCTCGTCTTGTATCCACCTCTATAGCCGATAATATTTCGGATATTATGTGGGTGCGATATCAATATTTGTTGCGATAATATCCCTGCCGGCGAATATTCCTAATTCGCGTGGCATCATGATTCAAAAGAATCACGCCGCGGGCCATGATCGATCCGAAACTTAATCCGATTAAACGTCGGATATTGATAGGGACGATGAGCGATGGAGGCAAGCGTCAATTTCCGGCGTGCGCCGTAGGCAACTGCGCCACATAAATGGCTTGTCGACGGCTTCGCCGATAGTTTTGATTTTCAATGAGAATGGAGCGATGGCGAAAGCATCTTCGGCTTTGGCGAACGAGAGTTTGGTCGCATCCATGGGGTTCTTGGTTGACTGGACGTCCCCAGATGAACCTGGATCTCGCTGATGCTGGCGGTCCAGGCCAATGAAGGACGCGGCTTCCATCCCAACGACATGGGCGATCTTGGCTGCGCTGGATCGATTTCGGACTGCTAGAGCCGATTGCATCGGATCAATCTGGTTTTACGCAATTATCAAGCGACCAGTGAAGGAGGCGCCTGCGGGTGGATTATGCACCTCCCGCAGGCGTCCTGATCCTTTCAGGCCAGTTTGCCGAGCAGGCTGTCCACAGCGACCTTGGCGTCGCCGTAGAACATCCTTGTATTGTCCTTGTAGAAAAGCGGGTTTTCGATGCCGGAATAGCCGGTGCCCTGTCCACGCTTCGACACGAAAACCTGCTTGGCCTTCCACACTTCCAGCACCGGCATGCCGGCGATCGGCGAGTTGGGGTCGTCCTGCGCCGCCGGATTGACGATGTCGTTCGAACCAATGACGATCACCACGTCGGTCGACGGGAAGTCGTCGTTGATCTCATCCATTTCCAGCACGATGTCATAGGGCACCCTGGCTTCGGCCAGCAGCACGTTCATGTGCCCCGGCAGGCGGCCCGCGACCGGATGGATCGCGAAACGAACCTTCTTACCCGCCGCCCGCAGCTTGCGGGTGAGTTCGCTCACCGTCTGCTGCGCCTGCGCCACCGCCATGCCATAGCCCGGCACGATGATGATGCTGTCTGCGTCGTTGAGCGCGGCGGCGACGCCATCGGCGTCGATCGCGATCTGCTCACCCTCGATTTCCGCAGCGGGGCCTGTCGTGCCGCCGAAGCCGCCCAAGATCACCGACACGAAGGACCGGTTCATCGCCTTGCACATGATGTAGCTGAGGATCGCACCCGACGAGCCGACCAATGCGCCGGTGACGATCAGCAGATCGTTGCCCAGGGTGAAGCCGATCGCGGCGGCCGCCCAGCCGGAATAGCTGTTGAGCATCGACACGACGACGGGCATGTCGGCGCCGCCGATGCCCATGACGAGGTGGAAGCCGATGAACAGCGCCAGCGCCGACATGGCGAGCAGGACGGTCAGTTCGCGGCCCTCTACGCCGATATTGCCGACATACATCATCAGCAACACGAGCGTCGCCAGCAGCGCCGAGGCGTTGAGGACGTGGCCGCCGGGCAGCTTTTTCGCCTTGCCGTCCAGCTTGCCCGCGAGCTTGCCGAAGGCGACGATCGACCCGGTGAAGGTCACCGCGCCGATGAAGATGCCCAGAAATTCCTCGACCTTGAGGATGTTGATTTCCACCGGCGTCTTGTGCGCAAGCAGGCCGGCAAAGCCGGTCAGCGCTTCGCGGGCGGCAGGATCGAGCGCTTTCACCGTTTCCAGTTCGAAATGCGCGTTGAAGCCGATGAACACGGCCGCAAGCCCGACGAAGCTGTGTAGCGCGGCGACAAGCTGGGGCATTTCGGTCATCTGGACGCGCATCGCCACGATCCAGCCAATGACGGCGGCGACGGCGAAGGTGCCGGCCACGATCGGCAGATTGGCAACGCCAGGGCCAACGAGGGTCGCCAGCACGGCCAAGGCCATGCCGGCAATGCCGTACCATACGGCGCGCTTGGCGCTTTCCTGATTGGAAAGGCCGCCCAGCGACAGAATGAAAAGGACCGCGGCCGAGAGATAGGCTGCGGACACCACACCGGTATCGAACATGAAATCTACCCCCTTAGGACCGCTGGAACATGGCCAGCATCCGGCGCGTGACCAGGAAGCCGCCAACGATGTTGATCGACGCGATCAGGATCGAGATCGTCGCCAGAACCATCACGATGGTGCTGGACGACCCGACCTGGAGCATTGCGCCCACAACGACGATCCCCGAAATCGCGTTCGTCACCGCCATCAACGGCGTATGCAGCGAATGGCTGACATTCCAGATCACCTGGAAACCTATGAAACAGGCCAGCACGAAGACCGTGAAATGGGCCATGAAGCTGGCGGGCGCCACGGCGCCGACGGCGATCAGCACGACCGCGGCGACGATCAAATTCGTGACCTGCGACCGGGTCTGCGCCTTGAAGGTGGCGACGTCCTTCGCTCGCTTCTGTTCGGGCGTAAGTTCCTCCGCCTTGGGCTTGGGCTTTTGTGCCGCGATCGCCTTGATCTTGGGCGGGGGCGGCGGGAAGCTAACCTGGCCTTCAAAGGCGATGGTCGCGCCGCGGATCACGTCATCCTCCATATTATGGACGATCACGCCATCCTTGCCCGGCGTCAGGTCGAACAGCATGTGGCGGATATTGCTGGCATAAAGCGAACTGGACTGCGCCGCCATCCGGCTGGGGAAATCGGTATAGCCGATGATGGTAACGCCACCCGGCGAAACGATCTTCTCGTCCGTGACCGTCAGCTCGCAATTGCCGCCGCGTTCCGCCGCCAGATCGACGATGACCGATCCGGGGCGCATCGCCTCGACCATGTCCTTGGTCCACAGAACCGGGGCGTCGCGCCCCGGAATGAGCGCGGTGGAAATGACGATGTCGACGTTCGGGGCGAGTTCGCGAAACTTCTTGAGCTGAGCTTCGCGAAATTCCGGGCTGGACGGGGCGGCATAGCCACCGGTCGCCGCGCCATCCTGCTGTTCCTCGGAAAAGTCGAGATAGACGAACTGCGCGCCCATCGATTCGATTTGCTCGGCGACTTCCGGCCGGACGTCGAAGGCCAGCGTGATCGCCCCCAGAGAGGTCGCCGCGCCGATCGCCGCCAGACCGGCGACACCCGCGCCGATCACCAGCACACGGGCTGGCGGCACCTTGCCCGCTGCGGTCACTTGGCCCGTGAAGAAACGGCCGAAATTGGCACCGGCTTCGATCACGGCGCGATAGCCGGCGATATTCGCCATGGACGACAAGGCGTCCATCTTCTGCGCACGCGAAATGCGGGGGACCATGTCCATCGCGATGACATTGGCACCGGTTGCGCTGATCGCGGCCAGCTCTTCGCCACGCTGGCCAGGATAAAAGAAGGAAATCAGCGTCTTGCCCGGCTTCAGCTGGGCGGCCTCGTCCGCTTCGGGTGGACGCACCTTGACGATGACTTCCGCACCGGCCCACAATTCGTCGGCGGTTGGGACCACCGTCACGCCGGCCGCGCGATAGCTGTCATCGTCGAAGCCGGCCGCTTTGCCCGCGCCGCTTTCGACAACACATTCATGGCCCAGCTTCTGCAATTGCAGCGCGCTGTCGGGTGTCAGCGCAACGCGCGCTTCCCCCTGTGCCACTTCTCTGGGTGCACCGATCTTCAAATCTTCCTCCCCCCGGTTTATTTTTGCGCGGCACATGCATGCCGCAACGCCCTATTGATCGTTGCGGCGCGATAAATCTATCGCGAAAGACTTGTTGGGCGAAAAGCGTATATTTATGCTAGGCTGACAGCATGTCGCGCGCCATGGTAGGTTGACATCAACGACAATGAACGGCGACGCAATTGTTCGGTGCGGTTTCCGGTGATGATGGGGCCTCGTCCGACCATCCCGGTTGGCATGCGCCTCCTAGCCTGGGTTAGGAAACGCGGCCGCTCACCGCCGGCGCAAGGCGATCGACCAGGATAGCGCTGGCCTGATTGAGGCCGATCACCTCAACCGATATGCCATGACGGCGCATCTTGCCGACCACGTCTTCCAACGCGCCAACCGCAGTAACGTCCCACAAGTAGCTCGCGGTGAGATCGATGCGAACATGCCCGGCTGTATCGCGCAAGTCGAACCGGTCCGCGAAAATATCCGCGCTGGCGAAGAATATCTGGCCGGAGATTGTGTAGATTCGGGTGTCTGTCGCATCGTCATAGTCGGCGCTGATATGCATCAGGCGCGTCACCTTGAACGCGAAGAAGACGCCGCTCAACATGACGCCCACCGCGACCCCCGCCGACAGATCATGCGTGGCGACGGTGACGATGACGGTGGCGACCATGACGACGCCGGACATTTTGGGATGGCGCGCCAGGTCGCGGATCGACCCCCAGGAGAAGGTGCTGATCGACACCATGATCATGATCGCGACTAGCGCGGCCACCGGCACCTGGCTGACCCATGGCCGCAGCGGCACCATGACGACAAGCAGGAACAGGCCCGCGACCAGGGTCGAGAGGCGCCCGCGCCCGCCATAGCGCACATTGCCGACCGTCTGGCCGATCATGCCGCAGCCCGCGATACCGCCGAAAAGCCCTGCTGCGACATTGGCCAGGCCCAGGCCCGTACATTCGCGCGCCTTCGAACTGGTCGTGTCGGTCAGGTCGTCCACCACGCTGGCCGTCATCATCGATTCAAGCAGGCCCACCATCGCCATGGCGAACGCATAAGGTGCCACGATGCGCAGGGTCTGCCAGACGAGCGGCACAGCGGGAAACGTCAAGGACGGCAGCGCGGAGGGCAGCCGGCCAAGGTCTGCGACGATAGGGATGGGCATGGGAAAGACCATGCTGACCGCTGTCAGGACCAGGATGCAGATCAGCGGCGATGGAATCGCGGTCGTGATCCGCGGCATCAGGTAGATGATGGCGAGGCCACCGGCGATCATGGCGTAGCTGTGCCATGTCACCTCCAGCATCTGCGGCAATTGTGCCGAGAAGATCAATATGGCGAGCGCGTTGACGAAGCCCGTTCGCACGGATCGCGAGACGAAACGCATCAATAGATCGAGTTTCAGCAGGCCGAATGCGATCTGGAAAAGCCCGGTCATAAGCGTGGCGGCGAGAAGATATTGCAGCCCATGCGCATGGACGAGCGCCGCGGCGACCAGCGCGACCGATCCTGCCGCACCGGATATCATCGCGGGACGACCGCCGGCAAAGGCAATGACGATGCCGATCACGAAGGACGCGAACAGGCCCACTTCCGGATCAATGCCAGCCACGAAGGAGAAGGCGATGACTTCGGGGATCAAAGCGAAGGTGCCGACCATGCCGGCCAATATATCGCGCCGGGCACTGGCCGCGTCATGGAACCATTCGGCGCGGTAGCGCGAAAGACGGGTGCTGTTCATGATTAAAACCGACGTAAATCGCAAAGGGGTAAGGGCAAGCAGCTTAGGCCGGTCGCCATGCGATATGCGTTGTCCGGCGGATCGGCGGCCGGAATAGCCACCCGGAATTGCACCGGGTCCATGCGAATGTGGCCTCCTAACCCAACGGATCGCAGGCGGCAAGACGCGCGGGAATGATCGTCCGTCGGCAGGATGTCGGACCAGCGATGGGCGACGGACAAAAAGGCGCGCGAATGACGTCCATATGTCCAAGCGTCCGGCGTTGACGGTTTGACGCATCTGCCTGTCGGCGCTACCGCAGCCGGGATGATCGCCCTGCTTTCCCCCGCCAAGACACTCGATTTTGAGCGCGCGCTGCCGCCGCTCGACGCCTCCAAGCCGCATTTCGCCGACGAAGCGCTCGGCCTTGCACGATCGGCGGCGAACTTGACGCAGAAACGCCTGTCCGAATTGATGCATATCTCGCCCCGCCTCGCCAAGCTGAATGCGGATCGCTTTCGCGACTTTGCCGACCTGCCGGAGCGACCGGCGCTGTTCGCCTTTGCCGGCGACGTCTATACGGGCTTTGAGGTGGACACGCTGGATCAGGCGGGGGTTTCATTCGCGCAGGATCATGTGCGCATCT
Organism: bacterium; assembly: GCA_030824575.1. Classification (GTDB taxonomy): domain Bacteria; phylum Pseudomonadota; class Alphaproteobacteria; order Sphingomonadales; family Sphingomonadaceae; genus Sphingobium. Next base: position 55,474 of record JAVBXL010000025.1, on the reverse strand, counting down.
TGTCGGGTCTTTACGGGTTGCTGCGGCCACTCGACGCCATCCGGCCCTATCGGCTCGAAATGGGTACGCGCTGGGCGCCGCGGCGCAAATGCCTGACCGACTGGTGGGGCGACGATATTGCCCAGCGCATGTTGGCCGAACTGGCCGAAGAAGGGTCTGGCGTCGTCCTCAACCTTGCCAGCCAGGAATATTTTGCCGCGGTCAAAGGCCGATTGGCGGGCGTGCGGGTCATCGAAGTCGAATTTCGCGAACCCGGTCCGGACGGTCCGCGTTTTGTCAGCTTCAATGCCAAGCGCGCGCGCGGCATGATGGCCAGCTGGCTCTGCGAACATCATATCACCGACATAGACGCGATGCGCGGTTTCGACAGCGATGGATATCGCTTCGATGCGGATGAGAGCGACGCGGATCGCTGGCGCTTCACCCGGACATGAGCCAGTCTGCCAAGACATCCGCCGTCATCATCGGCGCTTCCGGCGGAATCGGCGCGGCATTGGAGGCCGCGCTGGTCGAGGAAGCGGCGTTCGACGTCGTACATGGTTTCGCACGGTCGCGGGTCGGATCGCAATATCTCGACCTGCTCGATGAAAGCAGCATCGCCGCCGCCGCCGCGCATGTCGCCGGCGGCCCGCCACTGACCCTGGTCATTGTCGCTACCGGCCTGCTCCATGCGCCGGGTCACGGCCCTGAAAAAGCGTTGCGCGATCTGGACCCGGATTGGCTGGCACAGGTCTATGCCGTCAACGCGATCGGTCCTACGCTGATCGCGAAACATTTCCTGCCGATCATGCCAAAGACCGGGCGCACGGTGTTTGCCGCACTGTCAGCGCGCGTGGGTTCCATCAGCGACAATCGGTTGGGCGGGTGGCACGGTTATCGAGCATCGAAGGCGGCGCTTAACATGCTGGTGTGCAACCTGGCCATTGAGGAGCGCCGCCGCAACGATCGGGCGATCGTCGTGACGCTGCACCCCGGCACGGTGGATACCGCCTTGTCTCGTCCGTTCCAGGCCAATGTTCAGGCCAGTCGCCTGTTCGACCCGGAACGCGCAGCGCTGCAATTGCTCGATGTGGTCGAGGGACTGAAAATATCCGACAGCGGGAAACTCTTCGATTTTCAGGGCGAGCTAATTCCGTTCTGACAATTTGAACGGCGATTTGCTTCGCCTTTCACACCATCACCTGACGTCGGATTGTGCTGTGTTGTCCGCCGTAACCTGATCCGCGCCCGTCCGATCCGTTTCGAAAAAGCCGAAGGCCAGACTGGCCACAAGCGCTACGATGACGAGAAACAGGCTTACCACCAGAATATTACGGCTAACGCGGGACTTTGACCCACCTTTCGCTTCGACTGCGGACACATGGGTTACCACGTCGCCATCTTGCTGTTCTTTGTACATGCACTCATCTCCTTTCCCATCAGAACAGGCGCATGGACATGCTTGTTCCGTCGAAACCGCCAGCGGCAGGCTTGGCAAGGGATGGGACAGGGTTCGGTTCGTCCCGTCGATAGGAAACTGTTAACCTTCCTGCTCAACAAAGATGGCATGGAGAGACGACACCAGACTGACGGCCGACGATCGGGGCTGGCGCTGTTCAATCGCGCCGTCACTCCCGTCGTGCCGACGCGGTCTATCGTGATCTTGTCTCCACATTGTTCACCATGACGACGCCGATCATCGGTTTTGGCATCCTCTATGCGCTGGTCGGGTCGCTCATCTACCTCAAATGGCATGATGCCATGATATCGGTGCTGGTTGCTATGGCGGCGGTCGATGTCCGACCTGCACGGCTTGATCTGAACGGCGATCGCGACAGCTTTACGCGTCAACCGGATAGCGGTCGCGGCCCTTCGACAGGGATGCTCACCGCCGCCAAGGATGCGCTCACCCGCTGCATCGCGACTGGTCGGCGGCCGCTTTTAAGGCCGGTCCGTCACCGCATGCGGGCCGCCCGGCTGCTGCCGCGCACCACCAGGCTGCCTTCGACCACGACATCCTCATGTCGGTCTGGATCGTCGCGCAATATCTGGATCAGGCGCACAGTCTGATCCACCATGTGCTGGGCGGGCTGGGCATAGCTGGTGAGCGAGAAAGCCGGCCAGGCCGCCATCGGCACATCGTCATAGCCCACGATCGAAATTTCGCGGCCGACATCCAGCCCATATTCGTGCCGCGCGACATTGATCGCGGCGATCGCCATGCTGTCATTGGCGCAAAAGATCGCGTCGGGCCGATCCCGGCCGGCCAGCAGACGCCTGGCCGCTGCGGTGGCAATCTCGATCCGATAGTCTCCGGCTGCACGAATGGGGGCGGTTACGCCTTGTTCGGCCAGATAACCGAAAAAGGCCGCTTCGCGCTGGACATTCGTCGATGACCCCTCCGCACCAGCGATGAAGGCCATGCGGCGATGGTCGCCGGCCAACAGATGCGCTGCGATGGTGCGGGCGCCGACGTCATTGTCGCCGATCACGCTGGATGCGGCATGGTCCTGCGTCGTGCGATTGTAGAGGACCACAGGCACCTGGGCTTTGCGACATTCTTCCGCCAGGCCGGATGACAGCCCGACCGACAGGAGGACCAGCGCGTCGAGGCGATAATGCAGGATTTCGTTGATGGACGGCTCGCCCCTGCCGCTGCCCTCGGCCGGGAAGAGGAGCAGGCGAAGGCCCGCCTGATCGAGGGTTCGAGACAGCAACTGCAACGTCTCCACGAAGAAGGGGTTGGACAGGTCGCCCACGCCGACGCCCACGATGCTGGAGCGGCCGCTAATCAGCGATCGCGCCAGCAGGTTGGGGCGATAGCCCAGGCGCTCGGCGGCCTCCATGATGCGCGTACGGGTGTCGGGGGCGACGCTGGCGCCGGGCGTGAACGCGCGCGAAACGGCGGATTGAGATACCCCGGCCGCGCGCGCGACGTCATGGGCTGTGATGAAGGAGCGGTCGTTAGTGGTCACGGCTCCTTCTTCGCAAGAGTTGCGGGGATGGGCAACCACCGATCACTCTGTTTGAATACAATTGCAAACAGGAATGCATCCTATAGATTGGCATTAATACAAGCCAAAACCATGTTGCGAAATATAAGATGCATAAGTATGCAATCAATATATCGAGTCGGGGAGGGGATGGCATGATCAGGGAAGTGGCACGGATCGAGATCGATCCGGCGGATGCGGATCGCTTCGAGGCTGCCGTCGCGCAGGCGATCCCCCATTTTCGCGCGGCGGAGGGATGCCGCAGCTTTCGGCTCGATCGCTCGGTCGATCGGCCGGGCCAGTATCGACTGATCGTGGGCTGGGAAACTGTCGCCGCGCATGTCGAAGGCTTTCGCAATTCGCCCGGCTTTCAGGCGTGGCGCGCGCTGGTCGGTCCCTTTTTCACAAGCCCGCCCGATGTGGATCATGTCGAGACGGCGGTGGACGGTTTTTAAGCAAGGATCAGCATTATGGCTCAACATCTCAAGCGTGGCGCAACCGCCGAGGCCAAGGCGGACGCCGACCGCAAGGTGCGCGATATCGTCGAGGCAGCACTGGCCGACATCGAAAAACGCGGCGACGCCGCGGTGCGTGAGATGTCGATCAAGTTCGACGGCTGGGATCGGGACGATTATCGCCTGAGCCAGGCGGAAATCGACGCCTGCGTCGACAGCCTGACGCCGCAAGAGCGCAAGGATATCGAATTTGCACAGACGCAGGTGCGCAATTTTGCGCAGATTCAGCGCGCATCGATGCAGGATGTCGAGGTGGAGACGCTGCCCGGCGTGATCCTGGGTCACAAGAATCTGCCGGTCAACGCCGCGGGATGTTATGTTCCGGGGGGCAAATATCCGCTGCTGGCGTCAGCCCATATGTCAGTCATCACGGCCAAGGTAGCGGGCGTACCGCGCGTCATCACCTGCGCGCCGCCTTTCCAGGGGCAACCCGCGCGCGCCATCGTGGCGGCGCAGGCGATGGCAGGTGCCGACGCCATCTATGCGTTGGGGGGCATACAGGCGATCGGCGCCATGGCGCTGGGGACGCAGAGCATCGACCCGATCGATATCCTGGTCGGGCCGGGCAACGCCTTCGTCGCCGAAGCCAAGCGGCAACTGTTCGGCCGCGTCGGCATCGACCTGTTCGCCGGCCCGACCGAGACGCTGGTTATCGCCGACGAGGTTGGCTGCGACGCCGAACTGGCGGCGACTGACCTGCTGGGGCAGGCGGAACACGGGCCGGACAGCCCGGCGGTGCTGCTCACCACATCGGAAAAGCTGGCGCGTGAGACGATGCGGGAAATCGAGCGTCTGCTGATGATCCTGCCGACCGCCGATTATGCGCGCAAGGCATGGGAGACATATGGCGAAGTGATCGTGGCGGAAGATGATGCCGAGATGGTGCGGATTGCGGACGCGATCGCATCGGAGCATGTTCAGGTGATGACCGCAGACCCGGATTATTTCCTGCAAAACATGACCAATTATGGCGCTTTGTTCCTCGGCGCGCGGACGAATGTCAGCTTTGGCGACAAGGTGATCGGCACCAATCATACGCTGCCGACCAGGAAGTCGGCCCGCTATACCGGCGGGCTGTGGGTCGGCAAGTTCATCAAGACCTGCACCTATCAGAAGGTGCTGACGGATGAGGCGTCCGCGCTGATCGGCGAATATTGCAGCCGCCTGTGCGGGCTGGAGGGCTTTGCCGGCCATGGCGAACAGGCCAATGTCCGTGTGCGCCGCTATGGCGGGCGCGACGTGCCCTATGCCGGCATGGCCGAACCCACTCCGGCGACGGCGGCCTGAGCATGGATGCGCTTCCCACGACGCCGAGTTTTCGGCTGGACGGCCGGCGGGCGCTGGTGACAGGGGCGGGGCGGGGCATCGGCCTTGCCTGCGCCGCCGCGCTGGGGCAGGCGGGCGCGCATGTCACGCTTGCGGCGCGCAGCGGCGGCGAGATCGAAGCGGGCGCGCAGGCGATCCGTGCGGCAGGCGGCCAGGCCGACGCGCTGCTGATCGACGTCAATGATGTGGCGGGTACGGCGCAGGCGTTGGAAGGCGTAGCCCCGTTTGACATATTGCTCAACAATGCTGGCACCAACCGGCCAAAGCCTTTTACCGATGTGTCGGAAGAGGATTATGACGCGGTGCTGGGCCTAAACCTGCGTGCCGCCTTCTTCGTCGCGCAAAGCGTGGCGCGGCGGATGATGGGTGCGGGTGTGCGCGGCTCGATCATCCATATGGGCTCGCAGATGGGCCATGTCGGCGGTCCGCGGCGCACGCTTTACTGCGCGTCCAAATGGGGGCTGGAGGGATTGAGCAAGGCGATGGCGCTCGACCTGGCGCCCCATGGCATCCGGTCCAACACGATCGCGCCCACGTTCATCGAAACGCCGATGACCAAGCCTTTTTTCGAGGATAAGGCGTTCCTGGCCAGTGTGTTGGACAAGATCAAGCTGGGGCGGCTGGGCACGGTGGAGGATTTGATGGGCGTGGTGGTGTTTCTAGCCTCCGACGCTGCGGCGTTGATGACGGGAACCAGCCTTGTGGTGGACGGCGGCTGGACGGCGGAGTGACTATCCGCCTTGGCTGATGCGCTGCGGCTGGTTATCGTGCGCCTATGGACACGCATGACACCGCCCTGACATTGCACGGCTATTGGCGGTCCGGCACCAGCTATCGAACGCGGATCGCGCTCAACGCGAAGGGGCTAGCCTATCGCCAGGTGAGCCATGATTTGCGAACCGGCGAACAGCGTGCGCCCGATTATCTGTCACTCAATCCGCAGGGGCTGGTGCCCGCGCTGGAGGTGGGCGGGCATGTCCTGACCCAGTCCAGCGCGATCATCGAATGGCTCGACGAACGCTATCCCGATCCGCCGCTGTTGCCGACCGATGCCGATGACCGCGCGGTGGTCCGAGCCATGGCGATGGTCGTCGCCTGCGACATCCATCCGCTCAACAATGCGCGCGTGCTCAATCGGTTGCGTGATGAGATGGGTGCCGGATCGGACGCGATGCGCGGCTGGACCGGGCATTGGATCATGGAGGGATTCGGTGCGCTCGAATCCATGGTGATGCGTTATGGCGGCCGCTTCTGCTTTGGCGACAGGCTGACCGTCGCAGATTGCCATATCGTGCCGCAACTCTATTCGGCGGAGCGCTTCAACGTCGACCTGACGGCGTTCCCCCGTCTGCTCGAAACCGTTCGCCGCGTGCGTGAGCAGCCGTGCGTCGCCGCAGCCCATCCCGACGGGCAGGCCGACGCGGCCTGACGCCGACAGGCAAGCCCTTGTCAGCCTTGGCGCCGCGCCTGCGTGCTGCCGATCGGCGCGAACGGCGGCCAGATACGTTTGCCGAGCCAAGGCAGGCGGACGCCGGTTCGACGGCGTTGGAATAGCCTGACACGATCAGCGCGGCTGCATATTGATGCAGATTAGCTTTGCATGGGTGCCCGCCGCAATCCCGGCTGATCCGGCAAAACAATTGCTTGGCGGATGGCCTAGACCCCTTTACGCGAACGTCCATGGCAATCGGAAAAACAGCTTTTGCGGCCAGCCCGCTGTCGCGCGCATCGATCTGGGCAGCATTGGGGTTGGCCGTTGGATTGGCCTTTTTCGTCATCAGCGGCGCGGTCGCCTATCGCAACATACAGAGCCTGCGCGACAGCGACGGCGCGATCCGCCACACCCATAGCGTGTTGATGGCGCTGGACGAACTTCTATCGGCTACCCAGGATGCCGAAACGGGGCAGCGCGGCTATCTGTTGACAGGCAGCCAGGCTTATCTGGAACCTTATGACAGTGCGGTGAAAAATCTCAACGGACGGATGCAGGCGGTCGCCACGCTGACTCGTGATAATCCGACGCAGCAGGCCAATGTCGCCGCGCTGAAGCGGCATGTCGACGCCAAGCTGGCGGAACTGCGCGAAACCGTAGATCTGCGCCGGACCCAGGGAGTCGCCGCGTCGCTGGCCGTGGTGATGACTGACCGCGGCAAGATGGAAATGGATGCGATCCGGGCGCAACTGAACACCATGGCGCAGGAAGAGTTACGGTTGCGCCAAATCCGCATGGACGACATGGCCGCCGCGTCGCGCACCGCCATCATGACCGGGATCATATCCAGCCTGATCGGCGCAGGCCTTACCCTTGTCATCTTCATCCTTATGCGCATCAGCAACCGCGCCCGCGCGCGGCAGCAATGGTTGCAGGCCGGCCAATTGGGTCTGGCCAAGGCGATGGGCGGTGAGAAATCGGTTGAAGAGGTGGGCGAAGCGATCCTTGTCTTCCTGGCTCGCTATCTCGGCTTTCAGGGCGGCGCGCTGTTCAAGGGCGAAGGGGGCCGTTTCCAGCGCGCCGCCACGCTCGGCATTCCCGCCGACGCCGATATGCCCGTCGGCTTCCTGGTCAAAGAAGGCCTGTTGGGACAGGTGGCCGCGGAAGGCGCGCCGCTCATCCTGCAAGATATTCCCGATGGCTATATGACGATCGGATCGGCGCTGGGCAGGGACCGGCCCCGACATCTGGTCATCATCCCGGCCAAGGCGGACGAGGTCGTCAACGCCGTGTTGGAACTGGGCTTTTTCCAGCAGGTCACCCCCGCGGTTCTGGAACTGCTGGAGCAGGCGGCGCCGGCGATCGGTATCGCCCTTCGGTCTGCCCGCTTCCGCGCGCGGTTGCAGGATGCGCTGGAGGAAACCCAGCGCCAGTCGGGCGAGTTGCAGGCGCAGAGCGAGGAATTGCGCGTTTCCAACGAGGAACTGGAAGAACAAGGGCGTGCGCTCAAAGAGTCTCAGGTTCGGCTGGAACAACAACAGGTCGAGCTGGAACAGACCAACAGCCAGTTGGAAGAACAGGCGCAAACGCTGGAGAACCAGCGCGATGAACTGGAACGCGTAGCCGTCACGCTACAGACAAAGGCGCGGGAGCTAGAGCAGGCGAGCCAGTATAAGTCGGATTTCCTGGCGAATATGTCGCATGAATTGCGCACGCCGCTCAATTCGCTGTTGATCCTGTCAAAGCTGCTCGGCGACAATCCCGACGGCAATCTGTCGCACGACCAGGTCAAATTCGCCCGCACGATCGAATCGTCGGGCAATGATCTCCTCACCCTCATCAACGATATTCTGGATCTGTCGAAGATCGAGGCAGGACATATCCAGGTCCAGCCCGAAACCGTACCGTTGCAACGGCTGGTCGGCGATCTGCGCCAGATGTTCCAGCCCGTTGCCGCAACCCGCAACCTGGCGTTCGAGATAGAGGTTGCGCCCGATTGCCCCCGCGCGATCGAAACCGACCGGATGCGGATCGAGCAGATCCTCAAGAACCTGCTGTCCAACGCCTTCAAATTCACCGAGCAGGGCAGCGTGCGCCTGATCCTGTCGCCGATGGACGGGGACCGGATCGCCATGGCCGTCACCGACACCGGCATCGGCATGTCGAAGGAACAGCAGGGGCATATCTTCGAGGCGTTCCATCAGGCGGACAGCACGATCAGCCGACGCTATGGCGGCACTGGCCTTGGCCTCTCCATCTCGCGGCAGCTTGCTCGCCTGCTTGGCGGCAGCATAAGTCTGGACAGCAAGCCCGGTGAAGGCAGCAGCTTCACCCTGATCGTGCCGCTTGCCTATGATCCGGCCACGGTTGCGTCCCGCGCCGCCGCGCCGCCCTCCCGCGTCGAACCTGCGCCGGTCGCGCCTGCGACGCCCGCGCCGACCAGAAGCGCGCCAAGCCAGCCCAAATGGATCGTGGAGGACGACCGCGCCTCGATCGCCGAAGGGCGCCGCCTGCTCCTGATCATCGAGGATGATGAGGTGTTCGCATCCATTGTGTGCGAATTGTCGCGCGACCTGGGCTTCCAATGCATCATCGCGGGCACCGCGGAAGAGGCGGTGAAGCTGGCGCGGGAATATAAACCCAGCGCGGTCGTGCTGGACCTCGGCCTGCCCGACCAGTCCGGGCTGACCGTGCTCGACCGGCTCAAGCATGACGATGCGACGCGGCATATTCCGATCCATGTCGTGTCTGCGTCCGACCATAGCCAGGCGGCGCTGTCACTCGGCGCGGTCGGCTATCTGGTGAAGCCGGTGAAGCGCGAGCAGCTGGCCGAAGTGCTGGAAAACCTGCACGCCAAGCTGGCGACGCGGGTGCGGCGCGTCCTGATCGTCGAAGATGACGCGGTCCAGCGCGACGCCGTCGCCCGGCTACTGCTGACCGACGACGTTGAAACGGTCGGCGTGGGCACCGCGGCCGAATGTCTGGAGCAGCTGCGCCACCATACGTTCGACTGCATGGTGCTGGACCTCAGCCTGCCGGACACGTCGGGCTTTGCGCTGCTGGAAACACTGAGCGAGGAGGGGGATCATGGCTTCCCGCCGGTCATCGTTTATACTGGCCACGACCTGTCGCCCGACGATGAGCAGCGCCTGCGCCGCTATTCCAGCTCGATCATCATCAAGGGTGCGAAGTCGCCCGAACGGCTGCTGGACGAGGTATCGCTGTTCCTGCACCAGGTCGTGTCCGAACTGCCGCCCGAACAGCGCAAGATGATCCAGAAGGCGCGCAATCGCGACGCCGCGCTGGAAGGACGCCGCATCCTCATCGTCGAGGATGACGTGCGTAACGTCTATTCGCTGACCAGCGTGCTGGAACCGCGCGGCGCGTCGGTCCAGATCGCGCGCAACGGGCAGGAGGCGATCGATGCGCTGGCGGCGTCTGTGGACGATCCCGCAAAGGGCATCGACCTTGTCCTCATGGACGTCATGATGCCGGTGATGGACGGGCTGACCGCCACCCGCACGCTGCGCAGCGATCCGCGCTGGGCGGCGCTGCCGATCCTGATGCTGACGGCCAAGGCGATGCCCGACGATCAGCAGCGGTGTCTGGAGGCGGGCGCCAACGACTATATGGCAAAGCCCATCGACGTCGACAAACTGCTCTCGTTGGTGCGTGTATGGATGCCGCGATAATGCAGGGCCAGGTGCAACCAGGCGTCGAGGATATCGAAATCCAGCTGCTGCTGGAGGCGCTGTATCAACGCTATCATTATGACTTCCGTCATTATGCGCGCGCGTCGATCAAGCGCCGCCTGGTCCAGGCGCGCGGGCAACTGGGTTTCGCCAGCTTTTCCGCCATGCAGGACCATCTGCTGCACGATCCCGCGACGTTACCGCGCCTGCTCAACTATCTGACGGTGCAAGTCAGCGAGATGTTTCGTGACCCCGGCTATTTCCGCGCCTTGCGGGAAAAGGTGATCCCGCATTTGCGGACCTATCCCTCGCTCAAGGTCTGGGTCGCGGGATGCAGCAATGGCGAAGAACTCTATTCGCTGTCCATCCTGTTCCGCGAAGAGGGGCTGGACCAGCGCACGCTGTTCTATGCGACCGACATCAATCCAAACGCGCTTCAGGCGGCCGAAGCGGGTGTCTATCCGCTCGACCAAATTCGCAAGTTCACCGAAAACCATCAGCAGTCGGGCGCTCGTTCGTCGCTGTCGGATTATTATACCGCGGATTATGGCCGCGCGGTGTTCGACAAAAGCCTGCGATCGCAGGTCGTTTTTTCCGATCACAGCCTGGTGACCGACGCGGTCTTTGCCGAAATGCATCTCATTTCGTGCCGCAACGTCCTCATCTATTTCGATCGCGACTTGCAGGACCGGGCGCTCGGCCTGTTTCGCGACTCGCTCGCGCGCAAGGGCTTTCTGGGGCTGGGGTCGAAGGAGAGCCTGCGCTTTTCCCGCCACGCGCCGTCCTTCGCCGATTTCGTGCGGGAAGAAAAAATCTATCAGAGGCGGGAGCCATGACGGCCCAGCCGATCCAGGCGATCGCGATCGGCGCGTCGGCCGGCGCGGTCCAGGCGTTGCTGCGGATATTGCCGGCGCTGCCCGTCGCCTATCCGCTGCCGGTGCTGATCGTGGTGCATGTGCCGCCTGATCGCCGCAATGCGCTGGTGGCTTTGTTTCAGTCCAAATGCCCGCTTCCGGTTCGGGAAGCGGAGGACAAGGAACCGATCGCGGCGGGAACGATCTATTTCGCGCCCTCGGACTATCATCTGCTGGTGGAGGCCGACCGCTCGCTCGCCTTGTCCTGGGACGAGCCGGTGAACCACAGCCGCCCGGCGATCGACGTGCTGCTGCAAAGCGCGGCGGACGCCTATGGCTCCGCGCTTGCAGGGATCGTCCTGACGGGCGCCAATCATGACGGCGCTGCCGGCCTTGCGGCGGTGGGTGAAGCCGGCGGTATCGCCATCGCGCAGGAACCCGGCGAAGCGCAGGTGGCGACCATGCCAGCAGCGGCGCTCGCAGCCTGTCCGTCGGCGCGCGCCATGACCCTGGACGACATCATTCTCTATCTTCTGACACTGGCGACGACATGACGAGCGACAACCAACCCCTATATTGCCTGCTGGTCGACGACCTTGAGGAAAATCTGCTGGCGCTCGAAGCGCTGCTCAAGCGCGACGGCCTGATCTGCCTGAAGGCGCGGTCGGGTGAGGATGCGCTGGAATTGCTGCTGGTCCATGACGTCGCCCTAGCCTTGCTCGACGTTCAGATGCCGGGCATGGACGGGTTCGAACTGGCCGAATATATGCGGGGGAACGACCGTACCCGTCATGTCCCGATCATCTTCGTCACCGCGGGCAGCGCCGACCGGCAACGCCGCTTCCGCGGCTATGAGGCAGGTGCGGTGGACTTCATCCAGAAGCCGATCGAAGCGGATATCTTGCGGTCGAAGGTCGCCATCTTCTTCGACCTTCACGATCAACGGCGACAAATCACCGCGCAGCGCGACGAACTGGCCTCACTCGCCGCTGCGTTGCAGGTGGCCGATCGGCGCAAGAATGAATTTCTTGCGATCCTGGGGCATGAATTGCGCAACCCGATCGCCGCGCTGGGTGCGGGCCTGCACCTGTTGGAAAAGCGAGAGGGGACGGATGCTGCGCGCGACATTCGGGGGCGGATGGGCCGGCATGTCCATCATCTGTCCCGCCTGATCGAAGATATCCTCGACATCGCCCGCATCGACCAGGGCAAGATTTCGCTCAAGACCCAGCATGTCCTGCTACAGGACGTCCTCGCCTTCGCCGTGGAAACCTGCCAGCCGACGATCGAGGCGGCGCAGCACCGGCTGGTCATCGATATCACCGACGATCCGATCTGGATCGACGCCGATTATGCCCGTGTCGTCCAGATCGCCAGCAACCTGCTGAACAATGCCGCCAAATATACGCCGCCTGGCGGTGAAGTGCGCCTGAGCGCGCGCATCGTGGATGGCTGGGCTGAAATAGAGGTGGCGGACACCGGCATCGGCATTGCGCCGGACATGCAGGCGCGGATTTTCGACCTGTTCGCGCAGGTGAAGCGGCCGGCCGGCGATGCGCAGGACGGCCTTGGCATCGGGCTGGCGCTGGTCCGGCAACTGGTGGCGCTGCATGGTGGCGCGCTGTCGCTCAAGCATAGCATGCCTGGCGAAGGCAGCGTCTTCCAGGTCCGGTTGCCGACGGTCGGGGCGCTAGTGGCCTGATCTTTGGCCTGATCCCGCGCACGGCCGCCGTGGCCGTCGCGGGCAGACAATGATAGGGAGGCGGCATGCTCACCCTGCGCCAGATCGAAATATTCCGCGCCATCATGATCGCCAAGACGGTCAGCGCCGCCGCGCAGATGCTCGGCACGTCGCAGCCTGGCCTCAGCCGTATGCTCGGCCATATGGAGGACAAGCTGCATTTCCGCCTGTTCGACCGGACGCGCGGCCGATTGGTGCCGACCCATGAAGCGCGCGTGCTGTTTCAGGAAATCGAGCATGTCTATAAGGGGTTCGAAGACCTCAACCATGTCATCAAGCGGCTGGCCAAGGGCGAGGACCGGACGTTTCGCGTTGGCGCGTCGCCCTCACTCGGTCATTCGGTGGTGCCCAGGATGCTGGCCCGGCTGACCGCCAATTATCCCGGCCTCACCATCCAGTTCGACATATTGTCGGTCGAGCAGGCGTCGGACTATCTGGCGTTGCAGCGGGGCGACTATGCGCTCAGCGTCTTCCCGATCGACCATCCCAATATATTGTCGAGCCGGATCGGTGCGGGACGAATGGTGTGTGCGGTGCCCACCAGCCACCGACTGGCCGACCGAACGCGGATCAGCGTCGCCGACATCGCCGACGAACAGCTGCAATCCTTCCGCCCGGACACACCGCATGGCCGCATCATCGCCGACATGTTTGCGAGGGCGGGGCAGCAATTGGAGGTGGAAACCTATATCCGCTTTGCTGAAACCGCGGTCGCCTTCGTCGCCAACGGCATGGGCGTGGCGTTGGTGGACAGCTTCACAGCGATGCAGGCCCATGCCGAAACGGTGCGCTTTCTGGAGTTTGATGATCCGGGGACGCTGCCGGTCTATATCAATCGCAACCTGGAATCGCCACGCGCGATCATCGGCGAGACGTTCGAAGAGATAGCCCGCACGATATTGCTGGGCGTTCCGCGCCCGAAGCCATAACATAAAGGCATTATAAAGCGCGTTTGAGGCTCTAGAACGCAAGGATCAATCGCAACATGGTGGCCAGACCCGCAGAATAGAACCAGATTCGGCACCGGGTTGGTTCGAGCTATGGGGCATGGGTTGCCCCGAGAGGATGAAAGGCGTTTCTTCGATGGCCAGCTATTCCGCCAGCGGCACCGTATCCGTCCGGCCCTATGTGACGGTGGACAATCCCGCCGCGCCCACATCGGCATTGGCGTCGGACAGCGTCTGGACGGCGCGTCAGATACTGGTCGTTGCGACCTGCTTCATCCTCAATATGCTGGACGGCATGGACGTGCTGATCCTGTCCTATATCGCGCCGGCCCTGTCGAGCGACTGGCAGGTCAGCCCCGAAAGCCTGGGCGTCGTCTTCAGCGCGGGCCTGGCCGGCATGGCCGCGGGCGGTCTGCTGATCGCGCCGCTGGCGGATCGCTTCGGCCGTCGCAAGCTGATCCTCGCCTCGCTGGTCATGATGACCGCCGCGATGTTCGCGTCCGGCATCGCCACGTCGATCGGCGAATTGATCGCCAGCCGCTTCATCGTCGGCATCGGCATCGGCACGGTGCTGGCCAGCATGGCGGCACTGACCGCCGAATATGCGCCGAGCAAGCATCGCACCTTCGCAGTCGGGTTCCTCCAGGCGGGCTATCCCGTCGGTGCGACACTCACCGGCTTCGTCGTCGCCAGCCATCTGGCCGACCATGGCTGGCAGGCGATGCTGCTCGCCGCCGCCGTACTGTGCGCGATCGCCATCCCGATCGTCTGGCTGGTGCTGCCCGAATCCATCGCCTTCCTGCTCAGCCGCCAGCCCAAAGGCGCGTTGCAGAAGGCCAACCGGCTGCTCGCCTCGATCGGCCAGCCGCAACTCGATGCGCTGCCGCCACAGGATGTCAGCGAAACCCGCCATGCCGGCGTGCGCGGCCTGCTGACCGAAGGGCGCGCGCGCAGCACCATCCTGCTCTGGCTGGCGATCACCTTCAGCTTCATGACCCTCTATTTCGTCATCAGCTGGATTCCCAAGCTGGCGGTCGAGGCCGGCCTGCCCGCAAAGGACGCCATCTATGCCGGCGCCATATACAATATCGGCGCCTTTATCGGCACCTCCTCCATCGGCCTGGTCGCCATGCGTTTCGACCTGCGCCGCCTGATCCTGGTCTATATGGCGCTGGCCGCCGCGGCGCTGACCGTCTTCGGATCGGTCGCGATGCCGCTCGCCGCGACGCTCGGCACTGCCTTCCTGATCGGCGTGTTCGTGCAGGGGGGCTTTAATGGCTGCTATCCGCTCGCCGCCAGCCTCTATCCGCCCGAAGCGCGCGGCACCGGCATCGGCTGGGCCATGGGCGTCGGCCGGATCGGCGCGGTGATCGGCCCGATGCTAGGCGGCTTCCTGCTCGCGGCCAAAGTCTCGCTGCCGGTCATCTTCGGCATTTTCGCGGTGCCGGTGGTGCTGGCCGGGATTTGCGCTTCGCTGATCCGCCTGCCCAAAGCCGCCTGACCCGCTTCATCCAAGGATCATTGCCATGTCCTTCGCTTCCCCCGCCGATGCGGGCTCATCCCGCGCGTCCATTCTCTGCGGCCTGATCGGCAGCGGCATCGCCGGATCGCGTAGCCCGGAGATGCACGAGGGAGAGGCCCGCGCGCTCGGCATCCCCATGGTGTATCGCATCCTCGACGGGGAAGTGATGGGCTATGATGCAGAGGGCCTGCCGCGCCTTCTCGACATGCTGGTCGGCATGGGTTTCGACGGTATCAACGTCACCCATCCCTTCAAGCAGGCGGTAATGCCGTTGGTCGATAGCCTGTCCGACGCGGCAAGGGCCTTGGGCGCGGTCAACACCATCCTGTTCCGTGACGGCAAGCGTCATGGCGACAATACGGACTGGTCAGGCTATCGCGCACATTTTCTGGCGGGCCTCGGCGATCGGCCACTTGCCCATGTCGCGCTGATCGGTGCGGGCGGCGCAGCGGCGGCGATCGGTTATGCCCATCTCGACCTCGGCGGGCAGAGCGTGACGATCACGGACCCCGCGCCTGAACGGGCGAGCGCGCTTGCCGATCGGCTAGGCGCGCTGTTCCCGCAAGCCCAGGTGAAAGCGGCGCTGTCTGCGGCAGACGCTATTCGAGGCGCAGATGGCGTCGTGCAATGTTCGCCGATCGGCATGCTCAGCCATCCGGGCCTGCCCTTCGATCCTGGCTTGCTGACGCACGATCAATGGGTGTCGGACATCATCTATTTCCCGCTGGAAACGCCATTGATCCACGCGGCTTCGGCCAAAGGCTGCGCAACGCTAAATGGTGGCGGCATGGCGGTGATGCAGGCCGCCCACGCTTTTGCGCTGTTCACGGGCATTGCGCCTGACGCCGCGCGGATGTTGCGTGCTTTCGACAGTGCCAGCGATCGAAAGGCCGCTGTATGATCGCTGACAGCCCGCCCGCCATGATCATCGCCGCGCCAGCCACCGCGACCGCGCGGCAATTGCAAGGGCCGTCCGCCGGTCCCCAGACTCCGGTGCCGTCACCGCCGGCTGACAAGCCGGGCTGGCGCACCCGCCTGAAGGATAAGGGCGTCGAGCTGACCTTCTCCTATGTCTCCGAAAGCGCTGCGTCCATCACGGGCGGGCGCGACGGCGGCGCGGCCTACACCCAGCAATTGCTCGCCTCTACCGCGATCGACACCGGCAAAGCGTTCGGCCTGGAGGGCGGCAAGATCATCGCTACGATCATCCACCGCAAGGGGGAGGATCTGACCGCGACGCGCCTTGGAAACCTGTTCGAGGTGCAGGAATTATTCGGTGGCGGGCAGGATTTGCGCCCGGCTGAACTCAGCTACGAACAGAAGCTCAATGGCGGCAAGACCGCGCTCAAATTCGGCCTTTATCATACGGGCGACGATTTCGCGACCTTGCCGAGTGGCTGCCAGTTCCAGAATTTCGCCTTCTGCCCGCGCCCGACCACGCTCTTCTATAATAGCGGCTTTTCGGGCTTTCCGATCCCGCGCTGGGGCCTGCGCATCCGGCAGGAAATCGCGCCGAACCTGACCGTGACGGTCGCGGGGTTCGAAGTGAACGCCTTCCGCGCGCAGACCGGGGCAGGCTGGAAGCTGGCACCGCGCTTCGACAGTTTCGTGCTGCCGGTCGAACTGGGTTGGAAAACGGGGCAGGGGGCAGGCGGCCTGCCCGGCCTGGTCCGCATAGGCGCGCTGGTGGACACAACCGACCGCGCCAACGTGCGCGACGATGTGAACGGGCAATCCTATGTCCTGTCCGGGCTTGCTCCCGCGATGCGGCAGGAACGGTGGAGCGCGTGGGCCATGGCGGAAAAGATGGTGGTCCGATTCGGTCCGGGCGATCGCGGCCTCAGCCTGTTCGGCACGGCCACCCTGTCGGATCGCCACACGGCGCGAGTGCCCATTTTCGTCAGCGGCGGCTTCGTCGCGCGCGGGCTGTGGGACAGCCGGCCCAGGGATAATTTCGGCCTCGGCCTCGTCTATGCGCGCGTCAATCCCCGCATCACGGATCGGCAGCGCGATCAGGTTGCACTTGGTCAGAATGTCGCGGTGCAGACCCATGAGATCAGTGGGGAGATTTTCTATGGATGGCAGACGACCCGGCAATTGCTGCTGCGGCCTAACCTGCAATATGTCCACCGCGTCGGTGCAACGAACCTTTATCCCGACGCGCTGGTGGCGGGCGCGACCGTCAAGTTCATCTTCTGACGGATCGCACCTCCGTCCGTTCGCTTCGACAAACAGACGGAGGTAAAGATTTATAGCGTGGCTGTCGGTGTCCCTTCGGGGCGAAACCGGTTCTGCGCGGCCAGCCGCACCCCGGCATTGGGCGCGCCATAACCGGCATAACCATCGGCGCGCTGCACGAATTCGAAGAAGAACAGCTTGTCGAAGGCGCGGCTGTAAAGCTGCCAGAAGCCTGCGCCGTCGCTATCCTCGTCATACAGGATGCCAAGGTCGGCCATGCGCGCAACCAGCGCGTCGTCCAGATCGAAGCGCACTGCCAGATCGGCATGATAGTTGGCCGGGATATCCAGCATCGCCGCGCCTTCGTCTCGCAGCGCCAGCGCCGTGCCAAAGATATCGTCGGTGGTCAGCGCGACATGCTGATAGCCGCCGCCAATGCCATGGTCCAGAAAGCGTGCGGACAATGTCTCGCGTGCATCGGTCGCGTTGATCGTTACCCGGAACGCGCCGTCCGCCGATTGCAGCGCCTGGCTGTGGACCAAGCCGGACGGGTCGATGACATCCTGCGCCGCGCGCGCTTCCAACCCGAACAAGGCGCGCCAGTAGAGCTGCCACGACAGAAATTCGTCATTATGGACGACGGCGGCGAGGTGATCGATGCCGCGGGCATCGGCACCGACCGCGCCCGCATCGCCATCAGCCGCGTGAAATTCGCGCGCCCACAATCCCTCGACCTCGTCCGCGTCGATCAGATAGACCAGGCTGCCGCCCACGCCGCGCAGCGCCGGCATAGCGAGGCGGCCGGGGCGGCCTTCGGGGCTATAGGCCTTGATGCCCAGCGCCGCGGCGCGGGCCAGCACCGCCGCCTTGTCCTTCACCCGCACGCCTATCGCGCAGATCGCCGTGCCCTGCGCCGCGCGATAGGCGCTGGCAAAGCCCTTGGGCTCCGCATTGATGACCAGATTGACGCCGCCCTGCCGCCAGCGTGTCACCTTCTTGTGGCGATGCTCGCCGACCAGGGTGAAGCCCAATGTCGCCAAATTGCTGCCCAGGCGCGCGGCATCGCGGCCATCGGCGGCGAATTCTACGAACTCGGCGCCCAGCACCTGTTGCGGCGCAGGCATGTCGGTGGGCTGGTCGATCAGCCGCTTCGCCGCGTCGCGAACATAGTCGAGCGACCGATAACCATCCTCGGCAACCAGCCGCGCGGCATTGGAGCGGAAACGGTCGTTGAAGATTTCCAGGCTGAGTGGCCCAGTATAGCCGGCGCGCAATATTTCCGCGACGAAGCCTTCGACATCCAGGCCGCCTTGGCCCGGCAGGTTGCGGAAATGGCGGCTCCAATAGAGCAGGTCCATGTCGAGCAGCGGCGCGTCCGCCAGTTGGACAAAGGCGATCTTGTCGCCCGGTATCGCGCGAATGCTGTCGCTCGGGATCTTGCGCGACAGGGAATGGAAGCTGTCGAGGATGATGCCGACATGGGGATGGTCGACCGCTTCCACGATGGCCCAAGCGTCGCGATGGTCGTTGACATGCCGACCCCAGGCGAGCGCCTCATAGCCCAGGATGATGCCGCGTTGCTGCGCGATGTCGCCCAGTTCGCGGAAATCATCGACAATGCGCTGACGTTCGCCCAGCGCCGCGGGGTGGCAGTTGGAGCAGATGAGGATGCGGTCGGTGCCCAGTTCATCCATCAGGTCGAACTTGGCCTTCGCCCGGTCGAAGGCGCGGCGGCGCAGATCGCCCGGCATCCCTTCGAAATCGCGGAACGGCTGGTAGAGCATGCAGGCCAGGCCCAGATCGCCCAGCATCGCGCGGACCTCCCGCGGGGCGAGGGCGGAGCCGATCAGGTCATTCTCGAAAATCTCGACCCCGGCGAAACCGGCGGCGGCCGCGGCCTTCAGCTTTTCCTCCAGCGTTCCGCGCAGCGACACGGTAGCGATGGCTTTCTGGGACAGGGGGATGGACATGGCGGCTCCTTATCAAGCCGTAATAGTCGTGGCCCCGGTCAATATCCGCAATTGGGCCGAACTGACCGGGGCATAGCTTATGGTTATAGCATGAGGCCGTGGCGACCTATTTGCGCTGGGTCGTCGTCGCATCGCGGGTCGCGCGAAATTCGCTGTCCGCCGACCAGTTCGGCCAGTCATGGCTGTCGGCCACCCGACGACCAACATTATAGAGCAGCGTCAAATCGCCTGCCCAACTGCTGGTATCCCAATGGGCGTCATATTCGTCGGCCGGCTGGTGATAGCGGTCCTTGGTGTAGGCGTCCTGCAAGATCTTGCCCCGATCGGCACCGCCATTGACCAGTTCGCGCCCCGGATTGAAGGAAATGGCCGGCACGCCGCGCTTGGCCATCGGGAAATGATCGGATCGGTAGAAGCTGCCCGCCTCGGGCCGCGCGTCCGGCGTATAATGCCGCCCCAGCTTCTCCCCTTCTTCCGTCAGCGTCGTCAGCAAATCCAGCTTGGCCGCGCCGGAAATGCTGAAGTTCCTGGTTTTCTCGAACCCGAACGGCCCGTCCATATTGACCACGCCGGCGGTGGTCGCCAACGGCCGCAACGGATTGTCGGCATAATATTCGGACCCAAGCAGGCCCTTCTCCTCCGCCGTCACCGCCAGGAACAGGACGCTGCGTTCGGGCTTTGGCCCCTTGGCATAGGCGCGCGCCAGTTCCAGCAGCGCGGCGGTGCCGGACGCATTGTCCTTCGCGCCATTATAGATGGTGTCGCCCTTCGTATCGGGCGCACCGATGCCCAGATGGTCCCAATGGGCGGAGTAGATCACCGTTTCGTCGGGATATGTGCCGCCTTGCACCAAGCCCGCGACATTGTGCGACGTGATGATGTCCGACGTGACCGCATAGCTGGCGCTCATCGTGGCCTTGAGCGGGATGGGCCGGAATTCCTTCTTGCGCGCCGCCGCCTTGGCCGCGTTGAAATCAATGCCTGATGCGGCCAGCAATTTGGCCGCCAGATCTTGCTGCATCCAGCCTTCCATCTGGGTATGCGCCGCCTTGGGATCGGCGCGGACGATGTCGAACATCGTGTTGGTGTTGCTGTTCTTGACCGTCGCCCAGCCATAGGAGGCGGGTTCGCTTTCATGCACCACCAGCACGCCGGCAGCGCCCTGCCGCGCGGCTTCCTCGTACTTATAGGTCCAGCGGCCATAATAGGTCATCAGCTTGCCGCCGAAATCGCCTTCACCGCCCTCGAAATCCGGGTCGTTGACCAGGACGACCATGATCTTGCCCTTCAGATCGACGCCCTTGAAATCGTCCCATCCGCGTTCGGGCGCTTTTACGCCATAGCCAACGAAGACCAGCGGCAGGTCGGCGAAGCTGACCGAGGACTGGCCCGTTTCCGACGCGCGGACGGCAATTTCGCCGCCTTGCGTCAGCGGCTGGGCCGCACCGCCGATCGTCATCGACAAAGTGGGCGTGCCGGTGATGTTCGACATGCGCAGCGGCACGTCCTGAAACCAGCTGCCTTTCGGCCCGGCAGGTTTCAGGCCCGCCGCCTTCATCTGCGCGGCGATATAGTCGATCGTCTTGGCCTCCGCCCGCGTCGCCGGGCCGCGTCCCTCATATTCGTCGCTGGAGAGCGTCTTGATATCGGCGCCCACGCGCGCCACGTCGAAACTGGGCGGCGCAGCCATGGCGATGGCGGATGTAGATAGCAGCCCGGCCAGCATGAACGGACGGAAGGGCGATAAAGAGGGCAGCATAATCAACTCCTTGGCGCAGGGCTGCGCAATGAGTCGGATCATGCCGATCAGCCTGCCAATGTCGATCGTCTTTCTGCTTGGCGTGGTTTGCCGGCCTTATCGTGCGACAGCGAGTTGGACAGCTCTACGCGATTGCAGCGATACGCAATATTTAACATAAGATATATTATCGTACTTACGCATCGTCCGCTACAGCCGGTCGCGCATCGTCCGCATCACGTCGTCGATGAAATCGATCGTGGCCCTGATCCGGGTCAGCCGTTGCAGATCGGCATGCATCACCAGCCAGTAGCTGCGCCACACCTCGATCTCCTGCGGCAATATCCGCACCAGTCGCTCATCCTCGCCCGCTGCAAAGACGTGCAGCACGCCGATGCCCACGCCCGCCACCACCGCGGCATGCTGTGCCGCGCTGGAGCTGGACCGGAAGCCGATCGGCGCGCCGGGCAAGATCTGGTCCAGGGCGATCATTTCGGGAAATCCGGCCAGTTCCTCGATATAGGATATGAAGGCATGGCGATTGAGGTCGGCGCGCACCGTCGGTTCGCCATGGCTGTCCAGATAGTCTCGCGACGCATAAAGACCGAGGCGATAGTCGACCAGCTTGCGGGTCACCAACCGCCCTTTGGGCGGCGGTTTCAGCATCACTGCGATATCAGCCTCGCGCTTGGACAGGCTGGCCACCCGGCTTTCCGACGCCAGTTCCAGCGTCAGCCGGGGATGCCGGGCGCGCAGGGCGGCGACATGAGGCGCGACCAGATAGCTGGCGCAGGCTTCGGGCGTCGCCAGGCGCACCGTCCCCTCGACCTCGCTGTCCCGGCCGGACACGCTTCCGACCGCCGCCAGCAATTCGCTCTCGATCCGTTCGGCATGACCCACGAGCGCGAAGGCGGCCTGGGTCGGCGTGACGCCGCGTGGCGACCGATCGAACAGGCGCGCGCCCAGTGTCGCCTCCAGGCTGGTGATCCGCCGGGCGACGGTGCTATGGTCGACACCGACGCGCCGCGAGGCCGCCAGCATGTTGCCTTCGCGCATGACGGCCAGGAAGAGGCGGAGATCGTCGGAATTCAGCATAGGTATAACTGCACAACCAATGTGTCGCCATATGCATATCCCTGCCAAGCTGCCGCGTCTATAAGATGTTCGTTCCGATCAGGAGAGGATCAGTTATGAGAACCGTCACCCATTTCATCCATGGCACGTCCACGTCCCTGCCCGGCGCGCGCCTGTCCGACATACTCGATCCGTCGACCGGCGCTGTTCAGGCGCAGGTGGAACTGGGCGATGCCGCCCATCTCCAGAAGGCGATGGATTCTGCGCTATCGGCCCAGCCCGAATGGGCCGCGACCAATCCGCAGCGCCGCGCCCGCGTGATGTTCAAGTTCAAGGACCTGATCGAGTCGAATCTGGACGAACTGGCGCGGATGCTGTCGTCCGAACATGGCAAGGTGCTGGCCGACGCCAGGGGCGACATCCAGCGCGGGCTGGAAGTTGTCGAATTTGCCTGCGGCATCCCGCATCTGCTGAAGGGCGATTATACGCAAGGCGCCGGCCCCGGCATCGACGTCTATTCGATGCGCCAGCCGCTGGGCATCGTGTCGGGCATCACCCCGTTCAACTTCCCGGCCATGATCCCGCTGTGGATGAGCGCGATGGCGATCGCGTGCGGTAACGCCTTCATTCTCAAGCCCTCGGAGCGTGATCCGTCCGTGCCGGTCCGCCTGGCGGAACTGGCGCTGGAAGCGGGCCTGCCCGCTGGCATCCTGAACGTCGTCCATGGCGACAAGGAAATGGTCGATGCCATTCTGGACCATCCTGATATCAAGGCAGTGAGCTTCGTCGGGTCGTCCGACATCGCCAATTATGTCTATCAGCGGGCCGCCGCGAACGGCAAACGGGCGCAATGCATGGGCGGCGCGAAAAATCACGGCATCATCCTGCCTGACGCGGACATGGACCAGGCGGTCGCCGATATCGTGGGCGCGGCCTATGGTTCGGCGGGCGAACGCTGCATGGCGTTGCCGGTCGTGACCCCGGTGGGCGAAGCGACGGCGGAAATCTTCCGCACCAAGCTGATCGCCGCAATCGAGACGCTGCGTCCCGGCATACCGACCGATCCCGACGCGCAATATGGTCCGCTCGTCACCGCCCAGCACAAGGCGCGGGTCGAATCCTATATCCAGATGGCGGCCGATGAAGGCGCGGAAATCGTGGTCGACGGCCGCGGCTTCCAGCTCCAGGGCTATGAGGAAGGCTTCTACCTCGCGCCCACGCTGATCGACCGGGTCACCCCGCAGATGAAAAGCTATCAGGACGAAATTTTCGGCCCGGTGCTCCAGATCCTGCGCGCAGAGACGTTCGAGGAAGCGCTGAGCTATCCGAGCAAGCATCAATATGGCAACGGCGTCGCCATCTTCACCCGCAACGGCGATTATGCCCGCAAGTTTGCCGCGGAGGTCGAAGTCGGCATGGTTGGCATCAACGTGCCGATCCCGGTGCCGGTCGCCTATCATAGCTTTGGCGGTTGGAAGCGGTCGGGCTTCGGCGATATGGACCAATATGGCGAGGATGGCGTGCGCTTCTACACCCGCAACAAGAAGATCACGCAGCGCTGGCCGACCGGTGGTGCGGTGGTGGACCAGAGCTTCGTCATCCCGACGATGAAGTAAGCGCTTCTGGGGCGGGCGATCGCTGCGGCCATCGCCCGTCCCCTTCCCCGCTTCCCGTCCAGCAGAAACCGCTTTATGCTGGGCGAATGACCACCATCCTCCTCGCAGGCGCTACGGGCCTGGTCGGCGGCATAGCGCTGACGCTGATGCTGGACGATGATCGCGTGACGCAGGTCGTCGCGCTCACGCGGCGACCATTGGTGCCCCATTCCAAATTACGCAATCCGCTTGTGGACAGCGGCACCCTGCCCCTCGACGCGCCATGGTGGGCGGCCGACGCTGCGATTTGCGCGCTAGGTACGACACGCAAGAAGGCCGGGTCGGCGGAGGCTTTCCGCGCGATCGATCATGATTATGTGCTGGCGATCGCCGCGCAGGTGCGGCGCAGCGGCGCGCGTCGCTTTGCGCTGACCTCTTCCATGGGGGCGGAAAGCCACTCGCCCTTTCTCTACCCGCGGACCAAGGGCGAGGTGGAAGCGGCGGTGCGCCAGCTTGGCTTTCCATCGCTGACGATCCTGCGGCCGGGCCTGCTGGGCGGCGAGCGGGCGGAGCATCGGGCGATAGAACGGATCATGGGCAGCGTGCTGCGGATCGCCGGACCCATTCTGCCGGCCAGCGCCAGGATCAGCCCGGCGGTCACCGTGGCGCAGCTGCTGATCGAGGCGGCACTGGGCGGGCAGCCCGGCACCCATGTCATAACGGCGGCGGATATTGCCCGCGCCGCCGCGCTCTAGATCAGCTTCAGCACTATGTCGGCATGTTCGGGCCGACAGATGAGCAGGTCCGGCAGATAGACATCGGCCTGATTGTAGATGAGCGGCGAGCCGTCGATGCGCGAGCAATGGAGGCCATGGGCGCGTGCGACCGCGACCGGGGCCATGCTGTCCCACTCATATTGGCCGCCGCTATGCAGGTAGATATCGGCCTGGCCCAGGATGATCGCCATCGCCTTGGCCCCCGCCGATCCCATCGGCACCAGTTCCGCGCCCAGATGCGCGGCCACTTCGATCGCTTCGGCCGCCGGGCGGGTGCGGCTGACGACCATGCGCAGCCGGTCGGGTGCGGAGGGCAAGGGGATGGGCTGGTCGGAGCGCAGGACGAGGCCACGCCCGCCCCCCACGCCGTCCATGCCCGGCAGCGCGACCGCGCCGATCACCGGCTGGCCATCGATCGTCATACCCACATGCACCGCCCAGTCGGCCCGCTCCTCGCCATATTCGCGTGTACCATCGACCGGATCGACGATCCACACCCGGCTCTTGGCCAGGCGATCTTCATTATCCTTTTCCTCCTCGGACAACAGCCCGTCGTCGGGCCGCTGTTCGCGCAGGGCGTGGCAGAGGAATTGGTTGGCGGTCTGGTCCCCCGCCTTGCCCAGCGCCTTGGGGCTAAACAGACCGGACGCGCGCACGTCGAGCAGAAGCCGTCCCGCTATCTCGGCAAGATAGGCGGCCAGCTTCGCGTCGGACAGGTCCAGGCTCATGGGATCAGCCTCGCGACGATCGCCTCGGCCGCTTCCTCTGCGGTCATGTCCGCCGTGTCGATGCGGATCTCCGGGTCTTCGGGCGCTTCATAGGGGCTGTCGATGCCGGTGAAATTCTTGAGCTGGCCCGCCCGCGCCTTTTTATAGAGGCCCTTGACGTCGCGCGCCTCGGCATCGGCCAGCGTGGAATCGATATGCACCTCGATAAACTCGCCCGGCTGCATCATCTGCCGCACCATGTCGCGTTCGGCGCGGAAGGGGGAGATGAAGGCGGTGATGACGATCAGGCCCGCATCGGTCATCAGCTTGGCGACCTCGCCCACGCGGCGGATATTTTCCACCCGGTCGGCGTCGGTAAAGCCCAGATCCTTGTTCAGGCCATGGCGGACATTGTCGCCGTCGAGCAGGAAGGTGTGGCGGTTCATGCGAGCGAGTCGCTTTTCCACCAGATTGGCGATGGTCGATTTGCCCGCGCCCGACAGCCCGGTGAACCAGAGCACGGCGGCTTTCTGATTCTTGAGGCCCGCATGGAAATCGCGGCTGACGTCGGTCGCCTGCCAATGGACATTCTGGGCGCGGCGCAGGCTGAAATGCAGCATCCCGGCGGCTACCGTGGCGTTGGTGATCTTGTCGATCAGGATGAAGCCGCCCAATGTGCGGTTCGCTTCATAGGGTTCGAACACGATCTGCTTGTCCGTCGACAGATTGGCGACGCCGATGGCGTTCAGCTCCAGCGTCTTGGCCGCCAGCTGCTCCATCGTATTGACGTTGACCTGATATTTGGGCTGCTGCACGGTGGCGGTGACGGTCTGGGTGCCAATCTTGAGCCAGTAGGAGCGGCCCGGCAGCATTTCCTCGTCCGCCATCCACACGATCGTCGCTTCGAACTGGTCCGCGACCTGGGGCGGATTGTCGGACGCCGCGATCACATCGCCGCGCGAACAATCGACTTCGTCGGCGAAGCAGAGCGTGACCGACTGACCAGCGACGGCTTCGTCCAGGTCGCCATTGAGGGTTACGATACGGGTGATCGTGCTGGTCTTGCCTGATGGCAGCACGCGGATGGCGTCGCCGGGCCGCACTGATCCAGTTGCGATCTGGCCGGAAAAGCCGCGGAAATCCAGATTGGGGCGATTGACCCACTGAACCGCCATGCGGAACGGCTTGTCCGCATCGGCTGCGCTGTTGACCTCGACCGTTTCCAGATGCTCGATCAGCGCCGGGCCGGTGTACCAGGGCGTGTTGGCGCTGGGGCCGGTGATATTGTCGCCCTTGAAGCCGGAAATCGGCATCGGCGTGAAGGCGGTGATGCCGATCGAGCGGGCAAATTCGGTATAATCCTTGACGATCCGGTCGAACACCGCCTGGTCATAGCCGACCAGATCCATCTTGTTGACGGCCAGCACGATGTTGCGGATGCCGATCAGGTGGGCGAGATAGCTGTGGCGGCGGGTTTGCGTCAGGATACCCTTGCGCGCGTCGATCAGGATGACGGCCAGGTCCGCCGTCGATGCGCCGGTCACCATGTTGCGGGTATATTGTTCGTGGCCGGGGGTGTCGGCGACGATGAACTTGCGCTTTTCGGTGCCGAAGAAACGATAGGCGACGTCGATCGTGATGCCCTGCTCCCGCTCGGCGGCCAGGCCATCGACCAGCAGGGCGAAGTCGATCTCCTGCCCTTGCGTGCCGACCTTCTTGCTGTCCGCCTCCAGCGCGGCCAACTGATCCTCGAAGATCATCTTGCTGTCATAGAGCAGCCGGCCGATCAGCGTCGATTTGCCATCGTCCACCGACCCGCAGGTGATGAAGCGCAGCATCGTCTTATGCTCATGGACCTTGAGATAGGCGTCGATATCTTCGGCGATGAGGGCGTCGGTCTTGTAGATGGGGTCTGTAAGGGTGTCGGTCATGTCGCTACCTCGTCATCCCAGCGAAGGCTGGGATCTCGTTGATCTTAGGGAGAGCCAGGCGGCCGGGGACCCCAGCCTGCGCTGGGGTTGACGCTTCGGAACGCTGCGCATTCCGTGGCGCGTCAAAAATACCCTTCCTGCTTTTTCTTCTCCATGCCCGCGCCGCCCGCATCCTTGTCGATCGCGCGGCCCTGCCGTTCCGACGTGGTCGTCAACAGCGTTTCCTGAATCACTTCGGGCAAAGTCTTGGCCGTGCTTTCGACCGCGCCGGTCAGCGGATAGCAGCCCAGCGTGCGGAATCGGATCGAGCGCATGACCGGCTCCTCGCCCGGCTCCAACGGGAAGCGGTCGTCATCGACCATCAGCAACATGCCATCGCGCTCCACCGTCGGGCGTTCATCCGCGAAGTAGAGCGGCACGATCGGCACGTCGTTCAAATGGATATATTGCCAGATGTCCAGCTCGGTCCAATTGCTGATCGGGAAGATGCGGATGCTTTCCCCCTTATTCTTGCGAGCGTTGTAGAGGTTCCACAGTTCGGGCCGCTGGTTCTTGGGGTCCCAGCCGTGCGACGCGGTACGGAAGGAGAAGATGCGCTCCTTCGCCCGGCTCTTTTCCTCGTCGCGCCGCGCGCCGCCAAAGGCCGCGTCGAAGCCATAGAGGTTGAGCGCCTGCTTCAACCCTTCGGTCTTCCACATATCGGTGTGTAGCGCGCCATGGTCGAACGGGTTGATGCCCCGGTCCATCGCTTCCTGATTATGATAGACCAGCAATTCCATGCCGCTTTCCTGCGCCATCCGATCCCGCAGCTTGTACATTTCCTGAAATTTCCAGGTCGTGTCGACATGCAGCAGCGGAAAGGGCGGCGGCGAAGGATAGAAGGCCTTGCGCGCCAGATGCAGCATCACCGCGCTGTCCTTGCCGACCGAATAGAGCATGACCGGCTTTTCGGCCTCGGCGACCACTTCGCGCAGGATGTGGATGCTTTCGGCTTCGAGCCGCTCCAGATGAGTCAGGGTCTTCACGTCCGCCATAAATCCTCGCAATCGCCTTGCCACCGGTTTTGGCAGCAAGCAACTAACATTGGACCTCCCAAATGGGAGGGTGTAGTATCGCCTCATGCGATTGGACGATTCCGGCCTGCTGGTCAGCCTGAGCGAAGGCATGTTCCAACAACCTCTCTGGCATGATTTTCTCGAACGGCTGCGGAGCCGGACGCAGGTCCGTTATGTCAGCCTGGCCTTCCGTCCGATCGACGAGAAGAATATCGTCGAGCTTTATGCCGGCCCTGCGGCGCCGCCACATCTGGGCCGGCTGTTCGCCGAGAAATATGGGCACGATCCCCTGCCCTATCGCAACATGCGGGAGGGGCGGGTCTATGCGCTCGCCGAGCTGATCCCGCCGGACAATGCTGCGTTGCAATCCTATCGGCATGACTTCCTGCATGGCATGGGCGTGGAGGACATAAGATCCGTGCGGGTGACGGAGAGTAGCGGGGTCGACGCCTGGCTGAGCTGCGCGGGCGCGCGCATATCGTCGTCGGCCACAGCGTTGCTGACCGCGCTCGCCCCGCATCTGCGCACGGCATTGCGCGGTTTCGTGGCGTTAGAGCGCGAAAAGTTGCGATCGACCCTGACGTCCGAAGCCTTTGGGCGGCTGAATTTCGGCTGGCTGACGCTGGATGCCCAATGCCGCATCCTCGACATGACGCCCCATGTCGAACAGCTGTTCCAGCGAAACACCATCCTGCGGCGTGGGCGCTATGACCGATTGACCCCGACATCGCCGCGGCTGGACCGCGAACTGACGGCGCTGGCCAAGGCGTTCGCCCAGGATGCGGAGGCGCGGCCGCGCGCGATCAATTTGAGCCGCGATCCGTGGATGGACATGCTGGTCGCGCCATTCCGCGGGCAATCGGTGGCGGCGGCTGGAACGCCGGTGGCGATCGTGTATCTGAGCGGTGACCGATCGTCGCAGGCGGACCGGTGCGAGCAGCTGGTCGATCTGTTCGGCCTGCTGCCCAGCGAGGCGCGGCTTGCCTGGGAAATGGGCCAGGGCATCCCGATCGCGCAGGCCGCCGCCAATCTCCATCTGACGGTCGAAACGGCGCGCAACTATTCCAAGAAAATCTACGCCAAGATGGGCGCGCGCGGCCAGGCGGAACTGGTGCGGATCATCCTGAGCAGCGTGCTGGCGATCGCCTGACCGCACCAGGCGAGGCTCATGTCGCGAGCATCTGCCCGATCGAACTGTCGAAATGTCGGTCGATCGCCGCAGCGGCGGCCACAGCGTCGCGGTCCACGATCGCCTGGGCCAGGTCGAGATGGCAGGCGATGATCTGCTGGCGCTGGGCATCGGTTCGGCGCGTTTCCCAGGCGCGGGGCACCGCCGTTTCCATCAGCGGCGCGAAAGACCGCATGATCTGCGCAAAGAGCAGGTTAGACGCCGCCTCGGCGATCGCATTATGCAGCGCGATGTCGAGCCGGGTCACCTGCGCCATGTCTTCGCACCCTTTCGCCATGGCCTGCGCAATGGCCAGGATGGCGGCGGCCTGCGCGTCGGTGCGCCGCTCCGCTGCGAGCGCGGCGATCCGCAGTTCGAGCGTGCGCCGCACGTCCCACACATCGGCGACGCTGACCTGTTCGGTCGATACCGCATGGTCGATCGAGGCACCCATCACCGACCCGTCGATCGCCCCCACCCGCGCGCGGCGGCCATTGCCGACGTCGATCAGGTGCAAGGCGGCAAGCGCGCCAAAGGCTTCGCGCATCACCGCGCGGCTGACGCCCAGGGTGGCGGCGAAGGCGCCTTCCCCCGGCAGCGTGTCGCCGACCCGCAGGCTATGGTCGCGGATATGGTCGCGCACTGCCTGGATGGCGCGCTCGACCAGCGACCCGCCATCGTCCATCGCCCGGCTCGTCATGCCGCCAGCCTTTCGGCGCGATAGAGCGTCGGCGCGACCCCGAAATGGCGCGCAAAAGCACGGGTGAAGCTGGCATTGTTGAGATAGCCGCAGCGATAGCCGATCGAGGATACCGGCAATTCGGTCGCGACTAGCATCTCCCCTGCCCGGTCGAGCCGCTGCGCCGTGATCGCATCGGCGACCGAACTGCCGAACATGTCGCGGAAGCCCCGCGTCAATTTGGCGCGATTGAGGCCGCAGGCGCGCGCGATGCCGTCCAGCGTCAGTTTCTCGGCCCAGCGATCCTCGATCATGCGCCGCGCCGTCAGCAGCCTTTCGCTGTCGGCGCGCGACAGCGAAGCATCCTGTCCGATCGGCACGAACCCGTCTTCGCGCCCGGTGCGCAATAATTCGCAGAAAAGCTCGATGCTCTTGGCCAGCCGATAGGGGGCCGCGGCCGCGTCGTGCAACCGACAGTCGCGGATGGCGAGCGCGATCGCGCGGAGCGGCGCGGGCAGATAATAAGCGACGCTCGGCATGAGCGGCACCACGCCGTCCGCTACCCGCGCGCAGGCTTCGGGCGCGACCAGCAGGATCAGGCGATTGCCAGTATCGTCGTTCAGGTCGGCAAGCGTGGGTCGTTCGATCAGTCGCACCGAAGCCGCCTGTCCCACCGCGCCGAAACCGAACAGGAAGGCGGCGGAAAGGCCCGCATCATTGGCGGGTGTGGCGATGCCCGGCCCGACCAGCGCGGTCATCTCCGGCGACACACTGATTCGGTCCATGGCCATCTTCTCCTTGGCTCCATCCTTACCTATCTGACAGCTTTTGGCAATAGCTATCAGATAGGTCTGGCGGGCGCGCGACGCATGGCCAGCCAGAAGGCGCCGACGGAGACGATGCTGACCGAGACGCCGACGGTAGCGAGGCCCTGGCCCAGATGCGCTTCGCCGCCGAGAAGGCCACTGATCGCGGTCACCAATGTCGGTGCTACGCCAAAGCCGATCAGCCCGGCGATGGCGATGAAGGCGCCGATGCACAGGCCGCGCAACTCGTTGGGCAGCATCACCGTGAGCGCGACGGAGGTGATGAGGCCGGTAACGGTGCCGCACAGCATCAGCGCGCCCAACGCCACGGCAAAGGAAGGGATGCCGGGCATGATCGGGAAGAGCGCGGCCGGGATACCCAGCGCCGCCGCAATCACTGCGCCGATCAGCAGGCCGCCGCGCCGCCCGCTCTTCTGCCCGATATCGGCCGCGATGCCGCCCAGCACCGATCCCGCCACCCCGGTCATGAAGATGAGGCTGCCCATCCAGCCGGCGAAATCGGGCGGTGCCAGGCCATAGCTGCGCGACAAGACGGGCGAGGCCCAGATTCCGGCGGCGGCGTCGGCCATCACCACGCTGACTTGCCCGATGAACAGGGGCGCAAGGAAGGCGCGGCGTGACCATAGCTCGCCCATTACCACGCGCCAGGGCGCATGAATGCCCGCGGCTACCTCCCGCCGCGCCGGTTCGCGCAACAGGCATAGGGGCAGGATGAGCGCGGCACTGATCGCCGCCAGCGCGAAATGGGTGGCGCGCCAGGGTGTGACGTCCGCGAACAGGCCCGCCGCCCCCTGACGCAAAAACAGGCTGAGCAGCCAGCCCGCCAGGGCGAATGCGCCCGCCTGCCCCAGCGCCTTGCCCAAGGTCACGACCAGCAGCGCCCTGCCCCGCTGGTGCGGAGGACACAGGTCGGCGCACAGCGACAACGCTGCCGTGAGCGCCCCAGTGGTGCCGATCCCGGCGAGCATCCGCGCCATGAACAGCGCGGGCACGCGCTGCGCCGTGGCGGTCAGGAAGGTGCCCAGCGTCCAGATCAGCGCCAGCCCGATGAACAGGCGCAGACGATTGGTCCGATCGACCAATAATCCAATGGGTATGGAAAAGAGCAGCAGCGGCACCGCGGCGGCCACGCCCTGAACCAGCGACAATTGGAAATCGCTCAGGCCCATTTCGGCCTTGGCGCCTTCCTGCACCATGCTGAACGATCCCATCATGGTGAAGCCCGCCGCCATCGCCAGCGCCAGAATCAGCAGCGGCGGCAACAGGCGCAGGAAGGATGGGGATGGGGCCGGCGTATTGATCATCGGGACGAGCCTTTTTGCGGTGGGGCGGTTACCATGCGCCGGTCATGATGCCCGGCCGCGCCGAGGGGAATCGGCGCGACCGGACAGTTTAGCCCCCCGGCTAAATGGCGTATTGGAGCGCGAAAATCTTGCCCGGATTGAACAGGTTCTTCGGGTCGATCGCGCGCTTGATGACGCGCATCAGGTCGACCGCCTCGCCCAGTTCCTCGACCAGGCAATGTTGTTTGCCGATGCCGATGCCATGTTCGCCGGTGCAGGTGCCGTCCATCGCCAGCGCCCGGTCCACCAGCCGCTGGTTGAGCGCCTCCACCTGCGCCATCTCCTCCGGCGCGCCGGGGTCGATGGAGAAGATGACGTGGAAATTGCCGTCTCCGACATGGCCCAATATCGTGCCCGGCACGCTGCTGGTCGCCAGGTCCGCCTTGGTCTGGGTGATACATTCGGCCAAGCGGCTGATCGGCACGCAGACGTCCGTTGCCCAACCGATCGCGCCGGGACGCTGGTTGACCGCGGCATAATAGGCCTCATGCCGCGCCTTCCACAATTTGGAGCGTTCCTCCGGCAAGTTCGACCAGCGGAATTGCCCGCCGCCGTTCATCGCGGCGATTGCCTCCACCGTGCGCACCTGCTCCTCGACATAGGTTGGTGAGCCGTGAAATTCGAAAAAGAGGGTCGTCTGTTCGGGATAGTCCAGCTTCGACCAGCGATTGACCGCGCGCATCTGCGCGTCGTCCAATATCTCGACCCGCGCCAGCGGCACGCCGATCTGGATCGATTGCACCACCGTATCGACCGCCCCTTGCAGGCTGTCGAAACTGCATACGGCTGATGATATGGCTTCGGGGATGGCGTGCAGGCGGAGGGTTACTTCGGTGATGATGCCCAGCGTGCCTTCGCTGCCGATCATTAGCCGGGTGAGGTCATAGCCCGCTGCCGACTTGCGCGCGCGCCGGGCGGTGCGGATGTCGCGGCCATCGGGCGTTACGATGCGCAACGACAGCACCGCCTCCCGCATCGTGCCGTAACGCACCGCATTGGTGCCCGACGCGCGGGTGGACGCCATCCCGCCCAGCGTCGCATTGGCGCCGGGGTCGATCGGGAAGAACAGGCCCTGATCGCGCAGATGCTCGTTCAATTGCTCGCGCCGCACGCCCGCCTGAACGGTGCAGTCGAAATCCTCGACATTGACGTGGAGGATGGCGTCCATCCGGCTGAGGTCGACCGTCACCCCGCCCTGCACTGGCAGGGTGTTGCCCTCGATCGATGTGCCCGCGCCGAAGGGGATGATCGGCACGTCGGCGGCGACGCAGAGATTGACCAGCGTCACGACATCTTCGGTCGAACGGGCGAAGACGACGGCGTCGGGCAGGACGGGCGCGAAATGCGTTTCGCTCTGGCCATGCTGGCTGCGCACCGCCTCGCCCAGCGCCAGATTGTCGCCAAAGGCGGCGGCAAGCTGGTCGAGGAAGCCGTCCGGCAGGGCTTTGCGGGGTGGAAAGGCGAGTGCGCTCATCGGATCAGAACCGGAAGCTGGCGCGCACGCCATAGCGGCGCCGGTCGCCGATGATGCCCAGGTCCGATGCGGGTAGACCAGCGAGGATGAGGGTCGTCTTTTCGATATAGGCGTCGAAATATTTCTTGTTGAACAGGTTGGTGCCGAAGACCGCCAGTTCGATCCCGCCGGTGCGGTAGGTGATCGACCCGTTGGCCAATATATATGATTTCAGGAATGTCGGCGTCGTCTCATTGAGCGTTCCGGCCAGCCGCTTGCCCTTGCCGGTCAGCCCCGCGTTGAAGGTCAGGCTGTTCTCGTCGCCCAGCGGCACGACATAGTCGCTCGACAGGCTGAGCATCCAGTCAGGCTGGAAGGTCAACCGATCGCTCGACAGGGTGCGGCCGGTGATGGCGGTGTAGGGCGAACTGTCGGTCAGGCGGGCGTGCATGTAAGTCAGGCCGCCCGACAGCGTCCATTGCTCCACCGGCTTGAAAGCAAATTCGACTTCCGCGCCATAGCTTTCGACGTCGCCGCTGTTGAGATCGACGGTGACAAGGCCGCCGGTCGAGGCCGGTGCGATCGAGTTGAGGCCGATATAATCCTTGTAATCGCTGTAGAATATGTCGCCCGACAGGGTCAGGCGGCGGTCGGCGGAGGCATATTTGGTGCCGATTTCATAGGTCCAGGCCGAATCGCCCTTATAGACGCGGACCGGCGCGGTCACAGCGTTGAAGCCGCCGCCGCGATAGCCGCGCGCGACCGAGGCGTAGGACATCAACTGGCGGTTCCAGTGACGGGTGACCGACAGGCGCGGTTCGACCTCGTTGGATTTCAGCCCCACCGGCGACGGCGCGCCGCCATTGACGCTGCCGACGGACGAGCGATCCTCATGATCGTAACGTAGGCCCAGCGCGACTTCCCAGTCTGCATTGGGTTTCCAGAAAGCGGTGCCGAAGGCGGCATAGGTGTCCGCCTTAGTCGCATTCTGCGCGCGATTGTTGATGGTGACCGGGAACGGCCCGGTTGGCAGGGGCAAGGTCAGCTGGATATTGGTCAGCTGGTTCGCGCGCGTCGTCTCCCGGCTGTAGAACAGGCCGACCAGGGCGGAGAACTGGTCGCTATATTCGGTGTCGAAGCGCAGTTCGACCGTCTTGGTGCGCAGGCGGTCGCTGCTGCTCTGGCGCACGGCGGGCATGGGCGTGGTCGCGTCGCTAGGGCCGAAATCGCCGTCCGTGTTGGGCGCGCTGGTGTCGCGCGCGTCATAGGCGGCCAGCAGCGAGACTTTGGTGTTGATCGCGTCAATCGGCGTTTCGATCCGGGCGTTGACGCCGCGATATCTATAGGTGGTGGTGCCCAGCGTATCGAACTGGTTATCGCGCGAATAGTCGGTTGGCCCCGCGACGCGGGCATAGGGGACGTTGGCGCCCTTCACCCAGTCATAATAGCCGTTCACGACGATGGTCAGGTCTTCGCTGGGCGTGGCGCGGATGGTGGTGCTGAGCGAGTCGGTGTTGAAGCGGTTCGCCTTGCCACCGATATTGCTGTTGTTGATGAAACCGTCCTGCTCGCGATGCGAGCCGCCTACGCGGATCGCCAGCTTGTCCTGCACGATCGGGGCGGACACCGAACCGGACAGAAGCCAGCTATTATCCGGTCCGGCATAGCTGGCCGCGCCGCGCGCCTCGAAAGCGTTGCCCGGCTGGCGGGTGATGACGTTGATCGCGCCGCCCAGCGTATTCTTGCCATAAAGCGTGCCCTGCGGCCCGCGTAGCACCTCGATCCGTTCGACGTCGAGCAGCGGGTTGTTGAGATAGGCGGTGTTGGGGCGATAGATGCCGTCGACGAAGAGGCCGACGCCCGGCTGCACCGACGACACCAGGGTGACGCCGACGCCGCGGATCGAAACAAAGGCGCGACCAGCACCGTCGCTGGAGATGTTGAGGCCGGGCGACAAGGCCGCCGCTTCGCGCACCGAATTGATATTGCGTCGCGCGAGTGTGTCGCCGCTGATCGCCGTCACCGCGACCGGCACGTCGAGCAGCGTTTCCTGCCGCTTGCGCGCGGTGACGATGATGTCGGACGATCCTGCTTCGGCGGCTGGCACCTGCTGCGCCTGCGCCGCAAGAGGAAAAGGCACCGCGATCGCGACACCGGCAAACAAGAGGGCCTTCAACGTCATCCTTTTTCTCCTCCCGGCGTCCGGTGATATCATGTCCAGCGGATCGCCTATGGGCCTATCTGATAGGTAAAGCTTTCAGATAGGTTTGGCGAGATAGACCATTATGCCGTCCGGGTCGATCGCTTCGCCGATCGGATCGGCATAGCGGAGAAGCTGTCTGACTCCCTGTCTCTTTTATGCGTCACCAGCAGCTATAGCCGCCGTCGGCCAGCACAATGCTGCCGGTCATCAGGCCGGCCGCGCCGGACGCGAGGAAGGCGACTCCTCCAGCCAAATAAATGGGTTTCTGTCAGGGCAGGTACGGCGCGCAGGGCATGGGCGGTTCGTAGGCCGCCTCCCCGTCTGCGAGTTGATAGACCAGCCGATTGTAGGGTGTGAACGCATCCCAGGGCAGGCGGCCGTCGGTGGCGAAATCGACCCAGATGCGATGCACCCGGTCGGCCAGCGATTGCGGCGGCGCGTCGCCGCATATGCCTTCGGGGCCGGTCGTGCTGGCGAGCGTGTCGAAGACGAACGGCAATTCCATCGCGTGCGCCGCGCCCAGGCCGATAGAAGTTGGGGTGGCGAACAGTGGCGATCGCCATGCGAACTCGTACATATGCCTGCGGCCGCGATGTTCCTCGGCAAAGCGGCGGGCGGGCCAGCGGAACACCAGATCGTGCAAGGCGTCGGTGAAGGCGTGGCCGGGCTTCACGCCCTTCGTCCCCATGCCATAGGCATTGAGCAGTTTGCGGGCCTGCGGCTGATGTTTGTGGACGAACCAGGTCGCGAGCAGCCGGCCAAGCTTTTCCCGCACGCCGGTCGGCACGAAATAGAGGTTCATTTCCTCCGCATTGGTGCCGATCAGCAGGTCGATCTCCGCACCCGCCCCCGTCTTCAACGCGTCGAGCGGCTTTTGCGGCAGGACGTCGTCGCCATGGACCGGAATGAAGCGGCTGATGCCGAACACCGGCTCCCGCCCGTCAGCGTCGCGCAGGTCGAGCCGCGCGGTCGGCTTGCTGACCGCCTCCATCGCGTCCAGCATGTCGCCCGGCGCGACCGACCGGAAGCCGGCAGCGTCTGGCGTGATCTTCAGCCGCTTCGCCAGCGCCTTGACCAGTCGCTGCGCCACGCCGATGTCGCGGGTCATCGCGCCATGGCCGCTTTGCACGATGGCGCGGCGAAACAGCCCTTTGGCCAGCGGCGATGCAATCAGGTTCGCGACCGACATGGCCCCCGCCGATTCGCCGAAGACGGTGACGTTGGCGGGATCGCCGCCAAAGGCCGCGATAGTGTCCCGCACCCATTGAAGCGCGAAAATCTGGTCGCGCAGGCCCAGATTGGTCGGGATGCCGGGGAAGGGCAGGAATCCTTCGACGCCGAGCCGATAGTTGATCGCCACCATCAGCACGCCGTCGCGGGCGAACGCGCTGCCGTCCTGCACCGGCGCATCCTTGCTGCCCAGCACGAAGCCGCCGCCATGGATGAAGACCATGACCGGCAGCGCGGTGCGATCGTCTGCGGGTTTCCAGATGTTGAGCGTCAGATAATCGTCACCGGGAAGCCAGCCCTTGCCCACCAGAGCCTCGACATCGACCCCTGGCACGCCGCGCACCCGCTGCGGCGCGCTGGCGCCGGGGTCCAGCGCATCGCGCACGCCATCCCAAGGTTCGGGCGGTTGCGGCGGGGCGAAGCGGCGGTCGCCGGTCGGCGGCGCTGCATAGGGGACCCAGAGGAAGCGGGCGACGCCGTCCACCACGGTCCCGCGCACCAGGCCGGCCCCTGTCGGCACGATCATGTCCATCCCATCGGCTCCTCTCATTCTTGCGCGGCAGCATAGAGGGTGGATGATGCAAGCAGGAGGGAAAAGCCTTTGCCGTGCGGCACGGCCATGGTGCCGAACGGCTGGGCCTGCCGTTTCGAACAGGCTTTTGCATCGTGGAAAATTATGCGCGGATGCTGCTAATGCGATTGACTTGCATGATGCGCGTCGGATAATCCCGTCATCGTTTTGACGAGGAGTTTTCCGATGGCCGCGCCCATCCATTATCGGGCGAGCCGCTGGCGATACCGCGCCAATGTCGCTTTGCGTACCATCGTCGGGACGGTCGGCGCCTATGGCGTGGCCGCCCTGGGCGCCGCTGCGATGGCGCGCACCCTGCCGATGGCACGGGTGGAGGCGGTGACTCTTGCGACCATGATCGCCTATCTGATCGCGCCCGGCGTCACCATTTGGGCCTTTCTGGCGCGCGGGCCGTGGCGCGCGGTCGCGGGCGTGATGCTGGCGGCGTTGGCGCTGGGCGGCATCGCCTGGATCGCGGGGCAACCGGCATGACCGGGGCGAGCGCGATGGTGCGCGATGGCGCGCGGCAGGCGATGGCCTGGCTGCATGGCTGGACCGGGCTGCTGCTTGGCCACATCCTCTTCATCATCTGCCTTGCCGGGACGCTGACCGTGTTCAAGCCGGAAATCAGCCGCTGGATGCGCCCGGAAATCAGCGGGCAGGCCGATCCGGTGCGGGCGATCAAAGCCGCGACCGACTGGCTGTCGGCCAATACGACGGGATCGGCAGGCTGGTATCTGTCCGCACCCGACGGCCGGTCCAACGTGGTCGAGGCGACCTATGACAGCGGCGGCGCCTATATGAGCCGCGCGCTCGATCCGGTGAGCGGCGCGCCGGTGGCGCGCGATACGCTGGGCGGGGAGTTTTTCTACCGCCTGCATTTCGAACTGGAACTGCCCTATCCCTGGGGGCGGTTGCTGGCGTCGCTGGCCGCGATGCTGATGCTGGTGGCGATCGTGACCGGCATCATCGCGCATAAACGCTTCTTCAAGGACATCTTCACCTTCCGCGTGGGCAAGGGGCAAAGATCGTGGCTGGACGGGCATAATGCGCTGGGCGTTTTATCCCTGCCCTTCCACATCATGATCACTTTCACCGGGCTGCTGACGCTGGCGTCGCTCAACATGCCGTGGGGGATTGCGGCCGGCTATGGCGCGGATGTCGCGACGCTCTACAGCGATCTGACGCCCGGCACGGTCAGCCGGGCAGCGAGCGGGACCAAGGCGCCGCTTGCCCCGGTCGCGCCGATGCTGGCGCAGGCGCAGCGCTATTTCGGTGGCGCGCCGGTGAGCCGGATCTACATCTTCAACCCCGGCGACGCCGCTGCCGTCGTGACCATCTATCCGGTCGAGGCGGCGGCGATCGGCATGCTGCCCGCGGAGATCAGCTTCGACGGCGCGACCGGAAAGGTATTGAAAGCCTGGACGGAAAAGCGTGCGGGCGTGCGCGCCTACCAGACCATCTATGGGCTGCACATGGCCCATTTCGCGCCGCTGCTGACGCGCTGGCTCTATTTTCTGGGCGGCGCGATGCTGACCTTGGCGATCGCGAGCGGGATGGTCCTGTGGATCGTCAAGCGGCGGGAACGCGCCCCTTTGTCGATCGGCAACCGGCTGCTGGAGCGGTTGAACGTCGGCGGCCTGGCAGGCGTGCCGATCGGCATGGCGGCCTTCCTGATCGCCAATCGCCTGCTACCGCTTGGCGTGGCGGAACGCGCGCAGCAGGAGGTGTCGGTCGCGCTTTGGAGCGCTGGCGCGGCGCTGTTGCTGGGGCTGGTCCTGCCGCCAGCGTTGGGCTGGCCGCTCCTGCTTGGCCTGCTGGCGCTGCTATGCGCGCTGGCCGCTGCATTGGGACCAATCTGGGCGGGAGACGGGATGATCCTGTCCGGCAATATGCTGTTGACCGCGACCGCGGTCGCGCTGGGCCTGCTGGTCTGGAAGCAATGCCGTCGCCGCAGCGCGCCGACCCCGGTGCGCCGCCGGATGGTGCCGGCATGATGCTCACCATCGGCCTGCTCTACCTTTCCCTGTTCGCGCTGGCGGGGCGGATGCAGCGGCATAGGCCGGTGCTGCTCGATAGCTGGCAGCGTCGCCCGTGGGTCGCCCATCTGCAATTGGCGGGATGGACGCTGTTTGGGCTGTCGCTGCTCAGCCTGACATTGTGGGCGGATTTCGGCATGGCGCTGGTCGCCTGGATCGGACTGGTGCCGTTGTTGGGCGGAATCGTGGTGCTGGGCATGACCTATCGCCCCGTCGTGGCGCGGGCGGGCGTGCCGGTTGCGGCGGCGCTGACGTTTGCCGGATTGCTGGTTTAGGCCTTCATGTCGATGGTGGCGATCAGGCCGCCATCATCGGCATTGCGCAGGCGCACCGATGCCTCGAAGCTCATCGCCAGTGACCGGCTGATGGTCAGGCCAATGCCGGTGCCGTGGCGCCCGCCCGGCTGGCTGCTGACGCCGCGGGTGAAGGGTTCGAACATCTGGTCCAGCTGATCGACGGGGATGCCTGGGCCATGATCGCGCACATGGATCAGCAATCGCCCGCCCGATCGGACGCAGCTGATCTCTGCACTGCCGCCATAGCGCACGGCATTGTCGACCAGATTGGCAATACAGCGGGTCAGCGCATTGGGCTTGACCCGCACCGTGCCGCCGCAGCCGCTTAAGAAGCGGACGGGCGCGCCCAGTTCCTCGGCATCCTCGGCCATGCTGGTCAGCAGCGAATCGATGTCGAGCGCCGACCATAACTCGCGCGCCTCAATGCTGCTGGCTAGGTCCAGCCCCTCGCGCACCAGCGTCTGCATCGCCTGATGATCCTGTAGCAGCCGCGCGCGCAATTCCTCATTTTCGACCAGTTCCAGCCGCAGCCGCAGGCGGGTCAGCGGGGTCTGAAGATCATGGCTGATCGCAGCAAGCAATTGCGTCCGTTCGGCAAAGCCCGCCCGCGCGCGGCGCTGCATGAGGTTGAAGGTGGACAGGGCGGCACGCACCTCCTCTGGCCCGCGTTCGGGAATCTCCTCCGGGTCGAGCGATACCGAAAAGGCTTCGGCTGCCCGCTCCAGGCGGCGCAGCGGCTTGGACACGAAGCGGGCGACCAGGATGGCAAGACCCGCCGACGCGGCGATGATGACGATCAAGTAGAGCGGATTGAAGATGGTGCTGGGCGGTTTGGCGATGCGCGGGAAGCTGAGCGCGATCGCCCGGCGCTGCCCGATTCCATCGGTATAG
Source organism: bacterium (assembly GCA_030824575.1). Lineage (GTDB taxonomy): Bacteria > Pseudomonadota > Alphaproteobacteria > Sphingomonadales > Sphingomonadaceae > Sphingobium. The sequence continues at coordinate 14,749 of JAVBXL010000025.1, read as the reverse complement.
CGCACCACCCAGCAGTCCGGGCGGGGCGCGTCAATCAGCCCGGCGACCAGTTCCTTCGATCTGTAGCGGTCGGGAAAGCAGAGGCCGACCGGCACCTGCCCTGCTTCGGGCTGCGATTGCGCGCCGAGCCGCGCGCGCAGAAGGGATTGGAGGTCGTCATCCGGCTCGTTCAGACTGATGCCTTCAGGCGCAGGCGCCGCGCCGATGATGCTATGCGTCGCCATCATTTTTTCGATGCGCCGGGGATCGCGGCGGAAACGATCGGCGACGTCGATGGCGCTGGCAAGAACGCGCTGGCGGCGGACCCGCTCGAAATCGTGGCGGCGCGTCTGTTCCGCCACCAGCAGCGCGATGATCGCGGCGACCGACATGCCCAGCGTCAGGATCAGGAAAATCTGTCCCGCCATCGACCGGAAGAAGGAGTGGGTGCGGCCGGTGATCTTGCGGATCATGAATGATCGACCGAACAGGCAAGGACATAGCCTTCGCCGCGCACCGTCAGGATCAGATCCTCGCCGCCCGGCAGGCTCGACAGCTTGTGGCGCAGGCGGCTGATCTGAAGGTCTATCGATCGGTCGAAGGCGGCGGTGGCCCGGCGTTCGGGCAACAATGTCTCCCGGTCCAGAACGACATTGGGTTCGTCGATGAAGCGGCTGAGCAGCCGAAATTCGGCCGAGGACAGCATCACCAGCCGATCGTCGGGCGCGACGAGACGGCGTTGCACCAGATCGACGCGCCAGGGACCGATATGGGCGTAACGCATCGCACCGGTGCGCGCGGCCGACCCGCTACGCGGGCGGCGCAGCAGGTTGCGGATGCGCACCAGCAATTCGCGCGGTTCGAACGGCTTGGTCAGATAATCGTCCGCGCCCAGTTCCAGCCCCAGCACGCGGTCGATCGCGCTGCCCCGCGCGGTCACCATGATGATCTGGACGTCCGATCCCTCCGCCCGCAATTCGCGGCACAGCGACAGGCCGTCGCCATCGGGCAGGTTGAGGTCGAGCACGATGAGATCGACAGCCTCGTCGCGCAACGTCTGGCGCAGGTCGGCCAGATTGGCGGCGGCCAGCAGACGGTAATTTTCCTGCCGCAACTGGCCGACGATCAAGTCGCGGATATCGGCGTCGTCATCGACCACCAGCACCGTGGCGGGACGGAAGGATGCAGCATCGGCCATGACCCGTCCTAGCGCGCGGCGCGGTAAAAGTCTGCGCTTCTTCTTCGTCGATACAGGCCGATACACAGCGATACGAAGATGCGCGGTCATGCGACATATCGTCGCATTCCGAAAAACAGTCGCTCTACCATGAGACGGGCAAAGCCGCGAAGAGGGCCGGGTCGGCTCCCCTGCCGACACCAACGGAGTCCTTGCGATGCCTAACCCTGCCATCCTGGCTGGAAACCCGGTGCAACGGCCCGAATCGGTCGCGCACGTCCCTTCCCCCTCCCCCTCGTGTGCCCGGTCCGGTTTTTTCCATGCATCGGCGGGCATCGCAGGGGCCTGTCCGGCAGCGTTTCGAGGATAAGCGTCAGACCATGTTCCTTTCCGCCACCTTGCGCAGCCTTCGGGTCGCACCGATCGCTCTTGGCCTTTCGCTTGCAGCCTGTGGTCAGCAAAAGCCGCCGCAAAAAGGGCCGGTGGAAGTGGGTGTGGTTACGCTGAGCACGCAGGACGCCACGGTATCCAGCGAACTGCCCGGCCGCACCGTATCGACCATGATGTCGGAAGTGCGGCCGCAGGTGGCGGGCCTGATCCAGAAGCGGCTGTTCACCGAAGGATCGATGGTCAGCGCAGGCCAGCCACTCTACCAGATCGACGCCCGCCTTTATCGTGCCTCGCGTGATGAAGCACAGGCCAGTCTGGCGAGCGCGCAGGCGACGGCGGTGGCGGCGCAGGCCAAGGCGCAGCGCTATCGCAGCCTGGGCGATACCGAGGCGGTCAGCGCGCAGGACCGCGACGATGTGATCGCCACCGCGCGGCAAGCGAGCGCCGCGGTGCAACAGGCGCGCGCCAGCCTCCAGACCAGCAGCGTCAACCTGGACTTCACGCTGGTTCGGGCACCCATCAGCGGGCGGATCGGCCGCACTCTGTTCACCCCCGGCGCGCTGGTGACGACCAGCCAGACCGACCCGCTGACCACGATCCAGCAGCTAGACCCCATCTATGTCGATGTGACGCAATCCAGTTCGCAGATATTGGCGCTGCGCCGGTCGCTGGCGGCAGGCAAGACGTTGGCGGCCAGCGCGACCATCCGGCTGAAGCTGGAGGACGGCACCGACTATCCCCAGGAAGGGCGAATCGAGTTCGCCGAGCCGATCGTCGACGTCAACAGCGGCACGGTGACGTTGCGGGCGCGCTTTCCCAATCCCGACGGGCTGTTGATGCCCGGCATGTTCGTGCGCGTGGTCGCGCCGCAATCGGTGGTGCCCGGCGCAATCCTGGCACCGCAACAGGGGATCAATCGCGATCCCAAGGGGAACGCCACGGCACTGGTCGTGAACAAGGCGAACAAGGTGGAACGTCGCATCGTCACCGCCACCCAGGCGATCGGTGACAAATGGCTGATCACCGCGGGCCTCAAGGCCGGCGACCGCCTGATCGTCGAGGGCACCGACAAGGTGAAAGCCGACGACGTCGTGAAGCCTGTCGCCGTCAAGTCGACGAAGTAGGAGCCGACCTTTGCTCAGCCGCTATTTCATCGAACGGCCGATCTTCGCCTGGGTCATCGCCATCGGCATCATGCTGGCGGGCCTGGGCGCGATGTTGTCGCTCCCCATCGCCCAATATCCCGACATCGCCCCGCCCGGCGTCGGCATCAGCGCCACCTATCCCGGCGCATCGGCCGAAACCGTCGAAACCAGCGTGACGCAGGTGCTGGAACAGCAGCTGACCGGCATCGACGGATTGATGTATTTTTCCTCCTCGTCCTCCGCAACGGGGCGTGCGTCGATCACCGTCACCTTCCAAAAGGGCACCAACCCGGACACCGCGCAGGTGCAGGTGCAGAACCGGGTGCAGCAGGCGCTGAGCCGCCTGCCCAATGCGGTGCAGCAGCAGGGCCTGTCCGTCACCAAGCAGCAGACCGACTTCCTGATGCTGGTCGGCTTATATGACGAGACGGACACGGCGACGCAGGCGGATATCGCCGATTATCTGGTGAATAATTTCCAGGATCCGATCGCGCGCATCGACGGCATCGGCGCGACCCAGATATTCGGGTCGCAATATGCGATGCGGGTGTGGCTGGACCCCTATAAGCTGGCGGCCGTCAAGCTGATGCCGTCCGACGTACAGAACGCAATTGCGGCGCAGAATGTCGAAGTGTCGGCCGGCCAGATCGGCGCAGATCCAGCGCCCGCCGGGCAGCAGATCAACGCGACGGTGACGGCGCGCGCGCGGCTGCAAACGCCCGAACAATTCCGCAACATCATCGTCAAGACCCAGACCGACGGATCGATCGTCCATCTGTCCGACGTGGCGCGGGTCGAACTGGGCAATGAAAGCTATACAACTGCGGCGCGGCTGAACGGCCATCCCGCATCCGGCGTCGCGCTGCAACTCGCGCCGGGCGCCGATGCGCTCAAGACCGCCGAACTGGTCAAGGCCAAGGTCGCCGAACTGTCCGGCAGCCTGCCCCCCGGATACAAGGTCGTCTATCCGCGCGACACCACGCCCTTCATTCAGCTATCGGTCGAGGAGGTCATCAAGACGCTGATCGAAGCGGTGGCGCTGGTCGTCGTGGTGATGTTCGTCTTCCTGCAGAGTTGGCGCGCGACGCTGATCCCCGCCATCGCGGTGCCGGTGGTGTTGCTGGGCACATTCGGCATTCTTGCCCTGTTCGGCTATTCCATCAACACGCTGACCCTGTTCGGCATGGTGCTGTCCATCGGTCTGCTGGTCGACGACGCGATCGTCGTGGTCGAAAATGTCGAGCGCATAATGGAGGAGGAAGGGCTTTCCCCGCGCGAGGCGACGATCAAGTCGATGGAGGAGATCGGCAGCGCGCTGGTCGGCATCGCCCTGGTCCTGTCGGCGGTGCTGCTGCCCATGGCCTTTTTCGGTGGATCGACCGGCGTCATCTATCGCCAGTTTTCCATAACCATCGTGTCATCGATGATGTTGTCGGTGGTGGTTGCGCTCATCCTCTCGCCAGCGCTTTGCGCCACCATCCTCAAATCCGCGAGCGAAGAGCATCGCGACAAGGGCTGGGCCGGCAAGTTCAACCGCTGGTTTGAGAAGCTGACGAACGGCTATGTCCGTCGCACGCAGCAGATGCTGGGTCGGCGCAAGCTGTTCTGGGGCCTGTATGTCGTGGTGCTGGCGCTGCTGGTGGTCATCTTCGTCCGCCTGCCGTCCAGCTTCCTGCCGGTCGAGGACCAGGGCCAGGTGATGGTGCAGGTTACCCTGCCCGCCGGCGCCAAATCCAGCCGGACCAACGCCGTCATCGATCAGGTGCAGAATTATTTCCTGAACGATGAGAAGGACAATGTCGCCTACGCCTTCATCATGACCGGGTTCAGCTTCCAGGGTCAGGGCGAGAATGTCGGGCAGGGCTTCATCAACCTGGCGCCATGGGATGAGCGCAAGGGGACGGCGAACACGGCCGGGACCATTGCCGGACGCGCGACCAAAGAATTGGCGGCGATCCGCGACGCCAAGGTGCTGGGCATGACGCCGCCCGCCATCCGGGGCCTCGGTCAATCGAACGGCTTCACCTTCGAATTGCTCAACAATGGCAGCCTCAGCCGCGCGCGCTTCCTTGAGTTGCGCGATCAGTTGATCGACGCGGCGTCCAAAGACCCCGTGCTGGCAGGCGTGCGCGCCGCATCGCTGGAGGATACGCCACAGCTCAAGGTCGATATCGACAATGAGAAATTGGCCGTGCTGGGCCTGACGCAGAGCGATGTGGACGATGTGCTCAGTTCCGCCTGGGGCAGCACCTATATCAACGATTTCGTCGATCGCGGCCGGGTCAAGCGCGTCTACATGCAGGCAGATGCCGCCTATCGCGCGTTGCCGACGGACATCGACAATTGGATGGTGCGGTCCAGCAGCACGGGCCAAATGGTGCCCTTCTCCGCCTTCGCGACGACGCATTGGACGATGGGACCTAGTACCATGGCACGCTTCAATGGCCTGTCGTCGTTCGAAATTCAGGGCCAGGCCGGGAGCGGCGCCAGTTCGGGCGACGCGATGGACCGGATGGTCGAGTTGCAAAAGCAACTGCCCGCCGGCACCAGCTATGCGTGGAGCGGCCTGTCCTATCAGGAGCAATTGTCCGGCGGACAGGCGCCCCTGCTCTATGGCCTGTCGGTGCTGGTCGTGTTCCTGTGCCTTGCCGCGCTCTATGAAAGCTGGTCGATCCCATTGGCGGTGCTGCTGGTCATCCCGCTCGGCCTGGTCGGCGCGGTGATCGCGGTGTGGGCGCGCGGGCTGGAGAATAATATCTTCTTCCAGGTCGGCTTGCTGACCACCATGGGGCTGGCAGCCAAGAACGCGATCCTGATCGTCGAGTTTGCCGAATTGGCGCACAAGCAGGGCAAGGATCCGCTGACCGCGGCGCTGGAGGCCGCGCGGCTGCGCTTCCGTCCGATCCTGATGACCAGCCTCGCCTTCATCGCCGGCGTCATTCCGCTGGCGATCGCGACGGGTGCAGGCGCACAGAGCCGCGTTGCCATCGGCACGGCAGTCGTCGGCGGCATGACGACCGCGACGGTGCTGGCCATCTTTTACGTGCCGCTGTTCTTCGTCACGATTGCGGGCCTGTTCGCCGGTAAAAAGAACGCCGCGCCGCCGGCCCCGGCGCCCGACGCAGGAGTTCCGGCATGATCCGCCTATCACTGTCAGCCGTATCGCTGCTGGCGCTGGCCGGATGCAACATGGCGCCGACCTATGTGCGACCGGCCGCGCCCGTGCCCGCCGCCCTGCCGATCGGCGAGGCCTATGCGCCGGGCCAAGCGGGGCAAAAAGCAGGCCTGGCCTGGACCGAACTGGTCGGCGACGCAAAGCTGCGCACCGTGATCGAGCGCGCGCTGGCGAACAATCGCGACCTGCGCGCCGCGATCGCCAACATCCAGTCGGCGCGGGCGCAATATAAGGTGCAACGCGCCGCCCAGTTGCCGACCGTCACGGCCGACGGCGGGGCCAGCTTCACCCGACAGAATGACAATCGGCAGAATAGTTACAGCGCCGACATCGGTTTCAGCGCGTTCGAGATCGACCTGTTCGGCCGGGTGCGCAGCCTGACCCAGTCGGCGCTGGAAACCTATCTGGCGACCGAGGAAGGCGCGCGGTCGACACGGATCGCACTGATCGCCGAAACGGCGACCGCTTATGCGACGCTGGCCGCCGATCAGGAACTGCTGGCGGTTTCGCGCCAGACCCAGGCGAGCGCCCAGCGCACGCTGGACATCACCCGCCGGCTTAATGCCGCCGGTTTGATCGGAAAGCTCGACGTCCATCAGGCCGAAACGACGGTCGAGCAGGCAGCGTCCAACGTCGCCGCCACCGTCACGCAGGTCGCGCAGGATCGTAACGCGCTCGACCTGCTGGTGGGCGCGCCGGTGGAGCAGGCGTTGCTGCCCGCCTCGCTCGACAGCCTGATCGCGGGCGTGGCGAAGGTGCCGGCCGGCCTGTCATCGGACGTGCTGCTCCAGCGGCCCGACGTGCTGCAGGCGGAACATCAGCTGAAGGCCGCCAATGCAGATATCGGCGCGGCGCGCGCGGCGATGTTCCCGACGATCAGCCTGACATCGGCGATCGGCGTGGCCAGTTCGGCCCTGTCGTCGCTTTTCACTGGCGGCGGCTTTGCCTGGTCGGCCAGCCCGTCCGCCAGCCTGCCGATCTTCGGCGGACCCAACCGCGGCAATTTGGAGTATAGCAAGGCGCAGCGCGACCTCTCTGTCGCCCAATATGAAAAGGCGGTGCAGACCGCCTTTCGCGAAGTGGCCGACGGACTGGCGCGTGAAGGGACGATCGATGCACAACAGGCGGCGCAGCGGCGGCTGGTGATCGCCAGCCAGCGCGCTTATGACCTGGCGGATCAGCGCTATCGATCGGGGATCGACACATTCCTGACCGCACTGACCAGCCAGCGCACCCTTTACAGCGCGCAGCAGTCGGCCATCGCCACGGACCTCGCCCTGGTCAGCAACCGCGTGCTGCTCTATCGCGTCGTCGGGGCGGATCAGTAACTCGACATCGCGATTTCTCCCCCTTCTCTCGGACCGCGAATCTGCTATGATGCGCTGATAATAAGGGAGAGGAACCATGCTGTTACTGGCACGGTGTCTGGATTGGCTTTGCCAATTATTTGCGTCCGGCGCGCAGGATGAGGTGCGTCTGAACCAGTTAATCTCGCGCTGCGGCGCGCGCGACCATATGCCGCGCCGACCCTGACGGGTCCGGCCAAAGCATCGCGCGCAACGATAGCCACCGGGTTTGCGCGTGATGCTATGCGCAGAGACAAAACTGGCTTACCGAATGGCACGCCGCATTGGACCGCGCCGCGCCCTGCGATATGCACCGGTGCATGAGCAAACAGGCGGTACCGCCTGAACGGCAGAAGGCAATATCCCTATTCTGGACCCCGCGCGCGCCATCATCGTCCCGCGCAATCTGACGGCCATGAGCCTGCGAACCGTTGCCGCCGAAGCGGGCCTGTCGGTGGGATCGATCAGCTATCAGGTCGGTGATCGGGCGATGCTGGCATAGCGCGATGCGCTAGGCCAACCGAATGGGCGTGCGCCGTGCCGTCTCCGCACAGATGGCCAGCGCTCTATTTTTTGCAATGATCCGTTGAAGTCATTCTGGTGGATCGGTAGGGGCAAGACGAGCATAAGGCCGCCATGGCGCGCCTGACCCCTTCTATCCTGCGGATTGACCCATTTCTCTTGTGGCTGATCGGCACGGTGGGCGTCGCGTCGCTATTGCCTGCCAGCGGGCAGGCCGCGGGCTGGATCGACGTGCTGGCCGATGTCGCCGTCGCGCTGCTGTTTTTTCTGCATGGCGCAAAACTGTCGCGCGCGGCGATTCTCCAGGGGATTGGCAACTGGCGGTTGCATTTGCTGGTCTTTGCTTCGACCTACATGCTGTTCCCGGCTGTCGGCATCGCGCTGACGTCGCTGATGCGGGGCGGGGCTGATCCGGTGCTCATGTCGGGCCTGCTCTATCTGACCCTTTTGCCCTCCACCGTCCAATCGTCGATCGCCTTTACGGCGATGGCGGGCGGCAATGTCGCCGCTGCCCTGTGCAGCGCGTCGCTGTCCAATCTGATTGGCATCCTGCTGACGCCTCTGCTCGTCACCTTGACCTTGAATGTAGAGGGGCATGGCGGCACGGCCACGCTGCATTCCGTTCAGAATATCGCCCTGCAACTGCTGGTGCCGTTTGTCTCGGGCCATTTGCTGCGTCCCTATATCGGCGGCTTTATCGACCGGCATAAGGGGTTGCTGATGCCGGTGGATCGCGGCGCGATATTGCTGGTCGTTTATTCCGCGTTCAGCGCCGCCGTGGCGGGCGGCATATGGATGCAGGTCGGTGTTAGCGACCTGCTGGTGCTGCTGGGCCTCAGTGCGCTCGTCCTGGCTATCGTCATGATCGTGAACATGGGCGTTGCGCGCCTGGCCGGGTTGCCTCGCCCGGACGCGATCGTGCTGCTGTTCTGCGGATCGAAGAAAAGCCTGGTATCCGGCGTGCCGATGGCCGGCGCTCTGTTCCCGCCCGCGCAAGTCGGCCTGCTGATCCTGCCGCTGATGATATTCCACCAGTTGCAACTGCTTGTCTGTGCGGCGCTGGCCGCCCGGTTCGCGCGGCAAACTGAAGCTCCCCTGGCCCCGGTCCTTACCTCAACACCCATTCCCCCGCTGCCCCGCAGCGAAGCGGACATTCATCGGGCCGCGGCCGCCATCGGCCTCCCGATCGACGCGGCCTGCATGCCCGGCGTGGTCGCGAACATGGCCTTACTCGATCGTCACGCCGCGCTGTTGCTGGGCCGTCATGAAAATGCCGCGCCATGATGGGCGCCATGGCGATCGCCCAGTCCGTGCGCAGCGGCCAACAGTCCGCCACCCATTTGCTCGATAAATGCCTGACGGCGCTGTCGCTAGAGGCAGCGCCGCTCTGCGCCGTCACCCGCATCATCGCCGGGCCGGCGCGCGCAGATGCGGAGAGGATCGACGCCCTGGTTGCCGCCGGGCGCGATCCGGGGCCGCTGGCGGGCGTGCCCTTTGGCGTCAAGGATCTGTTCGACATTGCCGGCCTGCCCACCACCGCCGGGTCGCGCCTTTATGCCGATGCGCCGCCAGCGACGCAGGATGCAGAAGCGATCCATCGCCTAAAAGCCGCAGGCGCGGTGCTGGTGGCGAGCCTCAACATGGACGAGTTCGCCTATGGCTTTGCAACCATCAATGCGCTGCATGGCACGACCCGCAATCCGCATGACCCAACCCGGCTGGCCGGTGGATCGTCGGGCGGATCGGCGGCGGTGGTCGCGGCCGGGCTGTTGCCTTTTTCGCTGGGGTCGGACACCAATGGGTCGATCCGGGTGCCGGCCAGCCTGACCGGTCTGTACGGCCTGAAGCCGACGCATGGCGATTTGCCGATGGCGGGCGCCTTTCCCTTCGTCGACAGTTTCGACGATATCGGCCCGTTCACTGCGTCGCTGGCGGACATGGTGACGATCTGGGAAGTGCTGGCCGGCCGATCCGCGCAGGAGGAGGATGCGCCGATCCGCGTCGCCCGGCTGGGCGGTCGCTTCGCCGAGAATATCGACCCCGACCAGAGCGCTGCGATAGACGCCATCGCGCCCGATGCGCCGGTCGTGACCGTGCCAGACATCGCCCGTGCGCGTTCCGCCGCCTTCCTGATAACGGCCAACGAAGGCGGGCAACTGCACCGCGCGGCGCTGGCGCGCGACGCCATGGCGTTCGATCCCCAGGTGCGCGACCGGCTGATCGCAGGCACGCTGTTGCCCAATCAACTGTATGAAGCGGCGCAGGCGTTCCGCGCCAGTTTCCGCGCTGCCATGCTGGAGCTGATCGCGCCCTATGACGTGCTGATCGCGCCTGCGACGCCCTGCACGGCGCCGCCGATCGACGATCCCCGCATCCTGATCGACGGGGCGATGACGCCGGCGCGTGCGGATTTGGGCATCCATAGCCAGCCGATCAGCTTCACCGGCTTCCCTTCGCTCAGCATTCCGCTCTATCGTCCGGGGCGGCTGCCGCTGGGGCTGCAACTGATCGGCAAGCCGGGGGGCGAACCGACCTTGTTTCGCCTGGCCGCCATGCTGGAGCAACGGGGCATCACCGGCGTCACCATGCCGGGACATCAACATTCGGGGGACATTGCATGACGCCATCGAAAGTCGCGGATCACCATCCGCCAGAAGCGCCGACAGGCAGGCTGGACCGTTATTTCGCGCTCAGCCAGCGCGGCACATCGGCGCGAACGGAGGTGCTGGCCGGGATCACCACCTTCCTGACGATGGCCTATATCGTGCTGGTCAATCCGGCGATCCTGGGTTCGACCGGTATGCCCGTCGCCTCGGTCGCGGCGGCCACCTGCTTCGCCGCCGCCTTCGCGTCCATCCTGATGGGCCTGACCGCCAATGTCCCGCTGGCGCTGGCACCGGGCATGGGGTTGAACGCCTATTTCGCCTTCACCGTGGTCGGGCAGATGGGCGTGCCATGGCCAATCGCGCTGGGCTGCGTCTTCCTGTCCGGCGTCGCCTTTCTTATCCTGACGCTGACCGGAGTGCGGCAGTTGATCGTTGCGGTCATCCCCACCTATTTGTTCGCAGCGGTGGCGGGCGGCATTGGCCTGTTCATCGGCTTTATCGGCCTGAAAAATGCGGGGATCGTGGGCGCGAACCCGGCGACCTTCGTGGCGCTGGGCGACCTCAAAGCCCCCGGCGCGGCGCTGGCGCTGCTGGGTTTGCTTGTGATCGGCACGCTCAGTGTCTGGAACGTGCGCGGCGCAATGCTGATCGGCATTGTCGCGACCACCATCGTCGGCTGGCTGACCGGCATGGTGACGGTCAAGCCCGAACCCTATAGCCTGGACGCGCTGACCGGCACGGCGTTTCAGCTGGACCTGCCCGGCGTGTTCGGGCTGACCGGTAGCCATGGCCTCGGCCTGCTGGAAATCCTGTTCGTCTTCCTGTTCGTGGATCTGTTCGACAATATCGGGACGCTGGTGGCGGTCACGAAGCGCGCCGGGTTGATGGACGCGGCCGGAAAGATTCCGGGCCTCAACCGCATCCTGATGACCGACGCGGTCGCCACCATCGTCGGGTCGATGGCGGGCACCAGCACCGTCACCTCCTATGTCGAAAGCGCGGCGGGCGTGCAGGCGGGCGGGCGCACCGGCCTGACGGCGGTCGTCACCGGCATCCTGTTCCTGGCCACCATGTTCGTCGCCCCCTACGCGCAACTGGTGCCGCTCGCGGCGACCGCGCCCGCGCTCATCATCGTCGGCGGGCTGATGCTGGTGCCGCTGACCGAGGTGGAGTGGGAAGACCCGATGTCGGCGATACCCGCCTTCCTGACCGTGGCGATGATCCCGCTGACCTTTTCGATCGCCAATGGCCTGGCCTTTGGCATCACCGCCCATGCGGCGCTGAAAGCGCTGCGCGGCACGGCGACGCGCAAGGACTGGTTCTTGTTCCTGCTGGCCGGCCTTTTCGTCGTTCGCTTCGTCTGGATGGGAGCCGCCTGATGCGTTTTATTGCCCTCGCGCTGCTGGCGCTCGCCCTGCCCTCTCAAGCCCTGGCGCGCAAGGCGGACAGCACGCCGCGCACCGTGGTCATGACCGCCTTCCTGCCCGAATGGGATGCACTGGTGAAGTCGGTGGACAAGCCGAAACGTCACCAGATCAACGGCATGACCTTCCTGACCGGCAGGATGGCGGGCAAGCCGGTGCTGCTGATGCAGAGCGGCGTCAGCATGGTGAACGCTGCGATGAATACGCAACTGGTGCTGGACCGCTTTACCGTGCGGCGAATCGTCTTTTCCGGCATTGCCGGCGGGGTTGATCCCGGCCTGTCGATCGGCGACGTCATCGTGCCGCAGGATTGGGCGCAATATCTGGAAGTCTCCTTCGCCCGCAAGAATGGCGACGGCTGGACCGTGCCCGAAGCGGTGGACGCTGAAGCACCGGCCAATTGGGGCATGATGTTCCCGCGCGGGGTGCGCATCGGCAATGCGAACGAGCCGGTGAAGCGCCATTATAGTTTCGGCGTCGATCCTGCCTTGCTGCACCTGGCGCAGAAGGTGGCGGCCGACGTGAAGCTGGAACGCTGCGCCCGGAATCAGGGAACGGCCCCGGCCTGCCTGCCGCATGACCCCAAGATCGTGGTCGGCGGCACTGGGGTTTCGGCGGGCGTGTTCGCCGACAATGCCGAATTTCGCGACTATCTGAGCAGCGCATGGAAGGCGCGCGTGCTGGACATGGAAAGCGCCGCGGTCGCTCAGGTCGCCTATGCGAATGGCGTGCCGGTCATCGTGTTTCGCAGCCTGTCCGACCTGGCCGGAGGCGATGCGGGCGAGAATCAGATGGTCGCCTTCATGGCTTTGGCGTCGGTCAACAGCGCCCATGTCGTGCGCGCCTTCGTCGCGGCGCTGCCCGACTGATGGCGCTGTCGACCATATCTGGCCGGCACGGCATGGTCACCGCGCCGCACCATCTGGCGAGCGCGGCGGGGCTGGACGTGTTGCGTGACGGTGGCAATGCGGTGGAGGCCTGCGTCGCGGTCGCGGCGACTCTGGCGGTGGTCTATCCGCACATGACCGGGATCGGCGGCGATGGTTTCTGGCTGATCCGGGAGCCGGACGGGCGCGTTCATGGCATCCATGGCTGCGGCGGCGCGGCGGCCAAGGCGGACCTGTCGCTCTATGCGGGACTTGAAGCGGTGCCGACGCGCGGGCCGCTGGCGGCGAACACGGTGGCGGGGACGGTTTCGGGCTGGGCGGCGGCGCTGGAGGGCGGCACGCTGCCACTGGCCCGGTTGCTGCGCGATGCCATCGACCATGCGCGCGCAGGCGTCGCCGTCACCGCGGGCGGCGCGGCTATCGCCGCGACCAAGGGCGAGGAGTTGCGCGGTCAGCCAGGCGCCTATGCAACGACCTTCGAACCCGAAGGTCGGCCGGTGCGCGCGGGCGATCTGCTGCGCCAGCCCCTATTGGCCGACACGCTGGAACGGCTGGCGGACGAGGGATTGGCGAGTTTTTACAGCGGCGCGTTGGCGGCCGACATCGCCGCCGATCTGGCGGCGCTGGGCAGCCCCGTATCCGCCGCCGATCTGGCCGCGCACGACGCCTTTATAGCGACACCGTTGCACACACGGATCAGCGGCGCGACCCTCTATAACAGCGCGCCGCCGACCCAGGGCTTCGCCTCGCTGTTGATCCTCGCGCTGTTCGACCGGCTGCGCGCTGGGAGCGCCGAGGGCTTCGACCATATCCATGGGCTGGTCGAAGCGACAAAACAGGCCTTTCTGATCCGCGACACCCATGTCGGCGACCCGGCGTTCCACGATTATGACTGGCAAGGCCTGCTGGACGATCCCGCCGCGCTGGCAGCGCTGGCGGCGAAAGTCGATCCGGCCCGCGCCCTCCCCTGGCCGCAGCCGCCACAATGGGGCGACACCTGCTGGTTTGCGGCAGCCGATGGTGACGGGCGGGTCGTATCCTGCATCCAGTCCACCTATTTCGAGTTCGGATCGGGCCTGGTGCTGCCGCGCACCGGCATCACCTGGCAGAATCGCGGCAGCAGCTTCCGGTTGGCGCAGAGCGGCTGGAATCCGTTGAAGCCCGGTCGCAAGCCTTTCCACACACTCAATCCCGCGCTCGCCTGTTTCGAGGATGGCCGGGTCATGGCCTATGGGACGATGGGCGGCGAGGGCCAGCCGCAGACGCAGGCGGCCTTGTTCACCCGTTATGCGCGCTATGGTATCGACTTGCAGGAGGCGATCAGCCGGCCACGCTGGTTGCTGGGACGGACTTGGGGCGATCAGAGCACGACCTTGAAGCTGGAGGACGGGTTCGACGACGGCCTTTATGCGGAACTTATCGCCGCCGGTCATGATGTCGAACGGGTCGGGCCGCTGACCCCGGCCATGGGCCATGCCGGAGCTATCGTGCGCCATAGTGATGGGCGGCTGGACGGCGCGACCGACCCGCGTAGCGACGGCGCGGTGGCGGCATGGTGAGCGGCGGGGCAAGAGCGGTGGCGCGCTGCGATGCGCTGGGCGTCGCGCCCTATAGCGACATGGCGGGCGGCCTGTATCGGGGCTATCTGACGCCGGCCTATGCCCATGCACAGGCGGCGCTGGCCGGGTGGATGGAAGAGGCGGGGATGGCTGTGCGGCGCGACCCGGCCGCCAACCTGATCGGCCGCTATGAGGGGCTGGACCCGGCCGCCCCCGCGCTGCTCATCGGTAGCCATCTCGACAGCGTCAGAGATGCGGGGCGCTATGACGGACCGCTGGGCATCATGCTGGGCGTGGAGGCTGTCGCGGCGCTGCACCGCGCCGGGCGACGCCTGCCCTTCCCGATCGAGGTGATCGCCTTTGGCGACGAGGAAGGATCGCGCTTTCCTGCCGCCATGCTGACCAGCCGGGCGGTGGCGGGGACGCTGGCGGCCGAAGCGCTGGACCTCAATGACGGCGACGGCGTTGCATTAGGGGATGCAGGCGTCGACATTGGTGCCTATCTCTCCGCAGCGCGCGCGCCCGAGACCACCCTCGCC
>JAVBXL010000037.1 GCA_030824575.1 bacterium | reverse complement strand
CGCTGCGGCGCGAAGTGATTATCCTCCAGCAGGTCGAAGATCGCGATGCGCCGTTCCTGCTCCACGTCGGCGTTGCGCCACAGGATCGTGCGCTGGTCCAGCTGGATGTCTATGATGCGCGGATCGGCCATGGTGAAGCGGATAGTCAGTGCGGCGGCGCGCGGCGAAAAGCAAGCGCGACTTATCCACAGATGGTTTCCGCCTTAGCCCTTGCGCCGTGCGCGCGCGCAGAGGAAAGAGAGGCCATGGTCGAACTGCTGAAAATCAATCCCGCCGAAAATGCCGGCAACGAATTGCCGCGCAACGTGGAGGCCGAGGCCGCGCTGCTGGGCGCGATCATGATCGACAACCGCATTGCCGAGGATGTGCAGCTCAAGATCAAGGCCGAACATTTTTTCGAGCCGCTGCACGGCCGTATCTACGACGCGATCATGCGCTTGCTGGACAAGGACATGATCGCCAATCCGGTGACGCTCAAGCCCATGCTGGACATGGACCCTGCCTTGAAGGAGCTGGGCGGGGCGGGCTATCTGGCGCAGCTGACCGGCAATGGCGCGGCATTGATCGGTGCGCGCGACTTCGCGACCCAGATTTATGACCTGGCACTGCTGCGGGAACTGGTCGCCGTCGGCCGCGAACTGGTGGAAAATGCGCTGGACACTAGCGAGTCGGTCAACCCGCGCGAGCAGATAGAGGCGGCCGAAGTCGCGCTCTACAAAGTGTCGGAGGGCGAGGGCGAGGGCGGTTCGGTCAAGAGCTTCCTCATGGCCTCCACCGCGGCGGTGCAGGTGGCGGAGCGGGCACTCAACAGCGGCGGTCATGTGTCGGGGATCACCACCGGCATCAACAGCCTGAACGCCAAGATCGGTGGTCTGCACAATTCCGACTTGATGATCCTGGCCGGGCGCCCCGGCATGGGCAAGACGTCGCTGGCGACCAACATTGCGTACAACGCCGCGTCCCGCTGGCTTCGCGACAATGCCGACGGCATCCCGGCGGAAAAGAATATGGGGGCCAAGACCGCCTTCTTCTCCCTTGAAATGTCGGCGGACCAGCTGGCTACGCGCGTGTTGGCCGAGCAGTCGGGCATTAGCGGCGAAGCGCTGCGCATGGGCAAGATCAGCCGGGCGGATTTCCAAAACCTGTCCCGCGCCGCGCGGGAATTGCAGGAACTGCCGCTGTTCATCGATGATACGCCGGGCCTGACTATCGCCGCGCTACGTACCCGCGCGCGCCGGTTGAAGCGGCGGCACGATATCGGCTTCATCGTTGTGGACTATCTCCAACTGCTCCAGGGCACTGGCCGCGGCAACGAAAATCGCGTCAACGAAATTTCGGAAATCTCGCGCGGTTTGAAGACCTTGGCGAAGGAGCTGCACGTTCCTGTGCTGGCGCTCTCGCAGCTCAGCCGTGCGGTGGAACAGCGCGAAGACAAGCGGCCGCAGCTATCCGACCTGCGCGAATCCGGTTCGATCGAGCAAGACGCCGATATGGTCTGGTTCGTGTTCCGCGAGGATTATTACGAAGCGGCCAAGGAGCCGAAGCCCGACGATGAGGCGGCCTACGCGACATGGAAGGAAAATATGGAGCGGATCTACGGTTTGGCCGAGGTCATTATCGCCAAGCAGCGCCACGGCTCCACCGGCCGCATTCGCATGAAGTTCGATGCAAAGATCACGCGATTCTCGGACGTTGCAGACGATAGCTATCAGGATTTGAACTACGAATAGGGTTCGCTGACCCAAGATATCCTTTCGCTTCGAGCGAAGTCGAGAAGCGGCGAGCGCTGGCTTCCCGTTTCTCGACTATGCTCGAAACGAACGGGTTGTAGGATTAGACCGCCTTCGCCCGCGCGGCGACCCGTTTCTCCAGCATCGACAATGGCATCGCGCCTTCCTCAAGGATGGCGTGGAACTGCTTGAGATCGAAGGCTTTGCCCTGCGCGGCCTGGGCATCGGCGCGGGCCTTGGTCCAGACGCCGTGGCCGACCTTGTAGCTGGTCGCCTGGCCCGGCTGGGTACAATAGCGCTCGACCTCCCGCTGGCAGCGCGGCCGGGCGAAGCCGGTCTTCTCCACCATATAATCGGTCGCCTGTTTCACATCCCATTTCTTCGCATGGATGCCGGTATCGACCACCAGCCGCGCCGCGCGGAACAGGAAGGACTGGAGATAGCCGGCTCGGTCGAGTGGCGTCGCATAGCCGCCCAGTTCGTCCGCCAACTGCTCGGCATAGAGCGCCCAGCCTTCGCTATAGGCGCTCATGAAGGCGGTCTTGCGCAGCATCGGAATGTCGCCAGCCGTCTGCGCGGTCGAAATCTGGAGATGATGGCCCGGCACGCCTTCATGATAGGTCAGTGCCGGCAGGCCATATTTCGGCCAGTCCCCGACGTCTTTCAGGTTGATGAAATAGATGGCAGGCCGCGACCCGTCGAGCGCCGCGCGGTTATAATAGCCGTTGGACGCGCCATCCTGAATCTCGACGGGCACCGCGCGAATTTCCAGCGCGGTGTCAGGAATGGTGGTGAAGGCCTTGGGAAGTTTGGCCTTCATAGCATCGACATCGCGGTTGAGCTGGGCCAGCAACGCCAAACGTCCTTCGGCGCTATCGGCATAAAGCTGCGACGGTTCGGCGTTCAGCGCGGCCAGCCGCTCGCCGATCGTGCCCTTGGCATAGCCCGCACCTTTCAGGATGGCATCGAGTTGCGCACTGATGTCGGCCACCTGTTCCAGCCCCATGGCGTGGATCTGGTCGGCCGACAGGTCGGTCGTGGTCGCGCTCTTGAGCGCAGCGGCGTAGATTTCGTCGCCGCGCGGCGTGCGCCATACGCCGTCGCCGGCCGCGGTCTTGCTCTTCAAAGCCTCGATCGCGGCGATCTGATCGTCCAGTGCGGGATAGATGGATTTTTCCACCACCGCTGCCGCCTGCGCCTGCCAGTCGCCCACAATGCCCTTGGCCGCGGCGCGCTTGACCAGCGACTGCACCATGGAGCTGTCAGCGGCCGGTTGCGCGCGCAGCTTCTTCATCTGTCCCAGCGTCAGGTCCAGGGACCAGCCCGGTGCCAGATAGCCGCGCGCCGCCTCGTCCCGCTGAAGCGCGGTGTCCGTGCGCAGGTTGCGGGCGAAGGCGTCAAGCCGCGCGATATAGGCGTCGCAATCGGCGGTCGCGTTTATCGTATGGGCGGTGTTCAGGAAATCGGGCGTCGAGAAATAGCTGCCGCCCTGCTGGAATATCCGATAGGGGCGCACCGCGCTGTTGAGGCCGAATTTGGCCGGGGCGACGGTCTGCTGGTCCAGCGCATAGAGGATGACGTCAAGGTTGAGCCGCTGCGCATCGGACAGGCTGGCGGTCTTATAGCTGTCCAGTTCCTTGATCGCGGCCTGGGTCGCGGCCAGCTTTTTCAGCATCGCCGACTTGCTATTGTCGTCGAGCTGGCTCTTGGCCCCCGCGCGGGCGCCTTTGTCGAGGCCCAGGCTGGTGACGAAGCTGGGTGACAGGTCCAGTTGCCGCTCGAAAATGGCGGCGAAGGCGGCGGATAGGCGCGCGTCGTCGCTACCCTGCGCCAGAGCGCGCGGGGCAGCGGCGGCGAGCGCGACGGCACCAGTGGAAAACAGGAAATCGCGACGGTCCATGGGTTACTCCCTTATCTCTCGATAAGGGAGACTCTTAAGCCGGCGAGGCGATCCGTCCAGAGGCTTGTAACAATGTTGCGTGGGGTTCGCCGGGCGCAGGCAGCGTATTGGCGGCGGGCGTCAAGAGATGCGCTTCGAGCAGGTCGAGGATATGGCTGTCCTCCTGCGCATCGAATTTGCGCGCGAACAGGTCAGGGCTGAGCGTCAGTCGCAGCGCGTCGCGAGTGACGAAGGTGCGGGGGCGCAGCTTGATGTCGCCATCGGGAATCCAGTCGATCGTGCGCAGGTCGTCATTGACCACCTTGCCGCCGGGAAAGGCGTTCATCATCAGCGTCTGGAAAAAGCCTTCATCGGCGATGAGCGTCCGGCGATAAAATTGCTTGAAGCGCCGCGCGGCAGGA
This sequence comes from bacterium, assembly GCA_030824575.1. Lineage (GTDB taxonomy): Bacteria > Pseudomonadota > Alphaproteobacteria > Sphingomonadales > Sphingomonadaceae > Sphingobium. Next base: position 13,706 of record JAVBXL010000037.1, on the reverse strand, counting down.
TTGTGGCAGGCAAAATCGCAAAATTCGCGTGTGACCGCCTTCCATTGCGTACCGATATAAGGGGTGATCCCGCTCATCGCACGGCGTCGCACGCCGGTCCGCACGATGCGATTGAAGGCTTCGACGAAATAATGGCTGAGGCGATTCATCGTGTCGGGGCGGACGGCCTGCTGGGGAACGTTGCGGATGAACTCCGTGCCGTCATGGCTGGCCAGGTAATCGGCGATATAGGCCTGCGATTTTAGCGGAAAATCCTGGCCGCTCAGGTTGATAAAATAGCGCCAGTCCGCATTCATCTCCAGCAGCTTGGCCATGCCGCGCAATTCAGCGTCGACGAGACTGTAGCCGCCCCACAGCATCTTGCGCGAAGGCAACATGGCGACATTGATATAGGGTTTGAGGAAGGCGGCGATATCGGCCGTCATATCTGGCCCTGACCGCTGATCGACATGGATCAGATATTGGTTGCCCGGCACATAGATGGCCTGGAACATACGCTTGAATTGCTCGGGAAAGCGATGGACGAGGATGAGATAGGCGATCATGCAGGGCGTACTCCATCGGACGCGCATCGGGTCGATCGACCGATGCGGTGCAGGTGTTTCCAGCCTTTTGGAAAATCATCGAACCCAGGTTCGACCGACATAAGGGTTCAGGTCGAAGCGAGGCCGCCCCGGTCCTATGCCGTTATAGGCATATGGGGATGGCGCGCGACGATTGTTAGGGGGGCAAAATATGGCCGAGGAGGGAGAGTAGGCCATCATGCAAGGCGCACGCTCTCGACCTTTGTTTGGACGGGGTCGATCAGAAAACCGGCTGGTTGGCCGGATCTTCGGGATCGATGACGGGGATGGGCGCGACCGGCGAATGAATGCCGCATTCCACCTTGTCCCATCCGCGCCAGCGGCCCGCGCGCGGGTCTTCGCCCGGCATCACCTTCGACGTGCAGGGTTCGCAGCCGATCGACAGATAGCCCTGCGCTTCCAGCGGATGGCGGGGCAGCTTCTCGGCTTCGAAATAGGCCTCCAGTTCGGCCTTGTTCCAGTCGCCCAGCGGATTGAGCTTCAGGCGGCCGTCTTCCACCTCGAACCGGGGCAGGTTCTGGCGCGTGACCGACTGGAACGCCTTGCGTCCTGAAATCCAGGCGTCCAGGCCGTCCTTGGCGCGCTTCATCGGCTCGACCTTGCGGATTTCGCAGCAGCCGTCGGGGTCGTAGGACCAGCGCAGCCCCGTCTCATCCTTCTTTGCGATGACGTCTGCGATCGGCGCGACCGTGCGGCTGTCGGTAAAGCCCATCCGCTTGATGAGCGTGTCGCGATAGTTGAGCGTTTCGGCGAACATCTTGAGCGTATCGACGAAGATCACCGGGACGGTCGGGTCGGCCTTTGCCACCAGATCGAGCAGCACCGCGCTTTCCGTGCCGAAGGAGGAGACGACGGCGACGTTGCCGGCAAGTCCCTCTGCAAACACGGTTTTCAGCATGGTGATCGTGTCGACGCCCTCGAACCGCGCGTTGAGCGCGTCGGCCTGTGCCTGGGTAAAGGCGGGGCGGGCGTCGATCAGGTCGATCTGACGGGCAGGTTCAGCCATTGGTCGTCTCCGGGTGCCGCTTTGCCCAAACCGGGGTGCGGCCGTCGATCGCCTTTTGATAGACGTCGGCATAGCGATTGAGCGCGCGGTCGACGGCGGCGTCGTCCAGCGGCTTGGCAGGATGGAAGCTGTCGAAGCCGCAGCGGCGCATGGCGACGATCTGGTCGACCAGCACGTCGCCCACGGCGCGCAATTCGCCCTGATAGCCCGATTCCCGCAGGATGCGCGCGGCCGAATAGCCGCGCCCGTCGCCATAAGCGGGGAAGTTCACCTCAACCAGCGACAGGCGGTCTAGGTGCGGCAGCAATTCACGCGCATCCTCGCCCGCTTCGATCCGAACGGCGGTCGAGTTGGTCTGGCCGGTGAAGGCTTCGACCGTGACGGAGGGTTCTTGCGTGGCTTCGCCATCGCGGAAGGAGAGGAACTCAACCATAGATCGCCTCCTTGAAGGGCTTCATGCCGAGACGGCGATAGGTGTCGAGGAAGCGTTCGCCGCTCTCCCGCTCTGCCAGATACAGGTCGGTGACCTTTTCGATCGCATCGACCACGCCGTCCTCTGAGAAACCGGGGCCGGTGATCTGGCCCAGCGACGTATCCTCCGCGCCCGATCCGCCCAGCGAGAGCTGGAAATTCTCCACCCCGCGCCGGTCGACGCCCAATATGCCGATATGGCCGGCATGATGATGGCCGCAGGCGTTGATGCAGCCTGAAATCTTGACCTTCAGTTCGCCCAGTTCCGCCTGACGTTCGGCCGCTGCAAAACGCTGTGCGATCTTCTGCGCCAGCGGGATCGAGCGAGCGTTGGCGAGCGCGCAATAGTCCAGGCCGGGGCAGGCGATGATGTCGGTGATGAGGTCGAGATTGGCCTCGGCCAGACCGGCCTCTTCCAGCCTCTGCCAGATGGCGTAGAGGTCCGCCTTCTTCACATGGGGCAGGACCAGATTCTGCGCATGGGTGACGCGCAGTTCGTCGAGCGAATAGTGCTCGGCCAGGGTCGCGACCAGGTCAATCTGCTCGGCCGAAGCGTCGCCGGGGATGCCGGTCAACGGCTTCAGGCTGATATTGACGATGGCATAGCCGGGCGCCTTGTGCGCGGCGACCTGACGATCGACCCACAAAGCGAAGGCCGGGTCGGCGCGGTCGATGGCGTCGGACAGGCCGCTTTCATAGGCCGGGCTGGCGAAGAAGGCACGGATGCGGTCCAACTCCTCGACCGGCGGGTTGAGGCCAAGCGTCCGCATATGCGCGAACTCTTCCTCGACCTGACGCTTATATTCCTCGACGCCGATCTCATGGACCAGGATCTTGATCCGCGCCTTATACTTGTTGTCGCGGCGGCCATAGCGGTTGTACACGCGCAGGCAGGCCTCCAGATACGATATAATCTCATCTTCGGGCACGAAGTCATTGATAAGCGGCGCAACCATCGGCGTGCGGCCCATGCCGCCACCGGCATAGACTTCTGCACCGATCTTGCCGTCGCGCTCGACCAGCTTCAGGCCGATATCGTGCAGCTTCATCGCGGCGCGATCATCGTCGCTGGCGATCACGCAAATCTTGAACTTGCGCGGCAGATAGGTGAATTCGGGGTGGAAGCTGGACCATTGGCGCAGCAATTCGGCCCAGGGGCGGGGGTCCGCCACCTCGTCGGCGGAAACGCCGGCATATTGGTCGGAACTGATGTTGCGGATGCAATTGCCGCTGGTCTGGATCGCGTGCATTTCGACGGTCGCCAGTTCGGCCAGGATGTCGGGCGCATCGGCCAGCTTGATCCAGTTATATTGCAGGTTCTGGCGCGTGGTGAAATGGCCATAGCCCTTGTCATACTTGGCCGCGATCTCGCCCAGCTTGCGCATCTGCTTGCCGCTCAGTGTGCCATAGGGGATGGCGACGCGCAGCATATAGGCGTGGAGTTGCAGATAGAGGCCGTTCATCAGCCGCAGCGGCTTGAACTGGTCCTCGGTCAGCGCGCCGGTCAGGCGGCGCTGCACCTGGTCGCGAAATTCCTCGACGCGGGCGTCGACGATGGACTGGTCGTAGCTGTCGTAGCGATACATGGTTCAGATCACCCAGTTGCCGGCATCGGCGTCGTTCGGTTTCAGCGTCAGGTCGGGGCGCACGGTGGGGCCGAGCGCGCGAATCCGGTCCTTGATATGGGCCGGGCGCACGCCATCGTCAGACACAGTCGCATCGATCACATAGGCACCGACCACGCGCAGCGCGGCTTCCTCGGTCCGGGCAAGGTCGTCGCCGCGTTCGCCCACATCGGCGCTGTCGCCGACCTGGCGCGACCAGCCGTCGCCGGCCCACCAGATGACGTCGCCGCTCACAAGATCGTTGCCCGTCAATATCTTCACGCACGCATCTCCGAAATAGTCTTCCCTTGAGTGGCCCAGCTTGCCAGCACGTCGTGCGCCAGCGCATAGGCCGCCACGTCGCCGACCACGATCAGCGCCGGGCTGACCACCTTTTCTCGCGCCACCATGTCGCCCAGATCGGCGAGCAGGGTGCGCAGCGTGCGCATATCGGCGCGCGTGCCATTTTCCAGCACCGCCACCGGGATCGCAGGGGATACACCGTCAGCCATCAGCTTGTCGGCAATGGCGTTGGCCGTGGCGACGCCCATGTAGATGACGAGTGTGCGACCTTTGCCCGCCAGGCCCGACCAGTCCTGATCGGTCAATCCCTTGCACTGGCCAGCGACGAATGTGACCGCACTGGACGCATTGCGATGGGTGAGCGGCAATTGCGCCATCGCCGCGCTGCCGATCGCGGCGCTGATGCCGGGCACGACTTCGACCGGCACGCCAGCGGCGCGGCAGGCGTCGACTTCTTCGCCACCGCGGCCGAAGATGAACGGATCGCCGCCCTTCAGCCGCACGACGCTGCGGCCTTCGCGCGCCAGGTCCACCAGCAGGGCGTTGATCGCCTCCTGCGGCATCGAATGGCGGCTGCGCTGTTTGGCGACGGAAATCAGCTCGGCATGGGGGGAAGCGAGCGCCAATATCGCGTCCGACACCAACCCGTCATGCACGATGACGTCGGCCTGCGCGATCAGGCGCGCGGCCTTGATGGTCAGCAGGTCCGGGTCGCCCGGTCCCGCGCCTACCAACTGCACTGTCGAAGATGCTGTATCAGCCATGATGGCCAGATGGCGAAAGCGCCGCCAAAGTTCAATTCAGAATGGGTATGGCGGGGACTAGGAAATGTTTTGGGGACATATGCTCAATCGCCCATGACGCTGACGTCGATGTCCTTCAGGCCGACGCCGATCGAGGCGCGGGGCGTTTCGATTTCCGCTGACACCACCGGATAGGCGCAATAATCGGCAGCATAATAGGCGCTGGGGCGGTGGTTGCCCGATATGCCGGTGCCGCCGAAGGGCGCGGAGGAAGAGGCACCGTTGGTCGGCCGGTTCCAGTTGACCACGCCGGCGCGGATATTGGCCCAGAATTGGTTATATTGTTCGGGCGACCCGCCGATCAGCGATGCGGAAAGGCCATAGCGGGTGTTGTTGGCCTCCGCGATCGCGTCGCCGAAGTCGGCTACACGGATAACCTGTAATAGCGGGCCGAACAGCTCGACATCGGGCCGCTCCTTCATCGCGGTGACGTCGATGATCGCCGGGCTGAGGAACGGCAGGCCCTTGTGCGGCCGGACCATATGCTTGATCGGCCGACCGCCATTGCTCATCAGATAGAGGAAGCTTTCGGTGAGCCCGTCCGCGGTCGGATTGTCGATCACAGGGCCCATATAGGGGGTGGGATCGGCATGGGGATGATCGACGATCAGCCGGTCGGCCAGCTTCTTGACCTCCGCGATCAGCCGGTCGGCGATGCTGTCGCGAACGACCAGGCGACTGGCGGCGGTGCAGCGCTGGCCGCTGGACATGAAGGCCGATTGGACGACCAGAGTCGCAGCGGCGTTGATTTCGGGCGTGTCCCACACGATGATCGGGTTGTTGCCGCCCATTTCCAGCGCCAATATCTTGGACGGCTGCGCGGCATATTGGCGGTTGATCGCGATGCCGGTCTGGGCCGATCCGGTGAAGAGGATGCCACCGACATCGGGATGAGCGCCGAGCGCCTTGCCCGCGTCCGGGCCGCCGAGCAGCAGCCGGATCGCATCCACCGGCACGCCTGCTTCATGATAGAGCTTGACCAGCATCTCGCCCACCGCAGGCGTCTTTTCCGACGGCTTGAACACCACCGCGTTGCCCGCCAGCAGCGCGGGGATGATATGGCCGTTGGGCAAGTGCGCGGGGAAATTATAGGGGCCAAGCACTGCCATGACGCCATGGGGCTTGTGCCGCACCGACTGGCGCGCACCCAGCGCCGCTTCCAGCCGTCTTTGCCCGGTGCGTTCGGAATAGGCGGCGACGCTGACGTCGACCTTGCCCATTACCGCCTGCACTTCATTGCGGGCGTCCCACAACGGCTTGCCAGTTTCACGCGCGATGAGGTCCGCCAGCGCATCTTCCTGCCGCCGCACGACATTGACGAAGCGGCGCAGTGTTTCGATGCGATAGGCGATCGGTTGCGCCGCCCATTTCGGCCAAGCGGCGCGGGCGCGTGAAACCTCTGCATCGACGTCGCCCGTCTCGCCCTGCCAGAGCAGAGCGCCGGTGGCGGGTTCGTGGGATGTAAGCGGCGCAACCATTTGGAGCGGTATATGGCAGGCATTGGTTAAGGAAACAGCTATCAATCCAAGTCTGCGTCTTTGCGGCTGTCGGCCCGTTGGCGGCTCGCTATATGATCCGCCAGTCGCGCCAGACCGATGGCCAGCAGGCCGGTCCCAGCGATCAGGCCGATAAGCTTGGGCAGCCAGACGCTTCGGGCTGCTGCGCATCGCTGGCTTTCAGAAGGCAAGCATTCCCCAAAGCCATGGGTCAATATAGCTGGCAGCGATAGCAGTATCACAATCTCCATGATCCGGCGGCCGACCGTCTTTTTTCGCTTAGGCCGGTTCATCCGCGCGCCCCTACGGCACGGCAGGCGCATCGCCAAGCGCCTCCCCCATCCGCCGGATCGCCGCGACTTTGGCGTGGAGGGGCGTCCAGTCGTCATCCTGGTCGATCGCGCTCCAGATGGCCTCGACCTCCTCGATAAGCATGGAGCAGGGGCCTTCGTCCGACCAATAGGGATGCGCCTTCGCGCCGGGAACAGCGGCGAAAACCGTGATCGCCTCGCGAAACGACGCCCAGGCGGCATCGCGATAGGGTTCGCCATCGCGCGCCGTGCCGCCGCGCCAGTCGTGGAAGAAACGATCGATCGGCGTGCTGGTCGTCATCATGCCGCGCACGGCCGCCTCGATCATCGCGCCCGGCTCTGCGCCCTCGACGCCCAGCCGCCAGCAGAAGCGCCGTTGCATGGCCTCGCCATAGAGCGCCGGGAACCGCTCCAGTTGCTCGATCAGCGCCGGTGCCTCCACCAGCGGACGGAGCGACACCGCCAGTTGCGCGACATCCCAATGGATCGCCTCGGCCTGCCGTCCAAAGGCGTAAAGCCCCTGATGGTCGAAATAGGCGGCAGTGAAATTGGCGTCCCACAGCGGGGTGAAGCGCCAAGGTCCATAGTCGAAGCTCTCGCCGGTGACGTTGATATTGTCGCTGTTCAGCACGCCATGGACGAAGCCGGCGACCATATAGCTGGCGGCGAGGTCGGCGGTGCGCTCAACAACCCGGCCCAGCAATTGCGCGGGCGGATTGCCGCCCGGCGTCTCGCCATAAAGGCGGGTGAGGGCATAGTCGGTCAGCTTCGCCAGCAGCACCTTGTCGTCGTGAAAGGCTGCGCGCTGGAACGATCCGATGCGGATATGCGAATGGCTCAGCCGCACCATCGCCGCGCCGCGGGTGGGGGACGGTTCGTCGTTGCGCTCCAGCGCTTCGCCCGTTTCGATGATGGAAAAAGTCTTGGACGTGGTGACGCCCAGCGCCTCCAGCATCTCGGTCGCCAATATCTCGCGCACCCCGCCCTTCAGCGTCAGGCGGCCGTCGCCCGATCGGCTATGGGGCGTGCGGCCGGTTCCCTTGGTGCCCAGGTCGAGCAAACGGCCGGCATCGTCGCGCAACTGGGCGAACAGAAAGCCGCGGCCGTCGCCGATATCGGGATTATAATGGCGGAACTGATGGCCATGATAGCGCAGCGCCAATGGCCCGGGCAGGCTATCCTCCAGCGGCATAAAGCGGCCGAAATGCGTAATCCATTCCGCGTCGCTCAGGCCGCCCAGCCCTACGGAGGCGGCGGCCCGGTCGTTGCGGTAGCGCAGGATCGTCTGCGGAAAGTCCGCCGCCGTAACCGGATCTGCGATGTCGGGCATCAGCGTGTCGATTTCGGTGGCGGGGCGATAAATGGCGGCTTGCGGCGTCTGGTTCATAAGGCGATATGGGGGAAGGTGACCAGAAGGATCAAGCTTGAGCGGCTATAGCGATGGATATTGGTGGTCACCCGACGGGCTGCGGCTCCATTATCGGGACTATCCTGGCGGCGACGATGAGCGGCCGCCCTTGCTCTGCCTGCCGGGGCTGACCCGCAATGCCCGCGATTTCGAACCGCTGGCCGGACGGCTGGCGGGCGAGTGGCGGCTGATCTGCCCGGACATGCGCGGGCGGGCCGAAAGCGCCTACGCCAAGGATGCGATGACCTATGTCCCGCTGACCTATTTGCAGGATATCAGCCGGTTGCTGGCCGATCTTGCCATCACCCGTTTCGTGGCGGTCGGTACATCGCTGGGCGGCGTGATCACCATGTTGATCGCGGCCACGCACAAGGAATGGCTGGCGGGCGCACTGCTCAACGATGTCGGGCCGGTGCTGGACGAAGGCGGGCTGGCGCGCATCCGATCCTATGTTGGTGTGGGCCAGTCGCATCCCACTTGGGTCCATGCCGCCCGCGCGCTGGCGGAGGCGAATGGCGACGTCTATCCCGGCTATGATCTGGAACAATGGCTGGCCATGGCCAAGCGCCTCTATCGGTTGAACAGCGGCGGGCGCGTCGTGCTAGACTATGACATGAAGATCGCCGAGCCGATCCGCGCCATGGGCAGCGAGGCGGGCGTCGACATGTGGCCGGTGATGCAGGCATTCCGCGGCATCCCCACCTTGTTATTGCGCGGCGAACGATCCGACCTGCTGAGCGAAGCCACGGCGCAGCGCATGGCGGAGGGGATCGGCGACAGCGTCGAACTGACGACGGTGCCGGGCGTCGGTCATGCCCCGGCGCTGGACGAACCCGAAAGCGTCGCCGCGATCGACCGGTTGCTGGACCGCGTCCTGCATGGTTGAGCGGCCGCATATTCTCCACGTCCATGGCAGCTTCACCCTGGGCGGCAAGGAAGCGCGCGCCGTGCGGCTGATGAACATCTGGGGCGACAAGGCGCGCCATAGCATCGTCAGCGCCGATCCCGCGGCCATGGGTGCGCGGGATGCGATCGATTCGGGCATAGATGTCGATTTCCCGTATGGGCCGTCTTTCGCGGGCAAGCCGGGATTGGCCCGCTACAAGGTCATCACCGCCTTTCTCAAACGGTTCGACCTGGTCCTGACCTATAATTGGGGATCGATGGACGCGGTCATGGCGCATCGGCTGGCGGGGGCTTCGTCCGGCCTTCCGCCGCTCATCCATCATGAGGACGGGTTCAACGCCGATGAAACCGATGGGTTGAAAATCAAACGCAACCTCTTCCGTCGGCTCGGACTGCAACGCGCACATGCCATGGTTGTGCCGTCGGTACGGCTGGAAACCATTGCGCGGTCGGTATGGAAGCAACCGGCGGGCAAAGTGCATCTGATCCGCAACGGCATCGACGTCGCCCGCTACGCCGCGCCGCCCGCGGCGGACGCCATTCCCGGCCTCGTCCGCACGCCGGGCAAGCTGCTGGTCGGCACGCTGGCGGGGTTGCGGCCGGTCAAGAACATCCCGCGCCTCGTCCGCGCCGTCGCAGCGCACAAGGACCGGCTGCAACTGGTGGTGGTGGGCGAGGGGCCGGAGCGTGACGCGATCCTGGCGCAGGCCGAAGTGCTTGGGCTGGACGATATGCACATGGCCGGGTTTATGGACCGCCCCTGGCGCTTCGTCGGCCTGTTCGACATCTTTGCCCTGTCGTCCGACAGCGAGCAATTCCCGATCTCGCTGGTGGAGGCGATGGCGGCCGGTGTGCCTGCGGCGTCTATGGATGTCGGCGACGTCGCCAATATGGTCGCGCCGGAAAACAGGCCTTTTGTCGTAGCTGATGAGGAGGGGCTAGAGTACGCGCTGGGGGCGCTGGCCGGCAACGCCGATCTGCGCGCCCGACTGGGCGCGGCCAACCGTGCCCGCGCAACGCGCGATTATGCCGAGGGTGACATGGTAAACGCTTATGCACGCCTTTACGGGGAGGCACTGGCCAGCCCCATGATTTTGCGCTAGGGCGCGCCAAATTCGTCATAGACAGCCAAAGCTGCTATAGGGTCGCTTTTTTACCCGGCCGAGGGGCCGGGCCGTTTGTGCAGGAGATGTCGTTGTTCAAGGGGTTGAAGCCTATCGTCTATGGCGGCCGAGAGGTCTGGCCACTGGTCGAAGGTGGCAAGGGCGTTGCCGTGTCCAACCATGCCAGTTCGGGCGCTTGGGCGGCCGCAGGCGGCATCGGCACGGTGTCGGCGGTCAATGCCGACAGCTATGACAGTTTCGGCAACGTAATCCCGCAAATCTACCATGGCCGCACCCGCCGTGATCGCCACGAAGAACTGGTCGCCTACGCTATCGATGGCGCGGTCGAGCAGGTGAAGCGCGCTTATGAAATTGCCGGGGGCAAGGGCGCAATCAACATCAACGTGTTGTGGGAAATGGGCGGTGCCCAGCGCATCCTGCACGGCGTATTGGAAAAGACCAAGGGCATGGTGGCGGGCGTCACTTGCGGCGCGGGCATGCCTTATAAGTTGTCGGAGATCGCGGCCTCCTACAATGTCAGCTACCTGCCCATCGTATCCTCCGGTCGCGCGTTCCGCGCGCTGTGGAAGCGCGCCTATTCCAAGGCTTCGGAATGGCTGGCGGCGGTGGTCTATGAAGATCCCTGGCTGGCCGGCGGTCATAACGGCCTGTCCAATGCCGAAGACCCCCGCGCGCCGCAAGACCCCTATCCCCGCGTGCGCGACCTGCGTGCCACGATGCGGGAAGGCGGCATTTCGGACGACGTGCCGATCGTGATGGCGGGCGGCGTCTGGGCGCTCAAGGACTGGAACGACTGGATCGACAACCCCGAACTGGGGGCGATCATGTTCCAGTTCGGCACCCGCCCGCTGCTGACGCAGGAAAGCCCGATCCCCCAGGAATGGAAGGACCGGCTGACCCAGCTCAATCCCGGCGATGTCCTGCTCCATAAATTTTCGCCGACCGGCTTTTACAGCTCTGCGGTACGCAATCCCTTCCTCCGTCAGCTTGAGGCGCGGTCGGAACGGCAGATACCGTTCAGCACCGAACAGGCGGGCGACCATACCCACCAGCTTGACGTGGGCGTGAAGGGCAAGAATTTCTGGGTCACGCTGGGCGACCTCAATCGCGCTCGCGAATGGGTGGGGCAGGGCTTCACCGCCGCGCTCAAGACGCCGGACAATACGCTGGTATTCGTGGGCGAGGAGGAAAAGGGCGTCATCCGCAAGGATCAGACGGATTGCATGGGCTGCCTCAGCCAATGTTCCTTCTCCAGCTGGATGGACAGCGAGACCAACTCGACCGGACGCTTGGCTGATCCGCGCAGTTTCTGCATCCAGAAGGCGTTGCAGGAAGCGGTGCATGGCGGCGACCTGGATCAGAATCTGATCTTCGCGGGCCATGGCGCATATAAGTTCAAGCAGGACCCCTTCTACTCTAACGGGTTCGTGCCGACCGTGAAGCAACTGGTCGATCGCATCCTGACGGGCGATTGATGGTGACGGATATTCCGGGCTTGGCGGTGCTGCATTATGACACGCCGCATTTCGACATCGTGCGGCCGGGGCAATTCGTCCTGTGCGCCGTGTCCGGCGCGCGAATCGATCTGGAAGACCTGAAATATTGGAGCGCCGAGTTTCAGGAGGCCTATCGCGGGCCGGAGGAGGCGACTCGGTCCTTCCTCCAGCACCGTGGCCCGGATTTCCGTTAAATAACGGCCGTTAAATGACGCCAAGCCGCCTGTAAGAAGGGGTGGGTTGGCGGAAATCGCTTTCAAGAGACGCTGAACGTCGGTTCAGCGGTTCAATAAGGCGATTGGTCGCAACTTTGCTATTCCGATACGGTGAAAACTGATGTAATCTTTCTTCGGAAGCGACGTAGAGCGCTGCTTGTGGAAGGATGTTTTTCTGATGTCTCGTATCGACGTCTTTGGTGATCGTATTTGCATCGTGTCGAGCCTGCTGATCGTGGGCTGGTTCTTGTACAGCACGATCTTTTGATCCCGGCGGCGGGATTTTCCGCCTGACCGCGGCTTGGCTGGCGGTCGCTCGTCCGAATTGATCGCCCTTATCCCGTTGATGGGTGCCATCGCGTGGCATCTATGCGTCCTTTGATCCTGCATATTTGGAGATGGCGATGTTCAGCCACATCATGGTGGGCGCTAACGATATGGAGGCGTCCAAGGCTTTCTACGACGCCACATTCGGCGCGCTCGGCGCGAAGCCTGGCTTTTTCGACGACATGGGTCGTGCCATCTATATGCATGACGATGCCCTGTTCCTGGTCACCAAGCCAATCGATGGCGCATCGGCCTGTCACGCCAATGGCGGGACCATCGGTTTCACAATGGCCTCGCCCGAACAGGCGGACGCCTGGCATGCGGCAGGCGTGGCGGCAGGCGGCGCAACCTGTGAAGATCCGCCCGGCGTGCGCGAAGGCGGCTTCGGTAAGCTTTATCTTGCCTATCTGCGCGATCCGGCGGGCAACAAGCTGTGCGGGCTACACCGGATCGGCTGATACGGGCTAAGCTGGTTTGCCGTTATACCAACCTGCTGTGATGCTGACTCACGCCGAGGATTCCCAAACCGGCAAAAGTATGAATCTATGGTGGCCTGTTGGAGGGCATGGCCATGGGTGCAGCGATCGGATTACGGAACGACTTTGATGCGACGAGTTTGAGGCGACTGGCGCGGAGCACAAAAAGCGCGAACCAGGGGCGCCGGCTGCTGGCGTTGGCCGAAATATATGATGGCGGTAGCCGCAGCGATGCGGCGCGGATTGGCGGGGTGACGCTGCAGATCGTGCGGGACTGGGTCGTGCGGTTCAATGCCCGAGGCCCCGAGGGTCTCATGGACGGCAAGGCGCCGGGCAAGCCCCCGTTGTTGGACGATGTTCAGCGGCAGGCTCTTGCGGGCATCGTCGAAAGCGGCCCGATCCCGGCGATCCATGGAGTTGTGCGCTGGCGGCTGATCGACCTGACCCGTTGGCTCTATGATGAGTTTGGCATCTCGCTGACAGAAACTACAGTTGGGCGGGAGTTGAAGAAGCTGGGATATGTCAAACTGACGGCGCGCCCTCGCCACCATGCTCAGAATGAATTCGCGATGGAGGAGTTTAAAAAAGGGGGTTCGCAGCCGAGCTGGCAAAGGTCAAAGCCGTCCTTCCGCGCGGCACGCCCATAGAAATTTGGTTCCAAGATGAGGCTCGCATCGGGCAGAAGAACAAGATCACTCGCCGCTGGGCCAGGCGAGGCACCCGGCCGTCGGCGCCCAAGGATCAGAGGACGAAATCAGCCTACATCTTCGGCGCCATCTGCCCGGAGCTTGGCAAGGGGGCAGGTCTGATCCTCCCGTTCTGCAACACCCAGACCATGTCGCTGCACCTGACGGAGATATCGCTCGCTATTGAACCAGATGCCCACGGCGTTCTGTTGATGGATCAAGCCGGGTGGCACATGACCGGAAAGCTCGAAGTGCCAGAGAATATCAGCATCTTTCCGCTGCCGCCCAAATGCCCTGAACTCAACCCGGTCGAAAATATCTGGCAATTCATGCGCGATAACTGGCTGTCCAACCGGATCTTCACGTCCCACGACAACATCATCGACCTTTGCTGCGAAGCTTGGAACAAGCTGGTCGATCAGCCGTGGCGCATCATGACTATCGGACGCCGCAAATGGGCGCGTGGGTTGTGATCAATGCAGGTTGGTAT
>JAVBXL010000220.1 GCA_030824575.1 bacterium | reverse complement strand
TGCCGCCAATCGCTCCAGCGGATCGCCCGCCGCGCTCAACGCCTCGTACCTGTTCGAAAGATCGCAGAAACCCGGCTGACCAGCCATTATCGCCTCCGTCGCATCGTCGGCGAAGTGAATCAAATCTGCCTGCCAAACGCCAGAGTTTTTCGAGGTGTCCAGTTCGTACCCGAAAATATTAGGTTAAGCTGCGTCGATCCCGTCTTGGTCGACTGCCGGCTTCCTCCATGATGGCTTTTTCCCTTTGACCCTTGGAGTTTGTTCAAGTTGACCGGTCTCGCGCAGTTTATAGAACACCTGCTTCATCGAATTCTCCGATTTAATGCCGGTGAGATCGCGCGCTATAGCATTCGTAATTTCTTCTTCATTATTTAGATATTCGATCACCATTTGTTCGGGCGAAGCGAGGCTTTCGTGCTTCAGAATTACAACTACAGAGCCCTCGTGTTCTTCGAACAATGGCCGCTTAAGCCGTATCTTCTCCATAGCTTCGAATGCAGTGTTGATACCTTCACCCACGTCTTTGTTGGGTGGGTTCTTGAACTTGTTAATTAAGCGAACAATTTTCGGATTGCGAGCGAACTGCGTACTCTGGATATTTGCCAAAGTGACATGACCAGGAAGCCGTCCGGGACTTTCAATCTCAACTCGATTGTCGAAAATACGAACCTGAATATCCATAACGATGCTGTAATCACGGTGCAGCACAGCGTTAGTAAAAATCTCATGCAAAGCTTCTTGCGGATAAGCGATCCTCTCAAGACCTCCTAGCCCGGCTTTCTCTATCCCTTCAATGATCTCTTTGGTCCGCTCAACTGCATCGTATATAAGGGAATATATAGGCCCCTCGATAGTCTCAGGATCGCTCGCCAAGAAATCACGTTCTGCATCTGCTTTAGTTTGGTAACGTAATATCTTAATTGCGGAACGCTTAGGTAGAATTGCTTGCGGCGTATCCGAATAAAGTAAAACAGCCGCAACTGTCGGGCGATCACCCGCCATAACACGTTGTTTTTATAGCCAAATTTTAGGCTCTCCGGTAGGTATTGTGCTTAAGAGAAATTCAATTATCATTTCCGAGTTAGTGACAGCCTCTTGTTCAACGTCTGCTATTTCGTCCTCAAAGGACTTCACGCCTTTATCAAACCGAAGAGCTTCCAGCGCCGCGTCAGCAACTTTCAAACTTTGCGCGCTACGACGTATATAGACATTTCCGTCTAATGCGGCGATTATGCTCTGCGATTTGAAAACGGTCAGAACAAGAACCAGACCGGGGTATCCATCTGCGGAAATAAACTGGCCTGACACATTACCTCCAAGAGGATCTAATTCTTGGATTACTTGGAAAATCCCGTTTGCAGCCTCTTCGTCGGCAAAGCCTGACCACACACGCTCTTTGCCATCGATAGTTGCTTGTTCATTGATGCCAACAAAAATTTCGCCGCCGCTGGTATTCGCGAACGCAGAAATAGTTTTCGAGAGCTTGGCAGGTTTTATGTCTACACTTTTAAGATCGAGAAAATGGGTCTCTGAGATAGAAAGCAACTCTGCAGCATCGTCCGCCGAAATCGCCTTCGTTAAAATGTTCATTTTTGCCCCATGTTCGACTCGCTCGCTGTCGGCATCTTATCGTGGGCCGTAGAGCGCACAATGATCCAATCCAACCATTTAAGCTGAGACCGGGAATGGCCGCTCACTCAGGCCTGTCACCAAAAGCTGCTCTTTCGCAATCGGCCACATCCCCCTGTCCTACTCCCCACCAATCATGCCATAATCCCCCAGCTCTTTCCACCGTCAGCCTCCCGTCCGCCGCTAAACCGCTGCGCGCCACACCTCCATTTAGCAAAAATTCTCCTATTGCGAAATCGACGCCACCCGTCCGTCCCCACGCTTTTGCGTCAGCCACGACAGTGTGAACTTCGCAACGCCGCCCCACCTTGCAAAACGCCGCCACCACGCCTTTCCGACCCGTCGCACCTCTGCTACAGGCGCGCCCATGCTGAATCTCAACGCTATCACCGTGCGCCTTGGCGGCCGCGTCATTCTCGATCGCGCCGCCGCCGCCTTGCCGCCGCGCAGCCGCGTCGGCCTCATCGGCCGCAATGGCGCTGGCAAGTCCACGCTCATGAAGGTGATGATCGGCCAGCTCGACCCGGATGAAGGGTCGTGCGACATGCCCCGCGACACGCGGCTGGGCTATATCGCGCAGGAAGCCCCATCCGGCACCGCGACCCCCTTCGACACCGTGCTCGAAGCCGACAAGGAACGCGCCGAGCTGATGGCGGAGGCGGAGCATACCGAAGACCCCGATCGCCTGGGCCATATCTACGAGCGGCTGACCGCGATCGACGCCTATACCGCGCCCGCCCGCGCCGCCCGCATCCTGGTGGGCCTGGGCTTTGACGAGGAAATGCAGGGCCGCCCGCTCGACAGCTATTCGGGCGGCTGGAAGATGCGCGTGGCGCTCGCCTCGCTGCTCTTCTCCAATCCCGACCTGCTGCTGCTGGACGAACCGTCGAACCATCTCGACCTCGAAGCCACGCTCTGGCTGGAAAATTTCCTCAAAGCCTATCGCGGCACCGTGGTCGTCATCAGCCACGAACGCGACCTGCTCAACAATGTGGTCGATTATATCCTCCATCTGGAAGGGGGGAAGGTCACCCTCTATCCTGGCGGTTACGATGCGTTCGAGCGGCAACGCGCCGAACGGCTCGCCCAGCTCGAATCGGCCCGCACCAAGCAGCAGGCGGAGCGCGAGAAATTGCAGGAATATGTCGCCCGCAACTCCGCCCGCGCCTCGACCGCGAAACAGGCCCAGTCCCGCGCCAAGGCGCTGGCACGGATGCAGCCCATCGCCGCCGCCAGCGAAGACCCGACGCTGCATTTCGGCTTTCCCAGCCCCGCCGAACTGCGCCCGCCGCTCATCACCATGGACATGGCCTCGGTCGGCTACACCGAAACGCCGATCCTCAAGCGCATCAACCTGCGCATCGACCCCGACGACCGGCTGGCGCTGCTCGGCCGCAACGGCAATGGCAAGACCACGCTGGCCCGCCTGATCGCCGCGCAACTCGCCCCGATGGAAGGGACGATGGCCTCCAGCCCCAAAATGAATGTCGGCTATTTCACCCAATATCAGGTCGAGGAACTGGACGTCACCGACACGCCGCTGGAACATATGACCCGCGTCATGAAGGGCGCGACGCCGGGCGCGGTGCGCGCCCAACTCGGCCGCTTCGGTTTCTCCGGCGAGCGGGCGGTGCAGAAGGTCGGCTCCATGTCCGGTGGCGAGCGCGCCCGTCTGGCCCTCGCCCTCATCACCCGCGACGCGCCGCACATGCTGATCCTCGACGAACCGACCAACCATCTGGACGTCGACAGCCGCGAGGCGCTGGTCCAGGCCCTGAACGATTATAGCGGCGCGGTGGTGATCGTCAGCCATGACCGCCACATGATCGAACTGGTCGCCGACCGTCTGGTGCTGGTCGACAACGGCACTGCCCAGCCGTTCGACGGATCGCTGGATGACTATACCGACATCATCCTGCGCAAGGCCGACGGTAACAGCAGCGGCGACGCCCCCAAGGTCGACCGCAAGGCCGACAAGAAGGCCGCCGCCGAATGGCGCGAGAAGCAGAAGGTCTTGAAGAACGCGGTCAACAAGGCGGAGCGCGAAATGACGACCCTGATCGCCGAGCGCAAGCGCATCGATGTGGTCCTGTCCGACCCCAAGGCCGCGACCGGCGCGGAGGCGAAGATGACCACCAGCCAGTTGATGGTGAAGCGGGCCGAGGTGGAAAAGAAGCTGGAGAGCGCGGAGGAAATCTGGATGGAGGCCGGCGCGGCGCTGGAAGCGGGTTAACGCCCCATCAGGATGAACGGCGCCCAGATATAGGGCTGGGCGGCGTCGGGCCGCTTCGATCGGATCAACCGGAGCATCGCCCGCTGCAACGCCACGGCGCGGGGCAGGCCGCGCGCGGCGCCCTTCACCGTTTCGAGCGTGACGAAGGCGCTGGCGTCATCCCGCACCGGCCAGTGCGATACCAGCAGCGATCCCGCCCCGGCATAGCGGAACGCCTGCGCCAGCCCCGAATAGGCCGGGGCCTGCGCATCATTCCCCGCTGCGGTGTTGCACGCCGACAGGATCACCCATTCCGCGCCGATCCGCATCGATGCGACCTCCGACGCGGTCAGCAGCCCGTCTTCGCCCGCCGTGGCGGCGTCGGGTGGAGACAGGACCAGCGCCGGCTCGGCTACGCCTTCCATCTCGCCGCTCACCAGGCCATGGGTAGCGAACAGGATGACGCCATAGCTGGACAGGTCGCGGTCCCGCAGCCTGGCTTCACTGGCGTCCGCGCCGATCAACAAGGTGGCGTGATCCGCACCGAAGCGGTCGGCGATCGCCCGCAATTCGGCGAGCGATCCCGGCAGCGGCGGCAGTTGGGACAATGCCCGCGCATCGGCACCGCCATTGCGGAAATAGGAACTGGCGGCCAGAAGCGCCCCTGTTCCCCGCGTCACGTCGGCCGGTTTGGCGTCGGCGAAAGCGAGCGGCGCGCCGATGCCCAGAAAGCTTTGGCCGCGCATGGCCATCTGCCGCCGCCGGTCGCCGCCTGTCGCGAAACCGGGTTGCACCTCTATCGCGAAGCGGCGGATCAGCCAGGGCGTGTCGCGCGTCACCGCAGCGACGGGATGCTGTAGCAACATCCCGAATGGCAACGACGCGAAGGCGCCGGTCGGCACGATGCGCAGCGTGCGGGCCTGGCCCAGCGCGGCGAGGATGCCGGGCGTGAAAATCTGACGGTAGAGGTCGTGCGCGCTGTTTTGGTCAAAGCCGGCCGGGGTCAGCGACGATCGCAGCCGACCGACCAGCGCCACCAGTGCAGTGCGATCCATCCCCGCTCGCTCGATCCGTGTGCCATCAGGCCCAATGGCCAACAAATAGACGCCGTCAAAGGCCGGCATCACCGCCAGCAGCGCTTCGCCCCGGCCAAGGCTGGCGCGCACGGCGGCCAGATCGGGCTGCTCACCCCCATGCGCATCCACCCAGCGCGGATAGTCGCGGGCGATGGTCGCGCGCTCGGCCTCCACGACCGCCGCGATCGTTGCCCGCTCTGCGCGGGCCGCGGCGACGCCATTGTCCGTCGCCAACGCCTTCAACAGGCGGCGGTCGGCGGCTTCCAGCGTCTTCACCTTATCCTGCAGGCTGCGCACCCGACCGCCCAATCCGGGATCGGTCACCATGCGCTGGGAGACCAACCGGTTTGCCTGGGCAATGCGCGACCCCGCCAGCACCGCCATCGTGTCCAGCGCCAACGCGGCATCCTGGGTCTGCGCGGCGACGGCCAGCACAGTGTCGAGCGCCCCGCGTTGTTCTTCCGTCAGTTCGCCATTGTCGTTCATGACTGTGCCGTCACGCAAAACCCCGGCCAGCCGTTCCGCCGATTCATTGAGCGTCGCCGGGTTCGATCCGGTCCAGGCCGACAGCATCGCCGCCTGCGCCAAGGGAATCGCAGGCGCATTATCGAGTTGGCGGGTTTCCGCGGCGAAGGCGGCGGCGGCGGCGCGGGATGCTTCGCCCTGTCCGGCAGCGATCAAAGCGGGGATCAGATAGGGATAGACGCGCTGGCCGATATCGCGGTCCTTGTCCGATCCCGCGCGCACCCGCGCCAGGGCAGCGTTAAACCGTTCGATGGCCTGATCGCGCCGTCCTTCCGCCAGGGCAGCCGAAGCGGCGAAGGCGAGGGCGCGGGCCGATTGCGGGCTATTGTCGCCCTCGATTCCGCGAAAGCTGCGTTCGGCCTCCCTAAAGAGCGTTTCAGCGTCGGCATAGCGTTCCAACGGCAGTAACACCGTGCCGAGATTTTGCAGGCCGAACTGGAAATAGAGACTGCTGGTTCCCACCGTATCGCGTTTGATGGCGATGGCCCGCTGGAGATAATCCAGGCTTTCGTTGCGTCGCCCCGTCCGCGACAGCAGCAGGCCCAACGCCTCCAGCGCGCGGGCGTAGCTGGGATGTTTGCGGTCGACATGATCTGTGGCGATGTCGACCGCCATGCGGGCATATTTTTCCGCTTCGCCATCGCGTTCGGCGCGCTGGAGCATCTGCGCATAATTATAATAAGAGCCGATCGTATCGGGGCTGTTTGGTCCGACCGCCGCTATCCGCGCTTCCATGCTGGCCCTTTGCGCGTCCACCGCCTCGTCATTGCGGCCAAGGCGGGTCAGCGCTTGCGCGTGGGAGAAGGCGATGTTGGACCGCAACATATGGGTCGATTCGTCCAGCTTGTCCGGCGGGGTGCGGGCGATATAGCCGTCCATGTACCGGCTGGCCTGCGCCAATATGTCCGCGCCGCCGGTGACGTCGCCCAATGCGGCCTGGACATAGCCCTTGATCGACAGGCCCTGCATCCAGGCCACTGGATAGGCGTCGGCGAACGGCGCGACCAGCGCCAGACCTTCCGTCACATGGGCCAGCGCATCGGGATTCTTGCCGTCGATCTGGTCCATGGAGGACAGGTTGATCAACGCGACGCCGGCCAGCGGGTGGGGTTTGCCCGCCACCTTTGTCTTCAAGGCGGCGGCGTGCAGGCGCATCCAGGCGTCGCGGGTCTTTTGCGACATGGACAGGGCATAATCGTCATTGTCGAACAGGGCGAAGGCCTGGCGTTCGAGCGAGTAGAGCCGGGCGTGGCGTGGGTCGGTGGGCGAGAAAGCCACAGCGCTGGTCGGGGCGGCCGCCGACGCCACATGGGTCGGCAGGGCCAGCGCCAGAAGCACAGCCGCATACCGCGTGGAAAGCTGCATGACACCACCCCCGCTCTTCAATCGACCCGCTTGCCTCTTGTGTCGGCGGAAGGCGGGCGTCAAGGCCGATGCGCGCGCGCGACCGTCAACCCAGTGTCAGCCGCCAGTCCCAACGCAGCGGATCGCCGTCCATCACCTCGACCCCGCGGGCGATCAGGGCGTCGCGGATTTCATCCGACAGGGCGAAGTCCTTTTCGGCGCGCGCGGCGGTGCGCCGTTCCAATTCTGCCTCGATCTCCTCCGGCGTGATCTGCGCGTCCTTCGGCTGCACCCGCAGGTCTGCGCGGGACAGCGTCAGCAGGTTGAGGCCCAGCGCCTGGTCGAAGGCGGCGATCAGGCAGAGCTTTTCGTCCACCGGCACCTTCTTCATGGCCGTCGCCTCTTCCAACAGGGGCAGGGCGCGCGGCGTCATCAGGTCGTCGGCGATCGCCGCGTCGAACTGTTCGAGCAGCGGCACCAGCTTGGGATGCAGGTTGGCGCGCAGATAGTCGAGCCGCGGCGATTGCCAGGTCACGCCCTCGGCGCGCGCCTTCAACCCCTCGACTCCCATGACCAGTCGCTTGAGCCGGGTCAGGGCGCCGGCCAGATTGTCCCAGCTGAACTCCAGTTCGCTACGATAATGGGCCTGAAGGCACAACAGGCGGTAGGCGAGGGGGTGATAGCCGCGGTCGACCAGCAGTTGCAGGCGCAGGAAATCGCCCGACGATTTGCTCATCTTGCTACCACGATCGATGAGGAAGTTGTTGTGCATCCACAGGCGCGCGCCTGAATGTTCGGCGCAATCTAGCGCCCCGTGGACGCCGGGCAGGCCCTGGATCGCCTGGTTTTGCGCGATTTCATTGGGATGATGAATTTCGCGATGGTCAATTCCGCCGGTATGAATGTCGAACGGCAAGCCAAGCTCTGCGCGGCTCATCACCGAGCATTCGAGATGCCAGCCCGGCGCGCCCCGACCCCACGGGGAATCCCACTCCATTTGCCGGGTTTCGCCCGGCGGCGTGTTGCGCCAGATCGCGAAGTCTGCGGCGTGGCGCTTGCCCTCCACCGCTTCGATCCGGCTTTCGCCGTCATCGGTGGTTGTACGGGCGAGACGGCCATAATCGGCGACCTTCGATGTGTCGAAATAGAGGCCCGACGGCAGTTCATAGCAATAGTCGACCGCAATAGCAGTCGCCGCATCGATCATCTGTGACACATAATCGGTCGCTACTGTCCAGCGCGCGGGCGCGCGGACGTTGAGCCAGGCGATGTCGCGCTTGAACTCTTGCGTATAGAAGGCCGCAATGTCCCAGGCCGACTGACCTTTGGCCGCGGCTGCCTTTTCCATTTTGTCGTCGCCCGCATCTGCATCCGATGTCAGGTGGCCGACATCGGTGATGTTGATGACGTGACGCAGGGCATAGCCCTTGAAACTCAATGTCCGCCCCAGCGTATCGGCAAAGACATAGGCGCGCATGTTGCCGATATGCTGGTAATTATAGACGGTTGGGCCGCAGGTATAGACGCGCGCTTCGCCCGGTTCGATCGGCGCAAAGGCTTCGATCATGCGGGTCAGGCTGTTGAACAGGCGCAGCGGCGCTGGGATATGCTGGTCGTCGGACATGGGGATACGCCATGTCGCGAAGCGTCATGAGGGTCAATCCTTCCCTGCCATCTCCATAGGGATAATAAGTTAGTTAGCTAAGTAACAAAATTGGACAAGGCGATACAAATGTCCAACTTGCTGTCTCTTTCGCGCATGGCTGCCCCTGTCCATCACCTTCTGTCCATGACCTGCGCACACGATCAGATTGTAATAAAATGTTGCAGGCGGGGCGATCCCTTGCGCCCCGGCGTTTCCCACCCAATATTCTTGATGCGGGCCGGGCCCCTCTGGCGATATGGATTTCCCCCTGATCCATGTCGCGATGTCGGACCGCATCGGGTGTGCCCGGTGCTGGTTTTGCGGTAAACTGCCCCTTTCTTTGCCGCAAGAAACCGCACCGGGCCACTCGAACCACATTGGATGATGGAGTGAGTGTTTCCCATGAATAATCCCGTTCGCATGCCGGGCTATGGTGCCAGCCAGACGGCGCAGACCGACGCCGGCCTGCGCGCGCACATGCTGGGCGTCTTCCGCAATATGGGCCTTGGCCTGGTCATCACCGGCTTGGTCGCGGCGCTGGTCGGCAACACACCGGCGCTGGCCGCCGCCATTTACGGTACGCCCTTGAAGTGGGTGGCGATCTTCGCGCCGCTGGCCTTCGTCTTCTTCTTCAGCTTCCGCATCGAGACAATGTCCACCGCAACGGCACGCATGACCTTCTGGGCGTTTGCGGCCGTGATGGGTGTGTCGCTGGGCAGCGTGTTCTTGGTCTTCACCGGCGGCAGCATCGCCCAGGCCTTCTTCTCGGCCGCCGTGATGTTCCTCGCCATGTCGCTGTGGGGCTATACCACCCAGCGCGACCTGACGAAGATGGGCAGCTTCCTGATGATGGGCCTGATCGGCATCATCGTCGCCAGCCTGATCAATGTCTTCCTGGGGTCTTCGGCGATGCAGATGGTCATCTCGATCATCGGCGTGGTGGTCTTCACTGGCCTGACCGCCTGGGACGTGCAGCGCATCAAGTCGGACTATTTCGTCTATGCGGGTCACGAGGTCGCGCAGAAGATGCAGGTGATGGGCGCGCTGTCGCTGTACCTGAACTTCGTCAACCTGTTCCAGATGCTGCTCAGCCTGACCGGCGAGCGGGAGTAAGCGGATGCGGGATCAGGCTGCCGTATCGGCCATGCTCTGCCCGGTCTGTCATGTCGGATTGGCAATGACGGACCGGCAGGGGGTGGAGATCGATTATTGCCCGCAATGCCGGGGCGTCTGGCTGGACCGGGGCGAGTTGGACAAGATCATCGAGCGGTCAGGGCAGGGTGGTGGTGCGCCACCATCGCCGCAGCCGGCACCCTTCGGACAGGCAAGCTACCGCCCGGATCGCGATTATCGAGACGACGGGCGGGGCTATCCGAAGAAGCGTAAGAAGAGCTTTCTGGAAGAGCTGTTCGACTAAAAAAGGCTGGCCCAATCGGGCCAGCCTTTTGTTTATCAGTGCGCCGCGCCCCAACTCGCACCCGTGCCGATCTCCACGCCCAGCGGCACGCTGAGCGTCACGATCGGTTCGGCGGCGCTTTCCATCACCCGGCGGATCACCGCGCTGGCGGCTTCGACATCGCCTTCGGGCAGTTCAAACACCAGTTCGTCATGAACCTGGAGCAGCATCCGAACCCGGTTTAGACCCGCCTGCTCCAGTGCTGGCCCTATGCGCGCCATCGCCCGTTTGATGATGTCAGCGCTGGTGCCCTGGATCGGGGCGTTGATCGCGGCGCGTTCGGCGCCCTGCCGTTCATGCTGGATCGGTGCGGCGATGCGCGGGAACCACGTCTTGCGGCCGAACAACGTCTCTGTGAAACCGTTGGCGCGCGCCTTTTCAAGCGTCTCATTGATATAGACGCTGATGCCGGGGAAGCGCTCATAATAGCGGGAAATCATGTCCTGCGCTTCGTCCGCACTGATTTCCAGCCGGCCCGCCAGGCCCCAGCGCGAAATGCCGTAGAGGATAGCGAAGTTGATCGTCTTGGCGCGGCCGCGGGTTTCGCGATTGACCTCCCCGAACAATTCCTGCGCGGTGCGGTTGTGAATATCCTCGCCCGCCGCGAACGCTTCCTTCAGCGCGGGCACATCGGCCATATGGGCGGCCAGGCGCAACTCGATCTGGCTGTAATCCGCCGCCAGGATGACATTGCCGGGTTCCGCAACGAACGCGTGGCGGATCTGCCGGCCGATTTCGGTGCGGATCGGGATATTCTGAAGGTTGGGATCGGTCGAGGACAGCCGCCCGGTCTGCGCCCCGGTCAGCGAGTAACTAGTATGGACCCGGCCGGTGTCGGCGTTGATCTGTTGCTGCAGGGCGTCGGTATAGGTGGATTTGAGCTTCGACAATTGCCGCCATTCCAGCACCAGGCCGCTGATCTTTGACCCCTCGGCCTTAAGCTTTTCCAGCACGGTGACGTCGGTGGAATAGGTGCCGCTCTTGCCCTTCTTGCCGCCCTTCAACCCCATTTCGTCGAACAGGACGACGCCCAGTTGCTGCGGCGATCCGATGGTGAAGGGGTGGCCGGCAAGGTCGAAGATTTCCGCCTCCAGTCCCGCCATCGATTGCGAGAAGGTGCCGGACAGGCGGGAGAGTTGTTCGCGATCGACCTTGATGCCGTGGCGCTCCATGGTCGCAACGACGGGGATCAACGGCCGGTCGACCAGTTGATAGACGCGGGTGACTCGCTCGGCCGCCAGCCGCTGCGACAATTTATGCCACAGCCGCCAGGTCACTTCGGCATCCTCCGCGGCATAGGCGGTCGCCCGGTCGAGCGGGACATGGGCAAAGCTGATCGCCTTCTTGCCGGTGCCGGTCACCTCCTTGAAGCTGATGCATGTATGCGCCAAATGGACGCTGGCCGCTTCGTCCATGCCATGACCGCCCAGCGACTTGCCCGCGTCGAGGTCGAAGCTCATCACCATCGAATCGTCGATCGGCGTCACCTCCAGCCCGACGCGGGCAAGGACGTTGAGGTCATACTTGATATTATGCCCGACCTTGAGCACGGCATCGTCGACCAGCAGCGGGCGCAGGAGGCGGATCGCGGTGTCGAGCGGGATTTGCGTCGGCACCTCACCGAACATGTCGTCGGCGGAGCGGTGGGCGAGCGGGATGTAGCAGGCCCGGCCCGGCCCGGTGGAGAGGCTAATGCCGACCAGGCCCGATTCCATGCTGTCGAGGCTGTTGGTTTCGGTATCGACCGCAACCACGCCCAGCGCCTGCGCTTCGGCGATCCAGGCTTCCAGCTGCTCGACGGTGGTGACGGTTTCGTAGAGGGCGCAGTCGATCGCGGGGTGTTCGATCGCGGCTAGCGCTACGGGGGCTAAAGTCGTGGCGGCGATGCTAGCGACCGCGACGGCGGCGGCTGGCGCGCCGAGGCGATTGAGCAGGGTCTTGAAACCGTGGTGGGACAGGAATTGCTGGAGCGGCTCCTTGGGGATGCCCTTGAGCGTCAGGTCTTCGAGCGGTTCGGGCAGGTCCATGCTGTCATGCAGCGCCACCAGCCGTCGCGAAAGGCGGGCCATGTCGGCGTTGGCGATCAGGTTTTCCTGCATCTTCGACTTTTTCATCGCCGGCGCGGCGGCCAGCACCGATTCCAGATCGCCATATTCGGTGATTAGTTTCGACGCGGTCTTGGGGCCGATGCCCGGCACGCCCGGCACATTGTCGACGCTGTCGCCCATCAGCGCCAGCACGTCGCCCAATTGTTCGGGCTGCACGCCGAATTTGCCCATGACATAGTCCGCGCCGCGCCGTTCATTCTTCATCGTGTCGTACATGTCGACGCCGGGCTGGATCAGCTGCATCAGATCCTTGTCGGAACTGACGATGGTGACATGCCAGCCGGCCGCGACCGCCGCCTTGGTATAGGTGGCGATGATGTCGTCGGCTTCGAAGCCGGCTTCCTCGATACAGGGGAGGGAGAATGCGCGGGTGGCGTCGCGGATCATCGGAAATTGGGGGACCAGATCCTCCGGCGCAGGCGGCCGGTGCGCCTTATACTGGTCGTACATATCGTTGCGGAAGGTGTGCGATCCCTTGTCCAGGATCACCGCCATATGGGTCGGGCCTTCCGCTTTGCCCAACTCCTCGGCCAGCTTCCAGAGCATGGTGGTATAGCCATAGACGGCGCCGACCGGCTGGCCATGCTGGTTGGTGAGCGGGGGAAGCTGGTGATAGGCGCGGAAGATATAGCCGCTGCCATCGACGAGATAGAGGTGATTCTGGGTCATGGGGAGGGGGATAGCGGGTTACGCGCCGCCCCTCCAGTAGGCAGCAACGATGGCCGTGTCGGCGGCGGTTGGCTTGCCGACGCGGTGAACTATTTCTGCATCATTTCTAACAGGAAAGTGCATATAGCGTGGCGGTCATGGGGGAAACGGCAATGCGATTGGGGCGGCGAATGGTGCGGATGATGGCGACGGCGGTGTTGGCCTTCGCGCCGGGTATGGCGATGGCGCAGGAGCCGCGCGATCTGTGCGCCGACCGGCCGGGCCTGGGCACACCGGCCTGCACTGTGGAGCCGGGGCGCATGGTGGTGGAACTGGGGCTGGGCGATTGGACCCGGCAGCAGGATATATCGACCCGCACCGACACGATCCAGGCCGGCGACGCGCTGGTGCGACTGGGGCTGGGCGATCATCTGGAGGCGCAGATCGGCTGGACCGCTTATGGTCATGTCCGCACGCGCGATCGTCTGAGCGGCGCGGTTGAGAAGGATAGCGGCGTGGGCGACGTGCAGGTGGCGCTGCGCCGGAACCTGTCCAACCCCGATGGATCGGGTTTTTCGATTGCGATCATGCCCTATGTTTCTCTTCCGGCCGGCGGATCGGCGATCGGCAGTGGCGATTGGGGCGCAGGGCTGATCGTGCCGGTCAGTTTCGACCTGGGTGGGGGTTTTTCGCTGGGCCTGACGCCGGAGATCGACGCGGCGGTCGATGGGGATCGCGATGGCCGCCACATCGCCTATGGCAGCGTCGCAGGTCTGGGCTTTTCGCTGAGCGACAGCGTGTCCGGGGCGATCGAAGCGCAGGTGACGCGCGACGAAGATCCCGCCGGTCATGCAACCGAGGCGCTCGCCGGCCTGTCCTTCGCCTGGCAGCCGTCGGACGACATGCAGTTCGATATCGGCGCCAATATCGGCCTGAATGCGGACAGCCCGGACAGCCAGGTCTATCTGGGCGTTGTGCGGCGGTTTTAGAGCGGTATGGCATTAGTCTAACCCAGCCCGTTCGTGCTGAGTAGGGGCTGAGCGAAGTCGAAGACCCGTATCGAAGCATCAGGCGCTAAGCCATGTCCTTCGATATGCCATTTCGACTTCGCTCAATGGCTACTCAGGACGAACGGATATAGCCAATGTTACAAGCGCCTTACCGCGGTTCGTGGTTCGCCGCGACCGCTTTCGCCACCGCCTGCATCAGCGCCCAGCGTTCCGGTATGCCGACGGTGGTCGATCCGATCATCACCGCCACGGCATAGTTGGTGCCGTCGGGTGCGGTCATGATGCCGATATCGTTGAAGCCGGTCGAACGGGGCGGCAGATCCTGACCCGTCCCGGTCTTGTGCAGATAATGCCAGCCTGGCGGCACACCGCCCTTGATCCGCTGCGGTCCGGTCTTGGCCTCCGCCATGATCGACAGCAGCAGGCGCGAGGAGGCGGGGGAGAGCATCTGGTTCTCCTTCAGCTTCGCCAGCGCCTGGACGATCGAGGAGGGGGGCGCGCCGTCGGGCGGGCTGGCGAGATAATTGTCGAGCGCTTTCACCCGCACCGACATGGGGAGCTTGTTGCGGGCGGCGTAGAAATTGCGGCCGATCGAATAATCCTGCCGCCAGTCCATGCCGGCCGTCGCCGATTGCAGCAGCCGTTCGCCCGGCCCGAAGCGGATATCCTTGATCATCCGCCGCGCCAGGAAGCTGCGGACCGCTTCGGGGCCGCCGACGGCGCGTAGCAGCGTGTCGTTGGCGGTATTGTCGCTCTGCGTCATCGCGCGGCGCATGAGGTCGGAGTAGCTGGTGGTCCAGCCGCCCTCCTTGGCCACCAACGCCGCGGTCGGCTGGTGGAAGAGGGTCAGGTCGTTGCGGGTGATCGTGGTCGTGTCGGTGATGCGTAACTTGCCGCGATCGACCGCGTCGAGGAAGGTCATCGCCACCCATAGCTTCGAGACGCTCTGTTGCGGGAACAGGGCGCTGCCGTTCCAGGCGACGGTCCAATCCGCACCGACACGGCGGACGGCGATGCCGACCTTGCCCCGGAAGCTTTGGCCCAGATTGCGCACGACGCTGACCAGCGCTGGGGGCGGCGCTTCATTCTGGTCGATATCGCGATAGGGCAGGGGCGGATTGGCTACCTGACGGATCGGCCATGTGTTGGTGGTGGGTTGCGGCTTTTGCGGCACGGCAGCGGCCGCCTGCGCGGGCGGTGGCTCTGGCGCGCTCACACAGGCCGACAGCGCCACGATCAACAGGACCAGGCGCGCAGAACCGCCCCGGTTTTTATGCAATGTCATTAGCGTCCCCGCACTCTCTTGGCGTCATAGGGGCGGCCTGCTGCTTGTCCGGCAAGACCGATGCGACGAATGATTCCACAAATGCGATGTAAGGAGCATGAACGATGCAACTCTTTGATCGGCGGCCAAGCCGCTCAGTTGCGGTTCAGGGCAGGGTGGGCAAGAAGGCGGCATGATCGATGCAAGGATGAACAGGCGCACGCTGATGCTCGGCGCGCTCGCGACGGGTGGCGTTTTGTGGAGCGGGGTGGCGCATGCCGCGCCGTTCGTGTCGCGCCGAATTGCGATGAATATACGCGGGGCGGGCGCCGACGTGATCCTGATCCCTGGCCTCGCCAGTGGTCCGGGCATCTGGAACGGGGTGCTGGGCGGGGTGCCGGGCTATCGTTATCATCTGGTCCATGTGCGCGGCTTTGCCGGCCTTGCCCCGGAAGCCAATGCCAGCGGCGCGCTGATCCAGCCGGTCGCCGACGAGATCGCCCGCTATATCGTCGCGACAGGGCTGAAGCGGCCGGTAATCGTGGGGCATAGCATGGGCGGCACGCTGGCGATGCTGCTGGGCCTCAAAGGACTGGCGCGGCGTGTGATGGTGGTCGATATGCTGCCCGCGGGCGCGGCGATGGTGGGCGGGACGGCCAGCGGCATGGGCTTTCTGGCTGACCAGCTGAGCGGTTATTTGACCGGCACACTGGCGGGGCGGCGCTATCTGGGGCAGATGGTCGCGCAGACGCCCGGCGCCAAGGGCAGCGATGCCGATGTCATCGCCAATGCGCTGCGCGACCTGGCCAATATCGACCTGACGCCCGTTTTGCCGCGGCTCGCTGCGCCGCTGGAGGTGGTCTATGCCGTCGGCAGCGACGCCGAGCAGGCCGCGGCGATCACCAGCCGCTTTCGTACCGCTTATGCGCCGCGCAAGGCCACGCTGCTGAAAGCGATCGGGCCGAGCGGCCATATGGTGATGGGCGACCAGCCGGCGCGCTTCAACGCGGCGTTGAAAGAATTTTTAAGCTAGGGTGCCAATACCGTATCGACCGCCCGCGCCAAGGTTTCGGGATAGTCGAGCGTGTAGTGGAGGCCGCGGCTTTCCTTGCGGTGGAGGGCGGAGCGGACGATCAGCCGGGCGACTTCCAACAGGTTGCGCAGTTCGATAAGGTCGGGGGTGACGCGGAAATTGCCGTAATAATCGTCCACTTCCTGCGCCAGCAGGGCGACGCGATGCTGGGCGCGCTCCAGCCGCTTGGTGGTGCGCACGATGCCGACATAGTCCCACATGAAGCGGCGGATTTCCTTCCAGTTGTGCTGGACGATGACTTCCTCGTCGCTGTTGGTGACGCGGCTTTCGTCCCATGGCCGGATCAGCGGCGGGGCGGGCAGATCGTCCCAAGAGCTACGGATATGCTTGGCCGCCGCTTCGCCGAAGACGAAACATTCGAGCAGCGAGTTGGAGGCGAGGCGGTTGGCACCGTGCAGGCCGCTTTCGGTGACTTCGCCCGCGGCATAGAGGCCGGGCAGGTCGGTGCGGCCGTCCAAGTCGATCACCACGCCGCCGCAGGTATAATGTTGCGCGGGGACGACCGGGATCGGCTCCTTGGTGATGTCGATGTCCAAGTCCAGCAGACGGGCGTAGATGGTGGGGAAGTGGTGCTTCACAAATTCGGGCGGCTTGTGACTGATGTCGAGATGGACATAGTCGAGGCCGAGGCGCTTGATTTCATGGTCGATGGCGCGGGCGACGATATCACGCGGGGCCAGCTCCTCACGCGGGTCGAAGCGGGGCATGAAACGCTCGCCGCCGCCCGGCACGCCGGGGGGGAGTTTCAGGTGGCCGCCTTCGCCGCGCACGGCTTCGGTGATCAGGAAATTCTTGACCTCCAGATTGTAAAGGCAGGTCGGGTGGAACTGGTTCATTTCCATGTTCGACACGCGGCAGCCCGCGCGCCAGGCCATGGCGATGCCGTCGCCGGTCGCGCCTCTGGGCGCTGTCGAGAAGAGATAGGTGCGGCCCGCGCCGCCGGTGCACAGGATCGTCGCGCGGCCCAGCAGCGCGTCGACATGCTTGGTTTTCTTGTTGAAGGCGTAAACGCCCCAGACATGGCCGTCGCCCGAATATTTTTCGCCATGGCGCGAGGTGATGAGATCGATCGCGATCAGATCCTCGACCAGGGTGATGTTGGGGTTGGCGCGCGCGGCCTTGAGCAGGGCGACCTGCACCGCATGGCCGGTGGCGTCGTCGACATGGACGATGCGGCGGTGGCTGTGCCCGCCCTCTCGCGTCAGGTGCCAGCGTTCGCCGAACTGTTCGCCATCCTCGCTGGCGTTGAAGGGGACGCCGAGCGCGGCCAGCCGGTCGATGGCGGCGGGGGCTTCGGACACGACGAACTCCACCGTGGCCCGATCGTTGAGGCCCGCACCCGCGACCATCGTATCCTCCACGTGCGCCTCGAAACTGTCACCGGCGTCGAGTACGGCGGCAATGCCGCCCTGCGCCCAGTTGGTGGACCCGCCGTCAAGCGCGCCCTTGGCCAGTACCAGCACCTTGCGGTCCTGCGCGAGGTTGATGGCGGCCGTGAGGCCGGCCGCGCCGGAGCCGATGATGATGACGTCATGGGTGGTGGTGGTCATCGTCGTCCTACATGCTTTTTTACCGTTCGCCCTGAGCGAAGTCGAAGGGCTCGACCGAACGGCGTGAGGTTTTGCCTTCGCTACGCTCAGGCGAGGGCTTCGACAAGCTCAGCCCGAACGGAGAAATTGCTAAGCCGCCGCCGTCAGGTTGAGGAACACATCCTCCAAATCCGGGTCGCGTGTCACCACGTCCACGATCGCCAGCCCGCTCGCTTGTACTGCGCTGAGCACCTGGCCTGCATTGGCGCGGTCCTTCATATAGGTGATGGTCAGTGTGCGCTCGTCCGACAGGTCTATTTTTTCGAAACAGGGGGCGTCGGGGATCACTGTCACATCGCGGTCGACCGTCACCTGCACGACCTTTTCCTGCGCCATGGCCAGCAATTCGCGGGTCGGTTTGTCGGTGATGACCTGGCCATGGTTGATGATGCCGATGCGGTCGCACAATTGCTCGGCTTCTTCCAGATAATGGGTGGTCAGCACGATCGTCACGCCCGAGGCGTTCAATTCGCGGACATATTCCCATAACTGCTGGCGCAATTGCACGTCCACGCCCGCGGTCGGCTCGTCGAGCACCAGGATCGGGGGGCTGTGCACCATCGCCTTGGCCACCAGCAGGCGGCGCTTCATGCCCCCGGAGAGCGTGCGGGCATAGGCATGGGCCTTGTCGTCCAGATGCACCGCGCGCAGCAATTCCATGGTGCGGCGGCGGTCCTTGGGCACGCCGTAGAAGCCGGCGGCATTTTCCAGCGTCTCGAAGGGCGTGAAGAAGGGGTCGAAGACGATTTCCTGCGGGACGATGCCGATCGAGTTCTTGGCATTGCGGGGATGGGCGTCGATGTCGAAGCCCCAGATGCTGACGTCGCCGTCGGTCTTGTTCACCATGCCGGCCAGGATGTTGATCGTGGTCGACTTGCCCGCGCCATTGGGACCGAGCAGGCCATAGATCTGGCCGCGCGGGATCGACAGATTGATGCCGTCGAGCGCGCGTTTGCCGCCCTTATATACTTTGGTGAGGTTGCGGATCTCGATTGCGGGGGCGGGGCTGTCGGTCATGGCTCAACTCTATGGGGATCGCGGATGAGGAAAGGAAGAGCGCGCAAAGGCGACAGCCTCAAAACTCGTCTGCAATATCCATCAGGCCCAGCAGCTTCTTGGGCGCTATCTGCCGCCAGCTTGCGCGGAGACGGCCTGCGATATGGTCCCAGTCGGTGTCGCCCAGGTCGAGGCGGATGCCGACCCAGTCGGCGCCGAAATAGGCGGGGCGGTAATAGCGGTCCGGGTCGGCTTCCATCAGGGTCGCCTGTTCTTCCGGCGCGGTGGTCTTGACGAGGACGGCAATGATGCCGTCGCCATGATGGTCGCGGGTGAAATAGGCGAACTTCTTGCCCTTGACGATGCCGAAGCAGGGCATGCCGTGGGAGACGATCTCGTCCGTCTGCGGCAGGGCGAGGGCGGCTTCGCGCACCTTGTTGAGCAGCCAGTCGGGCTGGCGGTCGCGGGTGACGAAGTCGGCGAGGGTGCGAGCATAGAGTTGATGCTCGGCGATCAGGATGCGGGCGGCTAGGCTGTCTTCGGTATCGCCGGGCAGGATCGCGACCGGGGTCTGGCCCAGCACCGGCCCGTCGTCCAGTTCAGCGGTGACGATATGGACCGAGCAACCGGCATGGGCATCGCCTGCGTCGATCGCGCGCTGGTGCGTATCCAGCCCCTTATATTTGGGTAGCAGGCTGGGGTGGATGTTGAGCATTCGGCCTTCCCAGCCAGCGACAAATTCTGGCGAGAGGAGGCGCATATAGCCGGCGAGGGCGACATAGTGCGCGCCGGCCGCGCGGAGTTGCGCGTCGATGATCTGGTCGAATTCGGCGCGTTTGAGGCCCTTGTGGCTCTGGCCGAAGGTCGCGATGCCTTCGGCGGCGGCGAGGGCAAGGCCGGGGGCTTGCGGATCGTTGGCGGCGACCAGGACGATCTCATAGGGGCAGCTTTCTGTCTTCGCCGCGTAGAGCAGGGCCGCCATGTTGGAGCCGCGGCCGGAAATCAGGACGCCGACTTTTGCTTTGTGCATAATAGCTCCCCTCCCGCTTGCGGGAGGGATCGGGGGAGGGCCTGTTAGGCCAGCTTCTCCCACACGCCCTCCCCTAACCCCTCCCGCAAGCGGGAGGGGAACTGGTTGTGCTTAGCCCAGATGCGTCGCCGACCAGTCGGTCTTGGCGCTCCAGGTTTCGGTGCTGCCCTTGACGGTGCAGCCCTTGTCGCCTTCGTTCACCGCGCCGATGCGGAAGGCGGTTTCGCCCGCATCCTCCAGCGCCTTGGTGACGGCAGCGACATGGGCTTCGTCCACGGCCAGCACCATGCCGACGCCGCAGTTGAAGGTGCGCGCCATTTCTGCCGGCTCGATATGGCCCTGCGCCTGGAGGAAGGCCATCAGGCGGGGCTGTTCCCAGCTGTCGGCATCGACCGTGGCATGGCAGCCGTCGGGCAGGACGCGGGGGATATTTTCCAGCAGGCCGCCGCCGGTGATGTGGGCGAGAGCGTGGATCATGCCGGCGCGGACCAGCGGCAGCAGGCTCTTCACGTAGATCTTCGTGGGGGCCATCAGGGCGTCGATCAGCAGCACGTCCTGATCGAAGATCGCCGGGCGATCGAGCCGCCAGCCCTTGTCGGCGGCGAGGCGGCGGACCAGCGAGAAGCCATTGCTGTGGACGCCCGAAGAGGCGAGTCCGATGAGGACGTCACCGGCTTTTACCTTGTTACCGGTCAGCACCTTCGTCCGTTCGACCGCGCCGACGCAGAAGCCGGCGAGGTCATAATCGCCATCGGCATACATGCCGGGCATTTCGGCGGTTTCGCCGCCGATCAGCGCGCAGCCGGCCATGCGGCACCCCTCGGCGATACCGGCGATGACTCGCTCGGCGACGCCACTCTCCAGCTTGCCGGTGGCGTAATAGTCGAGGAAGAAGAGGGGTTCTGCCCCCTGCACGATCAGGTCGTTCGCGCACATGGCGACGAGGTCGATGCCAACGCCATCATGGCGGTCATGGTCGATCGCGAGTTTCAGCTTGGTGCCGACGCCGTCATTGGCGGCGACCAGCAGGGGATCGTCGTAGCCCGCGGCCTTGAGGTCGAAAAAGCCGCCAAAGCCGCCCAGTTCGGCGTCGGCGCCAGGGCGGCGGGTGGCCTTGGCCAGAGGCGCGATGGCGCGGACAAGGGCGTTGCCCGCGGCGATGTCGACGCCGGCCTTGGCGTAGCTGTAGGATTCGTTCTCGCTCATGGGGGAGCGCCCTAGAGCAAAGGCGCGCAAAACGGAACCTTCGATCTTGGCGGTTGCATCTCACATCCGTTCGCCCTGAGCGAAGTCGAAGGGGCCGACCGAGGGCAGCGAGGTGCTTCACGGCGTTCAGCAGAGGGCTTCGACTTCGCTCAGCCCGAACGGGAGGAGGACTGAGGGATAGTGAAGGTTGGCGCTTGGCATCTTGGGCAAACCTCGCCAAAAGGGCGCGCGTGAGCCTGAGCCAGACCATTTCCCGCCCCGCAGCCCTGTTGCGCCTGCTCTCGCGGCCGGTCCAGATTGCGATCGCCATTGCGCTGGGCCTGGCCGCCGCTGCCCTGTTCGCGCAGATGGAGGGGGAGCGCGGGGTGCCGCCGATCGCCAGTGGCGGCGATTTCGAGGTGCGCGGGGTCAAGGTCGATGTGTTCGCCAAGGATGCCGACAGCGCCCGCTATGCCGGATGGCGCATGGCGCAGCGGCAGGCGTGGCGGATGTTGTGGACCCGCACCCATGGCGGGGGCGGGGCGCCGGCCCTGTCCGATTCGCAGCTGGAAGCGATGATTTCGGGCATCGAGATCGATTATGAGCAGGCCGGGCCGACGCGCTATGTCGCGACGCTGGGCATATTGTTTGACCGGGCGCGGACGGGCGCGTTGCTGGGCGTGTCGGGCAATGTCATGCGATCGCCGCCCCTGCTGGTCATCCCGGTGTTGTGGGATGGCGGGTCCGCCGTATCCTATGAGCGCACCAATGAATGGCAGAAGGCCTGGGCGCGATACCGCACCGGCGACAGCGCGATCGATTATGTGCGGGTGGCCGGGTCGATCGCCGATCCGATCCTGCTGAACGCCGGGCAGACCGGGCGGCGCGGGCGGCTGTGGTGGCGGGTGCTGCTCGACCAATATGGTGCCGCGGACGTAGTAATCCCGATCGCGCGGCTGGACCGCGCCTATCCCGGCGGGCCAGTGACCGGCACCTTCACCGCGCGCTATGGTCCCGACAACAGCCTGATCGGCAGCGTGACGCTGCGCGCGTCGAACGACAGCGGCCTGGCCAAGATGCTGGACGAGGGCGCGCGCCGGATCGACGAACTGTATATCCGGGCGCTGAACGATGGCCGCCTGCGCCCTGACCCGTCGCTCATCATCGAGGAGCCGGTCGATCCGGCCGCACTGGAGATCGAGAATGCCACAGAGGCACCGGTCGAGGCGGTGGAACTGCCCGGCGTGGTCACGACCGGCACGAGCTTCTCGATCCAGTTCGACACGCCCGATGTCGGATCAATCGGCGCGGGCGAATCGACAGTGCGGTCGATCCCCGGCGTGCGGGCCGCCAATACCAGCAGCCTGGCGCTGGGGGGAACGTCGGTGATGCAGGTCAGTTTCGACGGGACGGCCGATATGCTGCGCGCGGGATTGCAGGCGCGGGGCTATAGCGTCGCCGTGTCCGGCACGACGTTGCGGATCACGCGGCGACAGGCGTCCCCGCCCCCGCAATGAGCCAGATCAGCCTGCCCTTCGAATGGCATGGTGGCGCAGGCAATGGTGACTTTCTGGTCAGCGACGCCAATGCCCAAGCCGTCGCGCATCTGGAACGCTGGCGCGACTGGCCGTTGTCGGTGAGCGTGCTGACCGGGCCGCCGCGGTCCGGCCGATCCACGCTGGCGCGCCATTTCGCGCGGATGAGCGGCGGAGAGATCATCGACGATGCGCAAGGGCAGGACGAGCATCGGCTGTTCCATGCCTGGAACGCGGCGCAGACGGAACGGCGGCCGTTGCTGATGGTAGGGCTGGCGCCGCCAGCGACCTGGACCGTGGCGCTGCCGGATTTGCGATCACGGCTGGCCGCCGCCCCCCATGTCGCGATAAACGAGCCGGACGAGGCGTTGGCCCGCGCGCTGATCGAGCGGGCGTTCGATACCGCAGGCGCTGGCTATGCCGCCGACCTGCCCGAATGGCTGGTGCGCCGGGTGGAACGCAGCTATGGCGGGCTCGCGGCGGTCACCCAATTGCTGGATCGCGCCGCATTGTCATCTGGACGCAAGATTTCTGTCGCACTGGCGAAAGAGGCTCTGCAAGTCGCAGGCTTTCCGCCTATAGTCCCGCCCGATCCCCCTCCTCAGCAACGCGAGTAATCCGTGGCCGAAGCCGATCCCACCGCCAGCCTGACGCTGCCCAGCGACCGTTATTTCAACCGCGAGCTGTCCTGGCTGGCGTTCAACCAGCGGGTACTGGAGGAGGCGATGAACCGCGCCCATCCGTTGCTGGAGCGGCTGCGTTTCCTGTCCATATCCGGCGCGAACATGGACGAGTTCTTTTCCGTCCGGGTCGCTGGGTTGAAGGGGCAGCAGTTGCAGGATGTCGACCTGCGTTCCGCCGACGGGCTGACCCCGGCGCAGCAGCTAGGCGCGATCAGCGAGGAAAGCACGCGGCTGATGCTGGCGCAGCAGAAGGTGTGGGGCGCGGTGCATGACGAATTGGCGCAGGTGGGCATCGAGGTGATCGGGCCAGCGAGCGAGATGGACGAAGCCTGCGGCCAATGGCTGCGCGAGCATTTCCTGACGCAGATTTTTCCGATCCTGACGCCCCAGGCGCTCGACCCGGCGCATCCCTTTCCCTTCATCCCCAATCAGGGGCTGTCGATCATCTTCGACCTGGAGCGATTGTCGGACAAGCAGCCGATTCGCGAGCTGGTAATGATCCCGCCGACGCTGGCGCGGTTCGTGCGCATACCCGGTGATCTGGCGCGCTATATGGCGCTGGAGGCGGTAATCCGGCGCTTTTCGGCTGATCTTTTCCCCGGCTATCGCGTCCGCAACAGCGGCGTGTTCCGCATCATCCGCGACAGCGACATCGAGATAGAGGAAGAGGCCGAAGATCTGGTCCGCCATTTCCGCAGCGCGATCAAGCGGCGGCGGCGCGGCCGGGTGATACGCATGGAGATAGAGGAGCGCATCCCCGCGCCGGTCGAGGAGATGTTGCAGGACATGCTCCAGGGCCATGAGGCGGTGGTGGTCGAGGTCGAGGGCTTCGTGGGCATTAGCGACCTGTCCGGCATCGTTGACGCTGACCGACCGGACTTGAAGTTCGAACCTTATGTGCCGCGTTTTCCCGAACGTATCCGCGAATATGGCGGCGACTGTTTCGCTGCGATCCGCGCCAAGGACATCGTCGTCCATCATCCCTATGAGGCGTTCGACGTCGTCGTATCCTTCCTGAAACAGGCGGCGATCGACCCGGACGTGGTGGCGATCAAGCAGACGCTGTATCGTGCGGGCAAGCAGTCGGCGATCATTCGCGCGCTGATCGACGCGGCGGAGGCGGGCAAGTCCGTGACCGCGGTGGTCGAGCTGAAGGCGCGGTTCGACGAAGAGCAGAACCTGATGTGGGCCGACGCCCTGGAGCGGGCGGGCGTGCAGGTGGTCTATGGCTTTATCGACTGGAAGACCCATGCCAAGATTTCGATGGTGATCCGGCGCGAGGGCGAGCAGTTCCGCAGCTACTGCCATTTCGGCACCGGTAATTATCATCCGATCACGGCGCGCATCTATACCGACCTCAGCTTCTTCACCGCCGATCCGGCCTATAGCCGCGATGCCGCGGCGCTGTTCAATTACATTACCGGCTATGTCGAGCCGGAGCGGCTGGAAAAGTTGGTCATGTCGCCGCGCGATTTGCGCGATACGCTATGCCGCCTGATCGACGCGGAGATCGACCATGCCCGCGCCGGGCGGCCGGGCAATATCTGGGCGAAGATGAACAGCGTGGTTGATCCGGCCATCATCGAGAAGCTGTATGCCGCGAGCAATGCGGGGGTCCAGATCGACCTGATCGTGCGCGGCATATGCTGCCTGCGGCCTGGGGTTCCGGGCATGTCGGAGAATATCCGGGTGAAGTCGATCGTCGGGCGCTTTCTGGAGCATAGCCGCATCGCCGTGTTCGGCAACGGCAAGGCGCTGCCCAATAATGGCGCGAAGGTGTTCATCAGTTCGGCCGACTGGATGCAGCGTAATTTCGACCGGCGGGTCGAGTTCATGGCGCCGATCGAGAATCCGACGGTGCATGACCAGATATTGGACCAGGTGATGGTCGCCAACCTGATCGACAGCGAACAGAGCTGGTCGCTGGACAGCGAGGGCCATTATACGCGGCTGGACGCGGGGGAGAAGCCGTTCAACCTGCATCGCTATTTCATGACCAACCCGTCGCTGTCCGGGCGCGGCGCGGCGCTGGATAATGAAGCGGTGCCGACGTTGCGTTTGCGCGGGCGCGCCTGATGAATTCGATGCTCAGCCGGGTTCGCGCCGTCGCCGAAAGCATGGCGACGTCGCCGCAGCCGGCGCATGCGCGCACCGCAATCATCGACATCGGATCGAACAGCGTGCGCCTGGTCATTTATGACGGACCACGGCGGATTCCGTTCACCCTGTTCAACGAGAAGGTGATGGCCGGGCTGGGCGCGTCGCTGGCCAGGACGGGGGCGATCGAGCCGGAGGCGATGGACCGAGGACTGCGCGCCATCGGCCGCTTCGCGCATCTGTGCCGGGCGATGAAGGTGAGCGAGATACGCTGTGTCGCCACCGCCGCGGTGCGGGATGCGACCAACGGGGGCGAATTCATCGCCAGCGCCAAGGCTATGGGCCTGACGGTCGAATTGCTGACCGGCGCGCAGGAGGCGATCGGCGCGGCGATGGGGGTGTTGTCGGGCATCCCGAACGCAGACGGCATCGTTGGCGATCTGGGCGGCGGCAGCCTGGAACTGGCGCGCATCCGGGGCGGGGCGGTGGAACAGACGATTTCGCTGCCGCTGGGCGTGCTGCGGCTGCCGCAAATTCGGGCCAAAGGGCCGCGGATGCTGGAGCGGATCGTGGTCAAGATGCTGGAGAAGGCGGGATGGACGCCGGAACCCGACTTGCCCTTCTACTTGGTCGGCGGGTCGTGGCGCGCGCTGGCGCGGTTCGACATGCAGTTGACCAGCTTTCCGCTGCCGGTCGTCCACCAATATGAGATGACCGCGGCGCGGGCCGAGCAGTTGACCCGGATCGTCAGCCATGTCGATCGCACCCGGTTGAAGCAGATTCCCGCGATGACCGGATCGCGCGTGCCGACGCTGCCTGATGCCGCGGCGTTGCTCTCGGTCGTGGTGCGGCAGTTGAAGGCGAGCCGACTGGTGGTGTCGGCCTATGGCCTGCGCGAAGGGCTGCTGTACGAGGCGTTGCCGGAGGATATCAGGGCGGATGACCCGTTGCTGGTCGCGGCCGAGGCGGAGGGAGAGGCGCAGGCGCGCTTTCGCGGCCATGGCGACCGGATCGACAAGTGGATCGCGCCGCTGTTCGCCGATGACGATGCCGCCACGCGGCGCATCCGCCGGGCCGCCTGCCTGCTGGCTGATGTGGGATGGCGGGCCAACCCCGATTTTCGGGCAGAACGCGGCGTTGAGATCGCGCTGCACAGCAATTGGGTGGGCATCACCGCGCCGGAGCGGGGGATGTTGGCGCAGGCGCTATATAGTCATTTCGGAGGCGGCACCGGCGCGCCTCCCGGCGTCGAGATGCTGGCGCCGCCCGAAGATCTGCGCCGGGCGGCGCTGTGGGGGCTGGCCATCCGACTGGCGCAGCGCCTGTCGGGCGGGGTCGAAGGGCCGCTGGCGGTGTCGCAGCTGAGCCGAACGGAGGGGCAGATCGAATTGCAACTGCGCGACGGGGACGCCGACCTTTATGGCGAAACGGTCGAGCGGCGGTTGCGCAACCTGGCGCAGGCGATGGGGGTCAAATATCGGTTGTTGCGGTGAGGGGGGCTCCCCTTCTTCCAACTTCGCCTAGCCGTTGCGCGGCAAGGCTGCCTATCCGTCTCCCCCAAGGGGAGAAGGGGAAGGGCCAGTCACCATCTTCCCCCATTGCGTAAATCCCGGTAAGGGCGGCCGATGACTGCATCCCCCGCGCCCATCAGCCGTTCGCTCTTCGGATTCTCGATCTTCTATGGCGGCATGGTCTGCATCGCCGGCGTGCTGGGCAACAAGCAGGTCGCGCTGGGGCCGTTGGCCGGGATCGGGCCGATGGTGGGGCTGGGGCCGCTGGCGGTGGAAGCGGGGATTTTCGCCTTCTTGCTGCTGGTCACCCTTTCCAGCGCCGTGGCGGAATTGCATGGCCGCGCGGTCGCGAACCGGTTGGTGCAGATCGGTTTCCTGCCTTTGATCGCGTCGATCCTGTTGTCGATCGTGGTGCTGAAAGCGCCAGCGGCGGGCGACATGGACCCGAAGCGGGCCGAAGCCTTCGCCATGATGATGGGCGGCACGCCGCGCATCTGGTTGGGCGGGATCATCGCCTATGGCATTTCCCAGACGCTGAACGTCACGCTGTTCGCGATGCTCAAGGGGCAGGAGGGCGCGCGCCTGTTGTGGCTGCGGGCGGCGGTCGCCAGCATCTTGTCGCAGATCGTCGATACGTTGCTGTTCGTGACGATCGCTTTTTACGGAGTGTTCCCGATCGGCGAATTGCTGCTGGGGCAGATGCTGGCCAAGGTGCTGCTGTCGGCGCTGTTGGTGCCGCCGGTCATCTATCTGCTGGTGGCGCTGGGGCGGCGGTTGGATCGCAACTGAGACGACGAGTGCGACAGTTGTGGGCGGTTTGCGATTCTCGTTAGTTGGCGAACTAACTATTTTGAGTGGGATGACTTGCTTCGCTTCGCTCAGACCCTACTCAGCACGAACGGGGTGGGTTAGGCTATAGGTTCCCGCTCCAAAGAGCGCTGGCGGGGTGTGCGCAAACCTTGCGGCGGGCCGCATATGGCCTTATGCGCCCGCGCATGAACAGCAAGCACGCCCCCGATCCCGCGCTCCTGGCGAAGGCCGAAACTCTGGTCGAGGCGCTGCCCTATATGCAGCGTTATGCCGGCAAGACCTTCGTCGTCAAATATGGCGGCCATGCGATGGGCGATCCCGAAGCGGCGCGCGATTTCGCCGAGGATGTCGTGCTGATGAAGGCGGTCGGCATCAATGTCGTCGTCGTCCATGGCGGCGGGCCGCAGATCGGCGCGATGCTGAAGAAACTGGGGGTCGAATCGCAGTTTATCGGCGGCCTGCGCGTCACCGACGCGGAAACCGCCAAGATCGCCGAAATGGTGCTGGCGGGATCGATCAACAAGGAAATCGTCGGCTGGATTGCCGGCGCTGGCGGGCGCGCGGTCGGCATTTCGGGCAAGGATGGCGGGCTGGTCCTGTGCGAGAAGGTCGGCGGGCGGCGCGAGGCGGACCCTAATTCGGGGATCGAGCGCAATGTCGACCTGGGCTTCGTCGGCGATCCGGTGTCCGTCGATCGCCGCATATTGGACACGCTGGCGCAGGCAGGCATCATTCCAGTGGTCGCGCCGGTGGGCATGGGCGTGGACGGCCATACCTATAATGTGAACGCCGACACGATGGCAGGTGCGATCGCGGCGGAGCTGAAGGCGTCGCGCTTCTTCCTGCTGACCGATGTCGCAGGCGTGCTGGACAAGCAGGGACAGTTGTTGAGCGACCTGGACCCCGCGGCGATCGCCGTGTTGCAGCAGGACGGCACGATCAGCGGCGGCATGATCCCCAAGTTGGAAACCTGCGTCCGCGCGGTCGAGGGCGGGGTGGACGCTGCGGTCATATTGGACGGGCGGGTGCCGCACGCGATGCTGCTGGAAATCTTCACCGACCAGGGCGCCGGTACGCTGGTGCGGAAATAAGGGGCCTAGATATGACGCTGACCGGCCTGATCGTCCCGACCTATGTGCAGATGCTGACGACGCTGTCGGGCTGGCTGGACAAGGCGCAGGCGCAACTGCCCGCGGCCGACGCCGAGGCTCTGCTGTCGGCGCGGCTGGCGCCGGACATGTATCCGCTCGCGACGCAGATCCGCTTCGCCTGCGTCCAGGCGCATGAGGCGGTGTATCGGTTGCAGGGGAAAGCGTTCCCCGCCGCGCTGGACGGGTTGCTGAACGAAGGACGCGAGGCGGGGGAGCGGCCCGGTTCGATGGCGGACGCGAAGGCGCGGATCGGCGAGGCGGTTGCGCTGCTGGAAAGCCTGCCCGCCGATGCGCTGGATATGGCCGGAGACGCGGCGGTCGAACATGCGCTGCCCAATGGCATCATCCTTGACCTGACAGCGGCGCAATATGCGCGCGACTGGACGCTGTCCCAATTTTATTTTCACCTGATGACCGCCTATGCGATCCTGCGGGCGCAGGGCGTGGCGCTGGGCAAGGCGGACTATGTCGCGCATATGTTCGGCCATATCCGGCCGGGGACGATGCCGGCGGGCTGAGCGTGTGTCTTTAATCCGCGTCGGGCGCTTGTGGCGCGATGGTCAGATAGCTAGATACGACATCACATTCGCGGCAGCGCAGCATGGAAGGCCGGTAGCTTGTTCGAATTTCTCAACGCCCTGAACGGCATCGTCTATATCGTGCTGGAAGCGATCTGGTGGATCATCATCGTGCAGGCGGTGTTGAGCTGGCTGATTGCGTTCAACGTGATCAATACGTCGAACGAATATGTCCGCAACGGCCTCTATGCGCTCGATCGGATGACCGAGCCGCTCTATCGCCCGGTGCGCAAGGTGCTGCCCGATCTGGGCGCGCTGGACCTGTCGCCGATGGTGGTGTTGCTGGCGGTCATCATCTTGCAGGGCCCGGTGCGTGAGAATCTGTTCGCGGCGCTGATGCGGGCGGCGGCCTGACGCCAGTCCCGACGCCAGCCACGACGAGCGTCTGGACGGTGGCGGGCAATGACCTGCTGATCGCCGTTCGGCTGACGCCTGGGGCGGCGAAGGACGCTATCGGCGGCGGCTGGATCGACGAGCGCGAGGCGCACTGGCTGTCCGCGCGGGTCCGCACCGTGCCGGAAAAGGGCAGGGCCAATGCGTCGCTGATCGCGCTGCTGTCGAAACGGCTGGATTGGCCGCGCAGCGCGATTTTGCTGGAATCGGGCGACACCAACCGGCTAAAGCGGTGGCGGATTATTGGCGGGGGCGGCGACGCGGTCGTGCGCCTGACCGCCCTTCTCGACACATGGGTAGAATTGACATGACCATCGGCAAGCTCATCGACGGCAAGGCGTTCGCCGCCACCCTGCGCGACAAGGTAGGCGAGGGCGTTGCGGGCTTTGTCGAGGCGACCGGGCGCAAGCCGGGGCTGGCGGTGGTGCTGGTGGGCGAAGACCCGGCGAGCAGCGTCTATGTCCGGTCCAAGGGCAAGATGACGGTCGCGGCCGGCATGGATAGTTTCGAGTTCAAGCGGCCCGACAGCATCGGCGAAGAGGATCTGCTCGACCTGATCGAAGAGCTGAACCAGGACGACCGGGTCGATGGCATATTGGTGCAGTTGCCGCTGCCCAAACATATCGACGAGGCCGCCGTGATTGGCGCGATCGATCCGGCCAAGGATGTCGACGGTTTCCATGTCGTCAATTCGGGCAAGCTGGCGACGGGGCAGGAGGCATTGGTGCCGTGCACGCCGCTGGGCTGCATCATGTTGTTGAAGGACGAACTGGGCGACATCAGTGGTCTGGAGGCCGTGGTCGTGGGCCGCTCCAATATCGTGGGTAAGCCGATGGCGGCGCTGTTGCTGGCCGAAAGCTGCACCGTGACGATCGCGCATAGCCGCACCCGCGACCTGGCGAGCGTCGTCCATCGCGCCGACATCGTCGTGGCCGCCGTGGGGCGGGCGGAGATGGTGAAGGGCGAGTGGATCAAGCCGGGCGCGACCGTGATCGACGTCGGCATCAACCGCGTGACCGATACCGAGGACGGCAAGGCCCGGATCGTGGGCGATGTCGCCACCGCCGAGGCGCTGGCCCATGTCCGGGCGATTACGCCGGTGCCCGGTGGCGTCGGGCCGATGACGATCGCGGTGCTGCTGCGCAACACCCTGGTCGCGGCCCATGCGCGGGCGGGGCTTGGCAAGCCGGAGGGATTGTGAGGGCGCGGCTGGCGCTGCTGGCTATGGCGGCGACGGCTTTGGTTGCTGCGAAACCGCCTTTGCGTTTTCAGCCTGATCCCAGTTCCGTCATTGCGGCGGAGATCGCGTTCAACCGGCTGGCGCAGGAAAAAGGGCAATGGACCGCCTTTGCAGAAACGGCCGCCGACGACGCGGTGATGTTCGTGCCGCAGAAGGTTTTGGCGAAGGAATGGCTGAAGAAGCAGGCCAATCCAGCCGCTTCGGTCCGCTGGTCGACGTCGGTCGTCTATGTGTCGTGCGACGGCAATCTGGCCGCGAGCACCGGCAACTGGACGCGGCCGGACGGGTCGGTCGGCTATTATTCCACCATCTGGCGGCGCGGCAAGAAGGGGCGCTGGCTGTGGA
Source organism: bacterium (assembly GCA_030824575.1). GTDB lineage: Bacteria > Pseudomonadota > Alphaproteobacteria > Sphingomonadales > Sphingomonadaceae > Sphingobium. The sequence goes on along the minus strand of JAVBXL010000220.1, from coordinate 69,996 downwards.
TCATGGACCATGGCGACACGCTGACCAGCGCGCGCGCGGCACCGGAGTTTCTGAGCGGGAAGGTCGCGACGTGCAAGCGCGGGCCGCAGGGGGAGGCGCCGCCGCCGCCGCCAGCGCAGGGCAAGAAGGGCGATCTGCCGCCGCCGCCCGACGAGAGCCTGGTGTGGAGCGCCGACGTCGCGACGGACGGCAGCCGGCAGGTGACGGTGCGGATGTGGACTGGCGCTGCCTATGAAACGGTGATCGACGACACAGTGAGGGCGGGATCATGATCGAGCTGTTCATTTCCGCGTTCGTGACGTTGTTCGTCGTCATCGATCCGCCCGGCTGCGCGCCGATCTATGCCAGCCTGACCAATGGTGCCAGCCCGGCGCAGCGGCGGGCGATGGCGATCCGGGCCGTGGGGATTGCCGCGGCGATCCTGTTCGTGTTCGCATTGTGGGGTAAGCAGTTGCTCGGCACGCTGGGCATCGCGCTCGACAGTTTTCGCATCGCGGGCGGGATCATGCTGTTCCTGATCGCGATGGACATGGTGTTCGAGAAGCGCACCGAGCGGCGCGAGGACCGGGCACAGAAGATCGCGGAGACGCCGGAGGTGGAGGATGTCTCCGTCTTTCCGATGGCGATGCCGATGATCGCGGGGCCGGGGTCGATCGCCACGGTCATGCTGCTGATGTCGCGGGCCGACGGTTTGTCGGAGCGGCTGGTAGTGCTGGGCGCAGTGCTAGTGACGTTGCTTCTGATGTTGGGATCGTTGCTGGCGGCAGGGCCGCTGATGGCGCTGCTGGGGCGCAAGATAGAGGCAGTGATTACGCGGCTGCTGGGCGTGCTGCTGGCGGCGCTGGCGGCGCAGTTCGTCATCGACGGGCTGAAGGCTAGTTTTTAACGGAACAATTCCGTTGGCTTCGAGCGTGTCGAGAAGCGGTTAGCAATGCGCCTAGCGTTTAGCTTCGCTAAACTCGGCTTTGCCTCGTTTCTCGACTTCGCTCGAAACGAACGGATATTGTGGTTTAGCCCTTCACGTCGGCTTCGGTGACCGGGGCGATCTTGATTTCGACACGGCGGTTGGCCGCCTTGCCTTCTTCGGTGGCGTTGGACGCGATCGGCTGGGTCTCGCCGAAGCCGCGGGTGCCGATGCGGGCGGATTGGACGCCCTTGCTCGCCAGATAGCTGGCGACCGATTGGGCGCGGCGTTCGGACAGGGTCTGGTTATAGGCGTCGGCACCGTCGCTGTCGGTGTGGCCATAAACGTCGATATATGTTTTGGGATATTGCGCCAGGACCGAGGCGACGTCGTTCAGCGTCGGCTGGAACTGCGGCTGAACATCCGCCTGATTATAGGCGAAGGTGATGCCCGAGGGCATGCGCAGCAGCAGATTGTCACCGTCGCGAATCACGTCCACGCCGCTGCCGGCGGTTTCCTCGCGCAGCTTGCGTTCCTGGGCGTCCATATAGGCGCCGATGCCCGCGCCCGCGACAGCACCAATGCCCGCGCCCAGGATCTTTTCGGTGCGGTCGTTGCGGCCGCCGACCAGATCGCCCAGCAGATAGCCGCCCAGCGCGCCGCCTATGCCGCCGATCGCCGCCTTCGAAATGCTGCGCTGGCCCGTGGTCGGGTCCGTGGTGCAGGCTGTGGTGGCGAGCATGGCGGCCAGCCCTGCGGCGCCGATGATGCGGTGAGAAATCCTCATTGTCCTATTCCCTTGTCTTCTCGCGCCCCTGAGGAGCGACTGCCCCCATAATGGGCGAGTATGACCTTTGTTCCACATGCGAACTGAACGGATAATGATGGGGATGTTGTGAAATTGAAAGATTAGCGGTTATAGGAGGTAGTTGACCACCATGGCCACGATCCCCCTCCATAATCCGACGCCCTTTCCATGGGCCGATCTTGTCATCATCCTGGCGCTCGTCGCCTTGAATGGTGTCTTCGCCATGTCCGAGCTGGCCATCGTGTCGGCCCGCAAGCCGCGCCTGCAAGGGCTGGAGAAGGCCGGGCGCAAGGGCGCGACCACGGCGCTGGCGCTGGCGAGCGATCCGGGCAAATTCCTGTCCACCGTGCAGATCGGCATCACCCTGATCGGCATCGGCACCGGCGCCTATTCGGGCGCCAGCCTGGGCGGGCCGGTGGGCGAACGGATGCAGATGCTGGGCCTGGCGCCCAATCTGGCGGAAAATGCCGGGTTCGCGCTGGTCATCGGCCTGACCACCTATGCGTCGCTGATCGTGGGCGAACTGGTGCCCAAGCAGTTCGCGCTGCGCGCGCCAGAACCGATCGCGGTGGTGATGGCGACGCCGATGCTGTGGTTGTCGAAGATCACCGCGCCGATCGTGTGGGTGCTGGACGGGTCGAGCAGCCTGATCTTCAAGCTGCTGCGGCTGGACCGCGAATCGGAACATCATGTCACCGCCGAGGAGCTGCACCTGATCGTCGCCGAGGCGAGCAAGTCGGGCATCATCGAGGAAAGCGAGCGGGCGATCATATCGGGCGTCGTGCGGCTGGCCGACCGGCCGGTGCGCGAGGTGATGACCCAGCGGATGGACGTCGACTGGATCGACATCGCCGCCGACGACGCGACCATCCGCGCCAAGCTGCTCGATACGCCGCATACTCGCCTGCCGGTGGGGCGCGGGTCGGTGGAGGATATCATCGGCATCGTCCAGGCGCGCGACATCATGACCGCGCTGTTCCGGGGCGAATCGCTGAATGTCGGTGCGCTGATGCGCCGGGCGGAGGTGGTGCCGGATCAGGTCGATGCGATGGACGCGCTGGAAGTGTTGCGCCGGTCCGACGTGCCGATGGTGATGGTCCATGACGAATATGGGCATTTCGAAGGGATCGTGACCCCGGCGGACCTGCTGTCGGCGATTGCGGGCCATTTCGCGTCGGACCGCGACGCCTATGACGAGCCGGACATGGTCGAACGGGACGATGGCAGCCTGCTGGTGTCGGGGCAGATGCCGATCGACCAGTTGGCCGAGCGGATCGGCATCGACCTGTCCGAAGACCGCGACTATGCGACAGTGGCGGGCCATGCGCTGTGGCTGCTCAAGCGGTTGCCGGAAGTGGGCGACTATATCGACGACCAGGGATGGCGATTCGAGATCGTGGACATGGACGGGCGCAAGATCGACAAGCTGCTGGTGGCGGAGCGGTAGGGGGCTGCCCTTTTCGGCAAAGCGACGAAGCGTGGCTGCAATGACCGTAGCAGATCGTTAATTTGACCTTCATCGATGCTCGGAAGCGGACGCCGACGCAAAGCACCCGATTGTCGTCAGGGAGAAAGCTGACGGTCGGCCACCCACCCACCCCGTCCATGTTGCGCCGCTACGATAGCCGACAAACAGGGCTGATCCATTCAGTGCCGCAATAAAAGGTACGACTATAAAGGCATCGACAATCATAAGCCCCCAAACGGCTATAGGTGGCTGGCCGAGAACAATCTTATGAATGACCAAGTGAACACCTTGGGTGAGAGGCACCGAAAAGAGAAAAATTATGAGTAAGACCAGCGCATGCGGTGCCCGTGAGGTGAAGGCCTCCTTTAACGAAATAGGGGCTTGATCGAGCCAGACGCCGACCAGCCAAAGAAATCCCATCGCCTGTAGTATTCCCGACGATAACGAAGCGGCTATCGATAGATTTGGCGATATCGATACGAATAATTTGACGATGATGATTCCGCCCACGACTATCGCGATCAATCCAACAGCGACTTTCCCTAAAACTTTTAATGGCACTGAGACTGCTGCGCGAACAGAGCCACCGTTAGCCCAAAACCGAGCAACCAAAAATGCTGCGATCCAAACCGCTACGACCTTTGGGTATCCAAAATACTCCCTGATCGGCAAACCTTGAAGCCGACGCGCTGCAGCCAAGCTATCGAACATCCCGATTTTAATTTCCACTATATGCTGCGCGAATTCGGGAAGCGCTGCCAGCAGAAGGATAGAGGACGCAGAAATCATGGCTTTTGCGCCCAAACAATAGCTCTCAGATACTCCGCATATCATCCCCCGAAGCGCGCTCAATGATGCTTGGCATAGGCTATTCATGCCTCCACTCCCGCTGTTCCGTAAGCCATTCACGATTAGGCCAATTGCGTTCGATCGCAATCCCAAGGTGTCGGAGATCTTCTGATCAAGGGGCGGGACGCCATCCAGGAGCGGCGGCAAACATACGACTGTCAGGCGTAGTTCAGCAGTTTGAATGAATGGCGCTGCACGTCTGTTTTGATGTTCGAAAAACACCGTCGGATTGTGAAAGCGCCCGACAACCCCACGGGCGGGGTTTTCCGTCGCCGTGAAACGGCCGCCATCGGGCTATACCCAGCCGTAGCCCGCAAGTCCCGCTTCCCGCCCCTTTTCGTCATTGTCGCGCGAATAGTCGCGTGCCTCTCCACCGACCCGCCTATGCGGAGATGACGGCATAGGAGTGGGGGATCTGTAACCTACCCCAAATCCGCCATCACGTTACACACCAAGGTCGCTTCGCTGCGGACGCAATCAACCCAAACGACAAAGGGCGCGACAACCAGTGCCGCGCCCTTTGTCGTTTGGTCTGTGACGCCGCTTATTGGCTGGCGTTGGTCGCGTTCGCTGCGGGGGCTTCGGCCGCATTGGCGGCGTTGCCCGCTTCGGCGGCGTTTGCGCCTTCCGCAGCGGCCGGCGCGGCGTCGGCGGCGGGGAGGGGGAGGTTGGAGCCTTGCGTGTTCAGCCAGGCGATCAGGTTGGCGCGGTCGGCTGGGTTGCCAAGGCCCGCGAAGGTCATCTTGGTGCCGGGCGCAAATTCACGCGGGCTTTTCAGCCAATGGTCGAGATTTTCGAAGGACCAGTTGCCGCCCTTGCTCTTGAGTGCGTCCGAGAAGGCGAAGCCGCCCTTGCCGACCGCGATCGCTTCGCCGACCGTGGCATAGAGGTTGGGGCCGATGCCGTTGGCGCCGCCCTGGTTGACGGTGTGGCAGGCGGCGCATTTGGCGAACACCTTTTCACCGGCCGCGACATCGGCGCTGGCGAGCAAGGTGTTGAGGCCGGGGCCGCTGCCGCCGCCGCCTTCGCCCTCGGCTTCGACGCCTTCGATCGCATAGCCCATCTTTTCGGGCCGTTCGTCATGGAAATATTTGGAGCTGACGATCGCGCCGCCCAGCGCAATGATCCCCGCAAACAAAGCCCAGCCCGCCACGGTGTTGAAACGATCGCCCATTTCGCTCGATTTCCCTTGCGCTTCTGTTCTGGCGGCTGTCTTCCGCGCCCCCTCTTGTGCGCTGCCATAATGGCGGACACGCCACCATGCAAGCCGGGTTGGCTCGGTAAATCGCCCTTTGCGTGCGCGGACGCCGCGGCGATGCTTGCACGGGGGCGGGTGAAACCCTAAGCGCGCAGCCAGCCATGGAAAATTATCCCGCCCCCGCCCGCGCGATCGTCGCGCAACTCGCGCAAAAGGCCGCCGCCGACCCGGCGCGCGCCGTCGCCTATCAGGGCGCGCCCGGCGCCAATTCGCATCTGGCCGCATTGGGCTATGCCCCCGATTGCGTGCCGCTGCCCTGCTTCGCGTTCGAGGATGCGATCGATGCGGTGCGTAATGGCCTGGCGGCGCGGGCGATCATTCCCATTGAAAACAGCCTGCACGGCCGGGTGGCGGACATGCATTTCCTGCTGCCCGAATCGGGGCTGGCCATCGTCGACGAATATTTCCTGCGCATCCGCCATTGCCTGATGGCGCCCGACGACAGCCCGGTGAAGAGCGCGATCAGCCACCCGCAGGCGCTGGGCCAGTGCCGCCATTATCTGCGCGAGCGGGGCATCCAGCCGGTCGCCTATGCCGATACCGCGGGCGCGGCGGCGCTGGTGGCGGAAACGCGGCTGCCCGGCGAAGGGGCGATCGCGCCCTATCTGGCGGCGGAACTGTACGGCCTGCGCCTGATCGCCGAGAATATCGAGGATAGCGACGATAATATGACCCGCTTCCTGGTGCTGGCGCAGGAGGGCAGGATGCCGGTCGCCAATGTCGGGCCGGTGATGACGACATTCCTGTTCGAGGTGAAGAACGTGCCCGCCGCGCTTTATAAGGCGATGGGCGGCTTTGCGACCAACGGGGTCAATATGACCAAGCTGGAAAGCTATCAGCGCGGCGCGAGTTTCGCCGCGACCGAGTTTTTCTGCGACATCGAGGGGATGCCGGGCGACCCGGCGGTGGACCGGGCGCTGGCGGAGTTGGAGTTCCATACCAAATGGGTGCGGCAGTTGGGGAGCTATCGCCAGGCGCGGCCGCGGACATAGGGTCGGCCGATATTCCGCCAATATGGGCCTGCAAAGCGCACTTTTCTGCGTTTCGGTGCTCACCTACTTTGAGTAGGCTGCGTCGGACCGAGGCGCGTGACTCGTTCCGAGGTGCTCGAAAATCACACTTTTCGGCTCCATCTGGACGAAATCTCGACCAACCCTATTCGTCACCTATCAAGAAGTCTGTATAGACCCCCCATGGTCGCAGCCATCCTCCTGTCCGCTCTGGCGATGAGCGCCATTGTTGGCGTGCGTTATCTGCTGGCGAGCGGCGGGTTTGCGCTGGCGACGCGGATTCGCCAGCCGGGGCTGTATCGCGGCCTGGAAAAGCAGATGGGGCGCGAGATTGGCTGGTCGCTGGCGTCCGCGCTGATCTATGGAGTGCCCGCGGGCGTGGTCGCATGGGGCTGGCAGGAACGGGGCTGGACGCGCATCTATAGCGACGTGCACGCCTTTCCGCTGTGGTGGCTGCCGGTGTCGGTGCTGCTGTATCTCGCCGCGCACGATACGTGGTTTTACTGGACGCATCGCTGGATGCACCGGCCCAAGCTGTTCCGCATCGCCCATGCGGTGCATCATGCCAGCCGACCGCCGACCGCCTGGGCGGCGATGAGTTTTCATCCCTGGGAGGCGCTGACCGGGGCGGTGGTGATCCCGGCTTTGGTGTTCCTGATCCCCATTCATGTCGGCGCGCTGGGGTGCGTGCTGACGATCATGACCGTCATGGGCGTGAGCAACCATATGGGGTGGGAGATGTTTCCCCGATGGATGGTGCGCGGGCCGATGGGCGGGTGGTTGATCACCGCGACCCATCATCAGCGGCATCATGACCAGTATAACTGTAATTATGGGCTGTACTTCCGTGTCTGGGACCGTCTGTGCGGCACCGATAAGGGATTGGGCGATTTCAAGAAGGTGGGTGCGTGAGCCTTGGACGACGGGTGCTGTTACTGGCCATGGCGGGATTGACGGCGGCGGCTCCGGCTGGCCAGCCACAGATGCTGACGGTCGTTCTGGAGGGGTTGCGGTCCCAAAAGGGGCAGATATTGGTGTGCGTCACCCGGTCGGCCGATCATTTTCCCGATTGCACCAAAGACCCTGACAAGCGGCATCTCGCGGTGCCGGTCAAGAACGGGCCGATCCCGCTGGGCACGGTCGCGCCGGGCGATTATGCGATCGCCATCGTCCATGACGAAAATGGCAATGGCAAGCTGGACACGTTCATGGGCATCCCGCGCGAGGGGGTAGGTTTTTCGCGCAATCCGGTGTTGCGCTTCGGTGCGCCGAGTTTCGGGTCGGCACGCTTTACGGTGGCGGGCGCGCCGGTGGAGCAGACGATCAGGCTCAAATATTTTCTCTGAGAGTCTGTCTCGGAATGCGCCAAAGGCGCGTTTCGAGACAGACTCCGAGCAGCGCCATCGCTTATCCTTTCCGCCGTCCGGGCGGGTTCGGCTGTCTTAAAGTCCGGCCGCCTTGTCCGTGAGGGGTGACGCCCCACATAAGGCGCGGTATGACGGCGGCGGATGACCGCATGGACAGGAGAATGAAGCGTGGCGACCCTGGGATTGAGCGAGGCCGACAAGGCGGCGGTAGAGGCGTTTCGCCAGGATGTGGTGGAGCCTTCGCGCACGCAGTTGGTGATCGTCGATTTCTGGGCCGAATGGTGCGGCCCGTGCAAGCAGTTGGCCCCGGTGATCGAGAAGGTGTGCGCCGAATATGCGGCCAAGGGCGTCAAGCTGGTCAAGGTCAATGTCGATGAGAATGGCTTCATCGCCAGCCAGTTCCGGGTGCAATCGATCCCGACCGTCTATGCGGTATTCCAGGGGCAGCCGGTCGCGGACTTGACCCAAGCGCGGACCGAGGGGCAGCTTAAACAATATCTCGATCAGTTGCTGGCGCAATTGCCGATCGAATCCGACGAAAAGGCGCAGTTGCAGGAAATTGCGCCGCTGATCGCCATGGGCGAAGAGGTGCTGGCGGCGGGCGACGCCGAGCGCGCGCTGTCGGTGTTCGGCCAGATCGCCGAGATGGTGCCGGACAATGTCGAGGTGGTGTCCGGCCTGGCGCGGGCGCTGGTGGCGCTGGGGCGGCTGGACGAGGCCGAAGCGGTGCTGGATGCGCTGCCCGCCGATGTCGCCAAGAATGTCGCGATCGACCAGGCGCGCGCGGCGATCGCGCTGGCGCGGGACGTGAAGCCGGTGGCCGACCTGTCGAGCGTGCAGGCGAAGGTGGACGCCGATCCCGACGATCATGAAGCGCGGTTCGAACTGGCCGGCGGGTTGATGGCCAATGGCGACCGCGATGGCGCGGCGGACGCGCTGCTGGAGATCGTGCGGCGCGATCGGGCGTGGAAGGACGGCGCGGCGCGGGCGCAACTGCTCACCATATTCGAGGCTGTGGGCCTGGAAGATCCGTGGGTGTCGGGGCAGCGGCGCAAGCTGTCCCAGATCCTGTTTTCGTGACCGGCATGGCCCCCAAGCTATGAACCGCGCGCGCGTCTCCATCTTTCCCTTGCCCGGCGCGCTGCTGCTGCCGGGGATGGACCTGCCGCTGCATATTTTCGAGCCGCGATACCGCGCGCTGATCCATGATGCGATGGCGCGCGACCGGCGGATCGGCATGATCCAGCCGCGCGGGGCGGGGGCGGTGCCGCCGCTGTTCGATATGGGCTGCCTGGGCCATGTCAGCCAGATCGAGGCGCTGGACGACGGGCGGTTCAATATCGTGCTGACCGGCCTGGCGCGGTTTCGGCTGGTGCGCGAATTGCAGGTGCCGACGCAATTTCGCCAGATCGAGGCCGATGTCGAGCAAGCGCCGCAGGAGGATGAGGTGCTGCACATGGTCGAACGCGCGGCGTTGGAGCAGGAATCGCGGCGCTTTGCGGATTCCTTGGGTTATGTGGTGGACTGGACCGCGGTGTCGCAGCTGGACGATACCGCGCTGGTCAACGGCATTGCCCAGATCGTGCCGTTCGACCCGGCGGCCAAGCAGACTTTGCTGGAGGCCGATACGCTGTCCGAACGATGTGAGCGGATCATCCAGTTGATGCAGATTGTCGGCCGGATCGAGCGCGATGGCGGGGCGACGATGCAGTGAATGGCGGGGCAACGAGTGGCGAGGTTGCGCCGATCGATCCGTGGTTGCTGGAGAAGCTGGTATGTCCAGTGACGCGGACGCCGCTAAGCTGGGACGCGGCGCGTGGTGCGCTTGTTTCGGAGGCGGCGGGGCTGGCCTTTCCCGTGCGTGATGGCGTGCCGGTGCTGGTGGTGCGGGAAGCTGTGGCGATCTGAAGGCGGCGGGTGTTGAGCAGAAGCGGACGTTCAGCAGGCGGGTTGTATAACCGGCAAGCTGATGCCCTATTACCGTCACCCCAGCGAAGGCTGGGGTCTTGTGCGGAGGCGCGCGGCGGTTCGGCTGGGCACTACTCAACCGCATTACATCGTCGCCTGAGACCCCAGCCTCCGCTGGGGTGACGGGATTTTTACGTCGCCTTTCGCGTGAAGTCTCGCGCAAAGCGGAATGGCAGTAATCCACCCAAGTCAGCCTATTCCTGCCGCTTTCATTTGAACGCGGCTATGCATTCTACTTCCAGCGGCGCGCCCAGCGCCAGCCCGTCCGCACCGAAGGCGCTGCGGGTGGGGAGGCGTTTGCCTTCGAAATAGGGGAGGTAGGCGGCGTTGAAGCGGGGCCAGTCGGCCATGTCGTCCAGCATCACGGTGCATTTGACGACGTGGCCGAAGTCGAGGCCTTTGGTCGCCAATATCTTGCCGATCGAGTCCATCGCGCTTTTTACCGCGGCATCGAAGCCTTCCTTATGCTTGTCCATGCCTTCGGGTGCCTGGCCGATCTGGCCGGACATGAAGAGGATGTCGCCGACCCGGATCGAGGGCGAGAAGGGGAGCTTGGCGGGCAGGGCCTGCGGCGCGGCGGCGGGTTGGGCCAGAGCGGTTTGAAGGGGAGCGGGGGTGGCGGCGAGCAGCAGGGCGGTGGCGATCAGATGCTTCATGAGTATCTCCCAAAAAAATCAGGCGCGGGGCAGGGCGGCCAGCAGGCGGTCTATGTCCGTCCTATCGTTGAAGATCGACGGCGCGATGCGAAAATGATGGTCGTGCAGGGAAATGCGCACCTGCGCCTTGGCCAGTGCGTCGGCGAGGCGGGTCTTCGCATCGGGCAGCAGGGCGGTCAGCAGCGGCGTAGTTGTGCCGGGCGGGGTGATGAGGCGGTAGCCCTTGGCGGTGAGGCCCTCGCGCAGCGGGGCGATCAGGCTTTGGGCATGGGCCTGGATCGCGGGGACGGTGAGCACGGCGATATGATCGAGTCCATGGTCGATCGCCGCGACCACCGCCTGCGCATAGGTGCCGGTGCCGAAATGGCCGAGCGCGCCGGGACGGATGGCGTAGCTGGTGGGTTCACTGCCCGGTGGGTCCATCGGATAGACATGGGTTTGCGGCGGCGACAGGCTGATGCCGGACGGGGCGCCCGGCGCGGCGAAGCCATAATAGCCGAAATCGGCGAGCGGCGAGGCATCCAATACGCCGCGCCGGGCATAGAGGAAACCGAGGCCAAAATCGCCCATCAGCCATTTATAGGTGGCGCAGGCGGCGAAATCGACGCTGCTGGCGTGGAGATCGACAGGAATTGCGCCCGCGGCATGAATGATGTCGGCATAGACCAGCGCGCCTGCGGCATGGGCCAGGTCGCACACCGCCTTCAGGTCGTGGTGGAAGCCATTATAGGTGGAGACGAGCGACAGGCTGACCAAATTCGTGCCGGGGGTGATGGCTTTGGCCATGTCGTCCATGTCGATGCGGCCGTCGCGCGCCTGGACCCAGGCGACATCGACGCCCTGTTTGGCCAATTCCTGATACATGGGGAAGCCAGCGTAGAAATGCAGCGTGTCGGTGACGATGCGGCCTTTATCGTGCGGAAAGCCCAGCGCGCGCAGCACCGCCTGTTCGCCCATGGTGGTGGATTGGACCCAGCAGAGTTCGTCCGGGTCCGCGTTCACCAGCCGGGCGAATTTGGCGATGGTGGCGGCGCGGTCCACGGGCTTTCGGGCAGCAGCGGCGGGATCGAGCGTGCGGGCGGCGACATAGGCGTCCATCGCGGCGCGCGCGCCCAGGCTGATCGGGTGGGTCGAGGCGCTGTCGAGATAGGCGATGGGGGTGGGCGCGAAGCTGGATTTGTCCGGTAGGATGGGCGACGCTGCGCTGGCGCGGGCCGCCTGCGCCGCCAGCGGGACGGCGATCGCCGCGCCCAACGCCTGACGGCGGCTGAGGGTCATGCCATGACCTTGAGGAAGGCCGCCTTGAACGCCTGCATTTCGGCCGGGCTGCCAAAGGAGACGCGGACCCAGTCGTCCATATGTTTGCGCGGGCCGCCGATGAAGACGCCCGCCTGCGCCAGCGCGGCGGTGACGGCGGCACCTGGGCGGCCGACATGGATCATCGCGAAGCTGGCCTGGCTGGGCAGGTAGCGCAGCCCCCTGGCATCGAGCCAGGCAAACAGATCGTCGCGCACCGCCTTATTTTCCGCCTTGCGGGCCGGGAGCAGGGTAGGGTCGAGCAGGCTTGCTTCCGCCGCCAGCACGGCTGGCATCGGCGTGATGTTGGTGCCGTAGCGGGCCATGCCGTCGAGCAAATCCTTGCGCCCGGCGATCAGGCCGCAGCGCAGGCCGGCAAGGCCGTAGATTTTCGAGAAGGTGCGGGTGACCAGCAGGTCAGCGCCTTGGGCGACCAGATCGAGGCAGCTTTGTGCGTCGCTGAAATGGATATAGGCTTCGTCCACCAGCAGGATGCTGCCCTTGGGCTTGTTCGCCAGCAGCCAGTCGATGTCGGCGCGTGCGGTGGTGAGGCCGGTCGGGTTGTTGGGATTGCAGAGGTAATAGACGCCGGCGTCCGGCGCAGCGGCCAGCAGCTTGCGCGGGTCGGCGGCGAAATCGCCCGACAGCGGGACCGCGACCGATCGGGTGATGCTGGCATTGTCGAGGCCGAGAAACCCCTGGTCGAAGGTCGGTTCGAAATAGGCGATCGGACGGTCGGCGCTGGAGTAGCTGAGCGCCACGGAGCGGAGCGGCATGAAGGAGCCGGGGTGGACCTGCACCTGGTCGGGGGACAGGCCGTTCTGGCGCGCGAACAGGCTTTCAAGCTTGCCCGCAAAGGCCATGCCGTAGCGGCCGGAGAGCGGCGGGAGCTTCGCCAGTGCGGCGAGCGCGGCGGGGCAGGGGCCGACCGGATGTTCGTTGCTGTTGATATAGACAGCGTCGGTCAGCGTGGCGGCCATGGCGGCGGGATCGTCGGGCAGGTCTACCTTGCGCCCGCGCTGGGCGAGGACGGGGGCGGCGGTGCCCGCGACGGCGGCGACGCCGATCGCGCCGTGCATCAACATTCGGCGGGAGAGGGCGGTGTCGGTCATTCTTCGCTGCCCTTGATAGCGGCGGCGATGCGCTTCACATCCGCTTCGGCGACCGGATCGGCATAATCATTGTCGAAATGGGTGCGGACATAGCCGACCACGGCGGCGACCTGACCTGGGGTGAGCATTTCGGAGAACCAGGGCATGCCGCCCTGGCCCTTCATGACGACGGTGATGGGATAGTCCGCCGTCGCCAGTTTCGCATTATGGGCCAGCGCCGGGACGGTGCCGTCGGGCGACCCCTGCGCCTGCGCCAGGTGGCAGGCGGCGCAGACCTGCTTATAGACCTGCTCGCCATCGGGCAGCGCCAGCTTGACCGGGCGGCCGCCAGGGGAATCCGCCAGCGCGGGCGCGGCGGCGAGCACGGCCAGCGCGGCGAGACGCAGGAGTCCGCGCCGCATCTCAGGCCGCCTGCGCATGTTGGTGGATCTGGGTGATCGCGTCCATGCCCGAAAGGATGGAGCCTTCCATCCAGCCGCCATAGTAGCTGGCATGTTCGCCCGCCATCACCACGCGGTTGTCGAGCGTGACGAGATTTTTGTAATGCGCCTTGCGATTGTCCTCGCTCCAGGCGGAGGTGCAGCCCAATATCCAGGGCACCCGGCTCCAGGGCACGGATACGCCGTTCAGATACTCCTTGCGATATTGCGGGTGGAAGACTTCCCCCTGGGTGAGGGCCGTTTCGATGCGTTGTTGCGGCGTCATGCCCGCAAGCTGGAAGCCGGCGAGGTCGCGGGCGAAGGCACCCAGCAGGACGGCGGGGCCGCGCCCGAACATCTTGTCATTGGGATAGGATAGCTGGGTGATCGACTGGTCGGTGAAGCTGTGGCCGCCATAGATATTGTCGTCTTCCTCCCAGAAGCGGCGCTTGAATTCGAGGCCGATCTTGACGTGACCGCCATACGGCACCGCCTTCATCGCGGCTTTGAGTGCCGGAGACACCTGCATATCGACCTGGCTGATGATCGAGAGCGGGATGGTGCAAACGCAATAGTCGGCGCTGACATCGTGCATCTGGCCGGTCGCGACATCCTTGTAGCTGACGGTGACGCCCTTATCCGATTGGGCGACCTTCGTGGCCTTAGCGTTGTAGGTGACGATCTTGCCGATCTTCCTGGCGAACGCCTTGCCGATCATGTCCATGCCGCCTGTCGGCTGGAACATCGTCGTTTGCATCACATAGCTGAAATAGAAGGACATGGCGGTCCAGACCTGCGGGTCGAGCACGTCCTGCAATTTGGCGATCTGCGACGGGGTGGGCGCGCCGTTGCAGCCGCCGCCGGGCGCCTGTTCGTAGCCGCGCTGGGCCGACACCTTGAGGCTGCTGGTATAGGCCATATTCTTGTCCAGCACGCCCCAGCCGCGCAGCGCCTCCATCAGCTTTTCCTGATCTTGCGCCGACAGCTTGTCGTCCAGCGCCTTGGAGCTGATCGCCTTGGCCAGCAGTTCGGACGTGTGCCCTTTGAAGTCGGTCGCGACTTCCTTGTAGCGCATCGGCTTGCCGCCGAAGGCTTCGGACGAATGGATGAAGCCGTTGTGGTTCAGCTGGATGAAGGGTTCCAGCGCGACGCCGAATTCGCGGCAATAATGGAGCAGCGCCTTATGGTGGTGCGGGATGCGCCAGGGGCCGGGGTTGAGGTAATTGCCCGCCGCGAACTGCACCTTCTGCACCGTGCCGTCGCTTTCGGTGAAGGTATCTCCGCCGCGCAACGTATAGTTGCGGCCGCCGGGGCGATCCTGAAATTCCAGTATCTTGACCGCATAGCCCGCCTTTTGCAGCTCATAGGCGGCGGCCATGCCGGCCAGGCCAGCGCCCAGGATGACGACCGAGGCACCGGGCTTGGCGCCCGACAGGACGGGCGGGCCGGTGAACTGGGTTTCGGCGGCGTGGCCGAGCGCGGTCATCGCCTGATACATGGCGGCCGCGCCACCGACCTTGCCGATCATGGTCAGGAGGTCGCGGCGGCTGGGTGCAGTGCTGTCGGTCATGATATCCCCCCTATTGGAACGCGCATTGAATGGCGCTTAGGGCGCCTTGGCGGCGATCGCCTCGATCTCGACCAGTTGCTGCGGCCGGGCCAGGCCCGCAATCTGGAAGGCGGAGCGGGTCGGCAGGTTGGGCTGGTCGGCGGTGCCGAAGAATTTCTTGTAGGATTTGGTCATGCCGTCTCGGTCCATCTTGCCGCCCAGCTTGGGATCGCCGACCAGGAAGACGGTGAGTTTCACGACGTCGCCCATGGTGAGGCCGAGTTCGGCTAGCTGCGCCTTCATCTTGGTGAAGATGGACAGGGTCTGTGCCTCGGTATCGCCGAAGGCGTCGGGGCTTTCGACATCCTTGGGGTCGATCGGTGCGCCGGTCGCGCCGGAGAGATAATAGAGGGTGCTGCCGGGCGGGATGATCGCCGCGCTGGCGATCATGGCGCCGGGCGCCTGCTTATGTTCGACGGTGGCGGCCTGGGCGGAAGGTACGGCCATGGCGGCCAGCAGGAAGGCGAAACGCGCGGTCATGGACAATTCCCCATAGGAACAGTGGTAAGAAAAAGGGCCGGTCCTTGCCGGACCGGCCCTTCCCTCGTGACTTCGATCAGAATTTGAAGTCGATGCGGGCGTAATAATAGCCGCCCGACGTGCTGTAGGCGCTGTGGCCGTAGGAGGCGCTGTAGGAGCCGGAGCCGTTTTCATAGGGCGACACGCCGGTCGGCACGACCACGCCCTTCAGAAGCTTGGGGATTTCCGGCTTCTTGTTGAACAGGTTGTTGGCGCCCAGCGAGAAGGTGACATTGTCGGTGAAGTCGTAATTCACTTCCAGGTCGGTGATGGCCGCTGCCTTGGCCACGCCGTTGAAGTAGAGTTGGTTGGCGTTCACCCCGTTCACCAGAGAGCCGTCGGCGATCAGGAAACCGCCTTCGGGGATTACGATCGATCCATTGGCCGACGTGGTGAAGGCCGGACGCACCAGGACGCTGGTCTTGCCGTAGAAGGTTTCGCGCAGGTTGACGGCGAAACGGCCGCTTTTGAACAGGGCGTTGGCGACGACCTTATAGTCCGGGCTGGCGCGTTCGATATTGCTTTCCGATGCGGCGTTGAACAGCGGATAGCCCAGCTTGTTGTTGGTGATTTTCGTCTTGTTATAGTTGGCGGTCAGCGACAGGTTGAGCTGGCCGAAGTCCAGCGCGACGGGATAGCTGGCCGAGAAGTCGATGCCCCAGGTGCGGGTATCGACGGCGTTGGTGAAGCTTTGCACGCCGATCGTGCCGCTGGTGAACAGGGCGCTGTCGAGGACGATGCCCGCGGCGTTGAGGGCGGTCAGAATGTCCGCGCCGCCCGGCTGCGCCACGCCGTTGAGGACGGCGTTGCGGGCCGCGGTGCCGGTGATCCGATCCTTGATCTTGATCAGATAGCCATCGACGGTGACGGTCAGCTTGTTGGTTGGACGAACCACGAAACCGGCCGAGAAATTCTTCGACTTTTCAGGCTTCAGCGAATCGAAGCCCAGCAACGCGGCGGCAGGCGAGCCGGCGGGAAGCTGTGCGACGGCGCTGGTCGGGCCGACGTTGATGGTCGAATATTTCTGTTCCTGCAACGTCGGCGCACGGAAGCCCGTGCTGGCGGTGCCGCGGATGGCGAAGGCGTCGGAGAAGTCGTAGCGGGTCGTGACCTTGCCGATCAGCGTGTCGCCGAAATCGGTATAGTCTTCGTAACGGCCCGCAAGATCGACGCTCCAGGCATCGGTCGGCTTGACGATGAAATTGATGTAGCCTGCCTTCGAACTGCGCTGGAATTCGCCGGCGTCGCTCGCCTTATAGCCGGGGAAGGACTGGACACCGGTCTTGTAGGTCGAGATGGAATCACCGGCGATGATTTCATACTCATCCTTGCGATATTCGCCACCGAACGCCATAGTGATCGGCGTCGCCATGCCGACGTCAAACTCCTTGCGGATATCGGTGGTCAGCGTGGTCTGGGCGAGCTTGAAACCGCCATCATAGGCGCTGTCCGGCGTGTTGGCGACGCCGATGCCGCGTAGCTGGTTCTGGTAGCTTTCCTGCCAGATTTCGCGATGGGCCGACGCTTCGGTCCAGATATCGTCCTTTTGCGACCCATAGGTGCCGGACACGTCATAGTTCCAGCCGCCGCCAAATTCGCCTTTGACACCAACGGTGAAGCTATATTCGTTTTCGATCACATGCTGGAGCGGGACCATGCCGACGACGCCGGTGTCGCCATAGCAGATGCTGGGATCATAGGCGGCCGAGGTGACGTTGCCGCCCGTGTTGCCGGCTTCGTAGCAGATGCGCTTGGGATGGCGGTAGCCCTGCTTGGCCCAGCCTTCGCGGCGGCTATAGTCGCCGAAGCTGTAGAGTTCGACGCCGCCGAAATCATAGCCCATATTGTAGAAGGCGACGTTGAGGTTGGTCTTGGGCTGGCCGCCGTTGATGCCCGACAGCGCGTCGCCGGTCAGGTTCGACCATTGGGCAGGGGCGTTGGGCTGCAGCGTGCCGTCCTGCTTGGTCACCAGAACCTGGCCCTTGCCGACGGTGGTATAATCCTGACGACGATGGAACAGGGTCAGGTTGAAGAAGCCGTCCTCGCCCAGTTTGAAGCCGACATTGCCGGAGGCGGAGAAAAGTTCGCCCTCGCTGTCATAATATTGGCCGCCGGTGACCTTGAACGTGCCGCCGTCGGTCTGGTCCTTGAGGATGAAGTTCAAGACGCCTGCGATCGCGTCTGTGCCGTAAACGGCCGCCGCGCCTTCCTGCAACACTTCGACGCGCGAAATGGCGTCGGGGGGGATGACGTCGATACTGGGCGCGGCAGACCCCTGGAACGCGCCGGAGATGACCTGAAGAATGGCGTTGCCGTGGCGGCGCTTGCCATTGACCAGGATCAGCGTGTGGTTGGGGCTGAGGCCGCGCAGGCGGGCCGACAGCGAGAAGCTGGACAGGTCGGTGCCCTGGGTCTGGGCGGTGAAGCCCGGCACCATCTGCGTCAGAACCTGGTTGAGGTTCGGCTGGCCGACATGGCTGATGGCTTCTTCGCTCAACACCTGAACCGGCGCGGCGGATTCGGCGGCTGAAATGCCGACGGCGCGGGTGCCGGTGACGATGATGGCGGCGCCTTCATCGGTCTGTGGTTCCTGCGGCGCATCCTGCGCGATGGCGCAGGCGGACCAGGACGAAGCGAGAATAAGTGAAAGTTTGAGCGCGGACAGTCGCGTCATTCATGCCCCCTGTTTTTGCATTTATGATGACAAGGGGGATGACGGACGGGCTGTGGCAATCCTCTATTGTAGCGCAAAAAAATGCACTAAAACGCAATATTTCTCAATTGTTTCCATGACAAAAGCGTTTGAGAATATTATCGGGATCGGTAGGCGGGCAAGTGACAACTGTGCATCACTGCCATGCCATTTTGCAATCAACTGGCATGGCGGGTTTTTGACTCTGCTTCGTTAAGGCTTCGATTCAGATTCTATCTCGAAATGCGCGAAAGAGCGCCGGTGCGGATGCGCCAAAGGCGCATTTCGAGACAGACTTTCAGCCGGTCAGACCGCCATGGCCGCGTCGATCAACGCCTTCGCCTCTGGCCCTTCCCAATCCATCGCGCCGATCACCCGCACCATTTCCTTGCCCTGTGCATCATAGATGACGGTGGTGGGCAGCAGGCCGGTGGCATAGTGGAAGCCGAACTGGTTTTCCGGGTCGGCCCAGCCCTTCAAGTGGGGCAGGTCATGTTTGGCGAAGAAGGGCATGGCGGCTTTCAGTCCCTGATTGTCCTGCGAGATGGTGAGGACGGCCAGCCCCTTGGGACCGTAGGTCGCCGCGATCCGGTCCAGCGTCGGCATTTCCGCGATGCAGGGCGCGCACCAGGTCGCCCAGAGATTGACCAGCAGTGGCTTGCCCGCGAAATCCTGCAACGTCTTTTCGCCGCCTTGCGGGTCTTGGAAGGCGAAGTCGGGGGCAGGCGTACCTGCCTTGCTGCGGTCGAGCCGATAGTCGAAGGCGCCATCCTTCTTCGTGGCACCACCGGTGGCTTCGCCCGTCGTCGCCGGAACCTCGCCGGGGAGGGCGGCATTGGCTTGCTCCTTCGGCGGCGATTGCCTATCGCAAGCCGCCAGAGCGGCAGGCAGGAGCAGTATCATTAGCGCGCGGAATGACGATATCACGGAAGCAGGCTCCAACAGCATGTGGGGCGGCCGGTTCGCCGCCGGCCCGGCATCGATCATGCGTGAGATAAATGCCTCCATCCCCTTCGACAAGCGATTGTGGAAGCAGGACATCGCCGGGTCCAAGGCGCATGTCGCGATGCTGGCCCAGCAAGGCATCGTTGAGGGCGAGGATGCGCAGGCGATCACCGAGGGGTTGAACCGGATCGCGGCGGAATATGAAGCCAATGGCGTGCCGGTCAATCTGGACCTGGAAGACATCCATATGGTCACCGAGTCGCGGCTCGCCGAGCTGATCGGGCCAGTCGCAGGGCGGCTGCACACCGCGCGTAGCCGCAACGATCAGGTGACGA
The DNA here is from genome assembly GCA_030824575.1 of bacterium. Taxonomy (GTDB): domain Bacteria; phylum Pseudomonadota; class Alphaproteobacteria; order Sphingomonadales; family Sphingomonadaceae; genus Sphingobium. The sequence goes on along the minus strand of JAVBXL010000220.1, from coordinate 50,781 downwards.
CCGATTTCCGCCTGTGGGTGCGCGACGCGATCGACGAGGTCGAGGCGGGGCTGCTGGGGCTGCAACGCGCGCTGGTGGCGCGGGCGGAGGAGAATGCCGATGCGGTGATGCCGGGCTTTACCCATTTGCAGTCGGCGCAGCCGGTGACGCTGGGGCATCATCTGATGGCCTATTATGAAATGGTGCGGCGCGACCGCAGCCGATTTGCCGATGCGCGCGCGCGGCTGAACGAATGTCCGCTGGGCGCGGCGGCGCTGGCCGGGACCGGCTTTCCGACCGATCGCCATGCGACGGCGGCGGCGCTGGGCTTTGCCAAGCCGACCGACAATAGCCTGGACAGCGTGTCCGACCGCGACTTCGCGCTCGATTATCTGATGGCGGCGACGCAGGCGTCGCTGCATCTGTCGCGGCTGGCCGAGGAGTTCATCATCTGGGCGAGCCAACCCTTCGGCTTCGTCAAGCTGCCCGACGCCTATTCGACCGGCAGCTCCATCATGCCGCAGAAGCGCAATCCCGACGCGGCCGAACTGGTGCGCGGCCATGCCGGGCGGATCATGGGCTGCATGACGGCGCTGTGCGTGACGATGAAGGGTCTGCCGCTCGCCTATTCCAAGGATATGCAGGACGACAAGCCGCCGGTGTTCGAGGCGCACGACCTGCTGGCGCTGTCGATCGCGGCGATGACCGGGATGGTCGAGACGGTGACGTTCCGCACCGACCGGATGCGCGGCCTGGCCGAGAGCGGCTTTGCGACCGCAACCGACCTGGCCGATTGGCTGGTGCGGGAAGGGGGCATCCCGTTCCGCGAGGCGCATCATATCACCGGACGCGCGGTGGCGGCGGCGGAGGCTGCGGCGGTGCCGCTCGACCAGTTGCCGATCGCGACGCTCAGGGACATCGACGCGCGGATCGACGAGCGGGTCTATGCGGTGTTGACGGTCGATGCGTCGGTCGCCAGCCGCCAGAGCCATGGCGGTACGGCGCCGTCGCAGGTAAGGGCGCGGATAGCGCAGGCGAAAGAGGAATTGGAATCATGAAGACACGGACGCTGGCTAGCCTGTCTCTGATCGCGATGGCGCTGGCCGGATGCGGGGGACGGCAGCCGCTCAAACCCGTGACGGGGCAGAATGTGGCCGCCGTGCCGGTGGGGGCGGCGACGGCGCCGACATCGACGGAGTTGATGACGCCGTCCATTCAGGCGCGACCACAGCGCAATGTGGAATTGCTGACGCAATCGCGGCAAAGGGCCGACGACCCGTTCGACCTGCCGCCCGAAAAGCGGCCGCAATAAGTTTTAAGGACGCAAAGTTGGACCATTTTGACTATGTGAACGGCGCGATGCAGGTGGAGCAGGTGCCGCTGGACGTCATCGCCGATGCGGTCGGCACGCCCGTCTATGTCTATTCCACCGCGACGCTGGAACGCCATGTCAGCGTGTTCCGCGAGGGGCTGAGCGCGCTGGAAAATCCGCTGATCGCCTTTGCGGTCAAGGCCAATCCCAATGCCGCCGTGCTGGCGACGCTGGCGAAACTGGGCCTGGGCGCGGATGTGGTGTCGGGCGGCGAATTGCTGCGCGCGATCGCGGCGGGCATCCCGGCGAGCCGCATCGTCTTTTCCGGCGTCGGCAAGACCGCGCAGGAAATGCGGCTGGCGCTGGAAAAGGGCATCTACCAGTTCAATCTGGAGAGCGAGCCGGAAGCCGAAATGCTGTCGGCGGTCGCGCTGTCGATGGGGAAGCGCGCGGCCGTAGCCTATCGCATCAATCCCGATGTCGATGCCGGCACGCATGCCAAGATTTCGACCGGCAAGTCCGAGAATAAGTTCGGCATCCCCTACATCCATGCGCTGGAAAGCTATGCCGCGGCGCGTGATCTGCCGGGTCTGGATGTGCAGGGCGTGGCCGTGCATATCGGCAGCCAGCTGACCGACCTGGCCCCGCTGGAGGCGGCCTTCACCAAGGTCGGCGCGCTGATCGAGCAGCTGCGGGCGGCGGGGCATGACATTCGCACCGCCGATCTGGGCGGCGGCCTCGGCGTACCCTATGATCCATCGCAGCCTTTGCCGCCCAGCCCCGCCGATTATGGCGCGATGGTGTGCCGGGTGACGCAGGGCTGGCCGGTGCGGCTGATGTTCGAGCCGGGGCGGGTGATCGTGGGCAATGCCGGCGCTTTGCTGTCGCGCGTGGTGCGGGTGAAGCAGGGCGCGCAGGCGCCGTTCGTGATCGTCGACGCGGCGATGAACGATCTGATGCGGCCGAGCCTCTATGACGCCTGGCATGATATCCGCGCGGTGAAGCCGGTGGGTGCGCGCGAAACCGCCAACGTGGTGGGGCCGGTGTGCGAGACGGGCGATACCTTCGCCATGCATCGCGACATGGATGTGGTGCAGGCGGGCGACCTGGTCGCATTCATGACCGCTGGCGCTTATGGCGCGACGATGGCGGGGACGTATAACAGCCGGCCGCTGACGCCCGAAGTGCTGGTGTCGGGCGACAAATGGGCGGTGGTGCGCGCACGGCCGCCGATCGAGGCGCTGATCGAGGGCGACATCATCCCCGACTGGGTCGGCCGCTGATGCAGAGCCTGCCCGTCTTTCTGCGGCTGATGGGTCGGCCGGTGATCCTGACGGGGGAGGGCGAGGCGACCGACGCCAAGCGCCGGCTGCTGGAGCGGGCGGGCGCGATCGTCGTAGGCGAGGGCGATACCGATGCGCGGATCGCGATCGTGGCGGACGGCGACCCGGCGACGGTAGCGCGGCTGCGGGCGCGGGGCGTGCTGGTCAATGCGACCGATGTGCCGGACCTGTGCGACTTCACCCTGCCCGCGATCGTGGACCGTGATCCGGTGCTAATCGCGATCGGCACCGGTGGCGCTTCGGCGGGACTGGCGAAGGCGTTGCGGCAGCGGCTGGAGGCGATGCTGCCGGCTCGGTTGGGCAACCTGGCGACGGCGCTGTTTGCGGGGCGGGCGGCGATCCGGGCGCGCTGGCCGGATGCGGCTGAGCGGCGGCGGGCGATCGATGCGGGGCTGACCCCGGGTGGGTCGATCGATCCGCTGCGCGACGGGGCGGTCGATGGCGTGCCGCGCTGGCTGGCGGCGGAGGGCGTAGTGACGCAGTCGCGGCTGGAGGTGATCCGGTTGCGGTCGGGCGATCCCGACGACCTGACATTGCGGGCGGCCCGGCTGCTGGGGGAAGCGGACCGCGTCTATCATCACCCGGGGGTGGCGGCGGCGATATTGGACCGGGCGCGGGCGGATGCGGCGCGGATCATGGCCGATGGGCCGCCCGAAATGCCGGGTGAAGGCTTGTCGCTATGGATGGAGATGGATCAGCCCTGAGCGGCGTGGAGGCGTTCGACTTCGTCATGCAGCGCCTGGATCGAGGAGACGAGGCGGGCGCGATCGAGCTGCATTTCGCGCAGCGCTTCGCGGGTTTCGCCCAGTTCCACCGCGCGGCGGGCGATGCGGGCGTCGAGTTCGGCATTGTGGCGGGTGAGGGTGCCGACCTGTTCGGCGCGCTGGCACAGATGGCGCAGGCGGGCGTCGAGCACGTCGAAATCAAAGGGTTTCACGACATGGTCGTCGGCCCCGGCGGCGAGCGCCTCTACCGTGGACTGGCTGTCGAGCCGTCCGGCAATCATGACGAAACAGGCGTTGCCGCCCAGGTTGGCGGCGCGGATCTTCTGCATCGTGGCGACCGCCGGCAGCATCGTCAGGCCCATGTCGATCAGGATGATGTCGACCGGGCGGGTGACGAGCAGATTGAGCGCTATGAAGCCGTTTTCGGCCAGCACCACATCATAATTGAGATGCGACAGGCGGCGGGCGACGACGGCGCGCGCAGTCGGATTTTCATCGACCAGCAGCAGGCGCAGGCGGCGCGGGGATCGCGACGTGTCGGCTGCGCCGTCCTGTTCGCCATGGCGGATGCGATTGCGCTTGAAGATCGGCATGTCGTCCCACTTTTTCCGATTTTGGCCTGACCAGGAAAAGGATAGGAAGCGCGCCCGAAGAAATGGTTAACGCGGGGATCAGCGATTAATTTGATTTAATTGGTCCAGGCGCGGCGCGGGCCATAGCCTCCATCCGACAGCGAAAGAGGAGGTCATTATGCCTGAACAGATCACACAGCTTGCCATCGACGATATTGCAGACCTGCACGACGGCGCCAGCCTGTTCGGCCTGGAGGATCGCGACGCGCTGGAAATCAGCGTGATGGACGTGGTGATCGCTGTGATCGTGCGGCCGTGATCCCGGCGGCGCTGGCCGAGGCGGTCGATGCGGCCGAGGCCGCGCCGATCGACCGGGCGGTGGCGCTGATCCGGCCTTTCCTGTCGGACATTGGCTGGTTCGACGCGCTGCTGGCCGAGGAAATACAGGCGATGGCGGGCGACCCCCGCCATTTGCCGGGCTTTCGCGCCAGTCGGCAGGGGGGAGTGCGCCATCTGGTGCTGGCGCGGACTGAGCGAATATGGCTGACCGCGAGCCTGCTGGATGGCGGGCAGGCACCGTCTGAACGGGTGCATTTTTCCGGGCGGGTAAGCCTGTGCCGTCCTTTGAACGGGCCGTTGGCGGGCGACGCCTGGCGGCTGGAGGGCGCGCGGGCACTGATGGTCGGTGCGCGGATCTGCGCGACGGGGGCAACGATCGAACTGGACGAGCGGCGGGAGGCGCTGTGGGTGCGGCCGACCGACGCGCCGCTGATGCTGCTGCGCGCGCAAGTTGCGCCTACCGGGCCGGTGCAGGCGCGCATCCATGATCGCAGCGACGGACGGACGGTCGCCAGCGCGCAGGCGGATGAAGGCCATGCCCGCGCGCTGATGCTGTTGTCGCTGCTGCGGCTGCAAGGGCGGCGCGACGCCGCCGACCAGTTTGCACAGGCGCTGGACGCGCCGCTGCCGGGCCAGCGCTGGGCGGTGATGCGGGAATATCTGGCGCTCGACACGGCGCGCGCCTTGCCGGCGCTGCGGGCGATGGCGGGGCGGGAGATCGATGCGGTCGTGCGCGGACTGGCGACGCGGACGTTGCGGCAGGTGGAGGGCATGCCATGCCCCGCCTGATCGAGCCGCTGGAGGACGAGGCGGTCATCGACCTGGAGGCGCTGATCGACTGGTGCGAGAGCGCGGCGTTCGACCCGACATGCGAAGAGGGGCTAACGGCGGCGGCGCCCATGCTGCGCGCGCTGTCGCGCAACCGTGATTTCCTGTCGGACCTGGCGGTGGCGGAGTTGAAGGATCGCTGCGTCGGGCAGAGGCGGGTCAATCCCTATTCGGCGCAAGTGCTGCTGCTCCATCCTCCGACCGACCGCTATGTGCTGCGCGCCGCTTTTTGGCCCGCGGAGCGCGATCATGTGGTGCGGATGAGCGGGGCGTCGGCGTTCCTCTATCATGTGCCGCATGACCATAGTTTCGACTTTCTGACTGTTGGCTATCTGGGGCCGGGCTATGGGTCGGACTATTATGAGTATGATTCCGACGGGGTGACCGGTGCGGACGGGGAGGCGGTGGCGTTGCGCTTCGTCGAGCGCAGTTGCCTGTCGGAAGGCAAGATGCTGCTCTACCGCGCCAATCGCGACGTGCACGCGCAATTGCCGGCGGAGTCGCTGTCGGTGTCGCTCAACATATTGGCCAGTGCGCCCGATCAGGGGTGGCGGCGGCAATATCGGTTCGATACGGCGCGCGGCGCGATCGCCCAATGTATGACGGTGGCGAGCGCGCAACTGCTGCTGGAACTGGCGGTCGGGTGCGGCGGCGGCAATGCGATCGACCTGGCGCATGAATTTGCGGCAGGGCATCCCGTTGACGCGATGCGCTGGACCGCCTGGCGCGCCATCGCCGCAGCGCTGGAAGATGACGCCGCGCGGCTCAGCCATGCCGAACAGGGCGCGGGCAGCAGCAGTCCGCTGATCCGCCACGGGGGCGAGACGGCGCTGCGAAACATCCATAACGGACATGAAATGGCTTGTTTTTAACCCTCCCCACGCGTCGGATGTAGGGGACGAAAACATGGCGGGCCGATTGTGGGCAGAAGGGTGGAATGCCATGGCATGGGGGCGGATTTCGCGCCGGTCGCGCGGGCGCTGAGCGCGCGCGGAGTGGAACTGGCGATCCAGCCGGGTCGGGACAAGTGGCCGCTGGTGCGGGTCGGCGACGCGACCATATTATGGCAGGGCATAGACGATCCGGCCGCCCGCGCCCGCGCGCTGGAGGCGGGGGTCCAGGAGGTGGTCGGTCCCTGGATGCATGAGGCCGAGACGGTGGCGCGGATCATCCGCCTGGCCGATGTGGAACAGCCGCGGCTTCGGCTGGGCGCGTTGACGATCAAGCTGGTGGATCGGCGGGTGGAGCGGAACGGGCGGCCGATCCCGCTGCTCGCGCGGGAATATGCGCTGCTGCTCCATCTCGCGCGGCGGCCGGGGCAGGCGGTGAGCCGGACGGAATTGCTGCGCGCAGTCTGGCGGCTGGATTTCGATCCCGGCACCAATAGTGTCGAGGTGCATATGTCGCGCCTGCGCGGCAAGCTGGATCGTGGCTTTGCCGTGGCGATGCTGCATACGATCAAGGGGCGGGGCTATGCGCTGTGCCCGGACGATATTGGCCAGACCCCGGCTGATCATGAGGGATAGTGCGGGGGTTTCAGACGATTACGGCGTCCGGCTGGGGCTGGGATTGGGGCGCATAGGCGCGCAAGAAGATATCGACGGCGAAGGCGGCGTCAGCGGCGATTTCATTGGGCGCGGGACGATCGATCCGGCCGATCAGCATCTGTTGGTGGCAACCGGACAGCGACAGCGACAATAGTGCGCGTGCGGCGTCGATCGGGTCGGCCGACCGCAATTGCCCGCGCATCATTGCGCCGTGCAGGAAGTCGGCCAGCAACAGCCGGGTGTTCTGTGGTGCCAGGTCGAAGAAAATCTTGCTGAGTTCAGGAAAGCGGCGTCCTTGGGCGACGATCAGGCGATGCAGGGCGCTGGCGTCGGGCGAAGTAACCTTCTCAATCAGGCTACGGCACGCGCTTTGCAAAGTAGGCTCCAGCGAACCATGGGGATCGAGGATTTGCGAGAGTCGGCCCTGATAGGCTTTGGCCGCCCGCTCGACCACGGCGGCGAACAGGGCTTCCTTCGATGGAAAATATTTCCATAAGGTGCCCTTGGACCCGCCCAGTTCCGCCGCAATGCCCGACATGGTCGTGTCGGCGAAGCCATGTTCGAGGAAATAAACCTGCGCCACGGTCAGGATCGCGTCGCGCCGATCCTGGCGGCGGGCCTCCCTTCTGCTGGGAATCAGGGGTGTGTCGAGCGGTGTCATAAAATCGTACCATAGAGTACGCTATTTCGGTTGACAAGGTCAGGCGGGGGCGGCAAGTGCAATTTTCATACTAGGTGGTACGGTTTGATATGTCCGTGAGTCGCATTGCCCTGGCCGCCCGCACGGGCGGCATGGCGTCTTCCATCCTGCTGCTGGCCGCCTGCGCCGCAGTCCCCAATCTGGGCGCCAAGCCCGAGATGCGCACCGCCGCCAGCGTGGCGGCGGAACGCAGCCTGGCGGCTGCGCCTGTGGCCTGGCCGGGGGATGGCTGGTGGAGCGCCTATGGCGATCCGCAACTGGATGCGCTGATCGCCGAAGGACTGCGCGCGTCGCCCGACGTCGCCGTCGCCAGCGCCCGTTTCCGCAAGGCGGCAGGCATGGCGCAGCAGGCGGGTGCGGCGTTGTTGCCGTCGGTCGACCTGGAAGCGAGCGGGGCTGCGACCAAGCAAAGCTATAATATGGGCATGCCCCAGAATTTCGTGCCGAAAGGCTGGCTGGGCACCGGCCGCGTGGCGCTGGACATGGGGTTCGACCTCGACCTGTGGGGCCGGAACAAGGCGGCGCTGGCGGCCGCCACTTCCGAAACGCGCGCGGCGCAGATCGACGCGCAGCAGGCGCGGCTGGCGCTGACGACGGGAATAGCCGACGCCTATGCCGACCTGGCGCGGCTGCATGACGAGGCGGACATCGCCCGGCAGACGCTGGACATCCGCATGGCGAGCCAGAAGCTGGCCGCAGACCGGCAGCGCAATGGGCTGGACACGCGCGGCAGCGTGCGGCAGGCGGACGCCACCGTATCGTCAGCGCGCGCGCAATTGAGCGCCGCGACGATGGCGATCGAACTGCGCCAGCATCAGATTGCGGCGCTGATCGGGGCGGGGCCGGACCGCGGTCTGTCGATCGGTCGGCCAAAGATCGGCGCGCTGGCGCCGCTGGGCCTGCCCGCCGACGTCACCACCAATCTGGTCGCCCGCCGTCCCGACATCGCCGCCGCGCTGGCCCGCGCGGAAGCGGCGGCCAAGCGGATCAAGGTGGCCCATGCCGACTTCTTCCCGGCGCTGCGGCTGAGCGCGCTGATCGGCGTGCAGTCGCTGGGCTATGACACGGTGTTCACCGGCACGTCGGCGACCGGCACGCCCAAGCCGTTCATCAACAGCCTGTTCGACAAGGGATCGCTGTTCGGCACGGTCGGCCCGGCGTTCAGCCTGCCGATCTTCCATGGCGGGGCGTTGCAGGGCCAGTATCGCGGCGCGCGCGCCACTTATGACGAGGCGGTCGCGTCCTATGACAAGACCGTGCTGGCCGCCTATCAGGAGGTTGCCGACGCCGTGACCACGCGCAAGACGCTGGACCAGCGGCTGGTGGATGCGCGCGCGGCGGTCGCCGCGTCGCAGGATGCCTATGGCATCGCGCAGAAGCGCTACAAAGGCGGGCTGTCCACCTATCTCGACGTACTGAATGTCGAGGACCAGTTGCTGGGCGCGCGCCAGTCCCTTGCGGGGTTGGAGGCGAGCGCCTTCTCCACCGATATTGCCCTTATCCGTGCGCTGGGCGGCGGTTTTGCCGCCAGCGACTTCCAGTCCAAGGATCGACCCCATGGCTGACGCCAATCCGCAAACCCCCGCGCCTGATAGCGACGACATGCAGCAGGAAGGCCGCCAGTCGGCGCGCAAGACATGGCTGACCCGGCTTGGCCTGGTCGTCATTGTCGGCGGACTGTTGTGGGGTGCCTGGTATATGCTGGTGGGGCGGACGCACGTCGCCACCGACAATGCCTATGTGAACGCCGAAATGGCGCAGGTGACGCCGCTGATGGCGGCGCAGGCGATCGAGGTGCTGGTTAGCGATACCCAGCAGGTCAAGCGCGGCGACATATTGGTGAAGCTGGACCCCACCGACGCGCAGATCGCAGTGGCGCAGGCGGAGGCGGACCTTGCCGAAGCCAAGCGCAAGTTCCGCCAGACGAGCGCGACCAGCACGTCGCTGGCCGCGCAGGTGGATGCGCGCGGCGCCGACATCGTGCAGGCGCGCGCGCAGCTGGCGACGGCGCAGGCAGACTTTGAAAAGGCGCGGATCGACCTGCAACGGCGCGAGGCGTTGGTTGGCGATGGCGCGGTGTCGGGCGATGAAGTGACCAGCGCGCGCAAGGACTATGCCGCCGCGCGCGCGGCGCTGGAACTGGCCCGCGCCGGCGTGCAGACCGCGCAGGCGACGCGCGGCGCGGCGAGCGGGCAATTGGCGGCCAATGATGCGCTGGTGCGCGGATCGACGGTCGATACCGACCCGGCGGTGATGGCGGCGCAGGCCAAGCTGGATTCGGCGCGGCTGAACCTGGACCGGGCCATCATTCGCGCGCCGATCGACGGCGTCGTCACCAAGCGGCAGGTGCAGGTTGGCCAGCGCGTGGCGCAGGGTAGCCCGATCATGAGCATCGTGCCGCTCGCCCAGGTCTATGTCGACGCCAATTTCAAGGAAAAGCAGCTGCGCGGCGTGACCGTCGGCATGCCCGCCAAGGTGACGTCCGACCTGTATGGCGGCGATGTCGTCTATCATGGCAAGGTTGTCGGTTTTTCGGGCGGGACCGGTTCGTCCATGTCGCTGATCCCGGCGCAGAACGCGACCGGCAACTGGATCAAGGTTGTGCAGCGCCTGCCGCTGCGCATCGCGCTCGACCCCAAGGAACTGGCGGCGCATCCGTTGCGCGTCGGCCTGTCCATGGATGTCGAGATTGACCTGTCCGAGAAGTAAGACCAAAAAGGAAAGTGCGGGCGATGAGCAGCGACGACGATATCTTTTCGCGACTCTCCCCGCGCGCCCGGACTCTGGCGGGGCTGGTGCTGGCGATGAGCAATCTGATGGTCGTGCTCGACCTGACCATCGCCAATGTGTCGGTGCCCCATATCGCCGGCAACCTGGGCATTTCGCCGGACCAGGGCACCTGGATCATCACATCCTATGCGGTGGCGGAGGCGATCTGCGTGCCGTTGACCGGATGGCTGGCGCAGCGTTTCGGCGTGGTGCGCATGTTTACTTGGGCAATGATCGGCTTTGGCCTGTTTTCCGTCCTGTGCGGCCTGTCCTCGACGCTGACCATGCTGGTCGCCTGCCGCATCGGGCAGGGCATTTGCGGTGGGCCGATCATGCCCATGTCGCAGACGTTGATGATGCGCGTCTTTCCACCCGAAATGCGGGGTCGGGCCATGGGGTTGTGGGCGATGACCACGCTGATGGGGCCGGCTTTGGGACCGATCGTGGGTGGTTATATCAGCGACAATTGGAGCTGGCACTGGATCTTCTTCATCAACCTGCCGATCGCGGTGATGTGCATATTGGCGGCGCAGGCGCTGCTGAAGCCGGTGGAGACGGAGACGGCCCGTGTGCCAATCGACAAGATGGGACTGTTCCTGCTGGTTTTCTGGATCGGCTGTTTGCAGATCATGCTGGATATCGGCCGTGACCATGACTGGTTCGCCGATCCGTTGATCGTGGCGCTGGCGCTACTGGCGGTCATCGGCTTCATCGCTTTCGTCATATGGGAATTGACCGAGGAGCATCCGGTGGTCGACCTGCGGGTGTTCCGCCATGTCGGTTTCAGTTCCGGCCTGTTTACCATGTCGCTGTGCTTTGGCGCCTATTTCGCCAGCATCGTGGTGATTCCGCAATGGTTGCAGATGTCGATGGGCTATACCGCGACATTGGCGGGCATCGTCACCGCGTTGACGGCGATGGCGGCATTGTTCACGGCCCCCATCGCGGGTTACCTGCTGTCGCGGGTCGATGTGCGATTGATGATTTCCGGCGCCGTCGCCTGGATCGGCATCATGTCCCTGGTGCGCGCCCATTGGACCAGCGGCGTCGATTTCGACACGATGATCATTCCGCAATTCGTACAGGGCTTTGCCTTGCCCTTCTTCTTCATTCCGTTGACCACGCTGACGCTGGGATCGGTGCTGCCCAGCGAAACCGCGTCGGCCGCGGGCCTGCAGAATTTCGTGCGGACCATGGCGACGGCGATCGCGACGTCGCTGGTGCTGACCAGTTGGGGCGATGCCCAGCGCGTATCGCGCAACGACATGGCGGGTGTTTTGCAACCCGAGCAGACGCAATCGCTGCTGTCGAGCCTGGGCTTTTCCCCCGAACAGGCGCGGCAGACCATTTCCAACCTGGTCGAGCAGGAGGCGATTGTCATGGCGGTCGACCATGTCTTCTTCCTGTCGGCGATGATCCTGTTCGCGGCGGCGGTGATCGTGTGGATCGCGCCCAAGCCGCGTAGCGATGTCGACACCTCCGCCGCGCACTAAGCGTCAGGATGGCCGCAGGGCGATCCGCCGCCCAATTGACGCGGCGCAGCATCGCGGTCAGTGAAGGGGCGAAAAGAGGCCAAGGTAGATGCGAATCGTCATCATTGATGACAGCGGGCTGCGCGCGACGGTTCTGGAGGAGGGACTGCGCGAGGCGGGCTATGACGATATCCATATCGTCCCCCCGCGTGGTGCGTTCGTTGCGCGGCTGGAGCGGATGGCGCCCGATGTCGTGCTGATGGACCTGGGCAGTCCGAGCCGCGACACGCTGGAGGAAATGCTGACCGTCAGCCGCGCGCTCGCCCGGCCGATCGCGATGTTCGTGGACCAGTCGGACGAAGCCATGATCGGCGCGGCGATCGACGCGGGCGTGTCCGCCTATGTCGTGGATGGCCTGCGCAAGGAGCGGGTGAAGCCGGTGCTGGAACTGGCGGTGCGGCGGTTCAATGCCTTTGCCAAGATCCAGGGCGAACTGGACGAGGCGCGCACCGCGCTGTCCGACCGCAAGATCATCGACCGGGCCAAGTCGATCCTGATGAACCAGCGGTCGCTGAGCGAGCAGGATGCCTATGCGCTGCTGCGGTCTGCGGCGATGAACCAGGGCAAGAAGATCGTCGAGGTGGCCCAGGCGCTGATCACCGCGAGCGAGCTGTTGGGAGGGGGACTATGACGACGAACCTGCGTATCGCCTTCCTGCCGCTGACGGACGCTGCGGTGCTGGTGGCCGCGCGCGAACGGGGTTTTGCGCAGGAGGAGGGGATCGCGCTGGAGCTGGTGCGATCGACCAGTTGGGCGACGCTGCGCGACCGGTTGGTCTATGGCCAGGTCCATGCCGCGCAGATGCTGGCGCCGCTGGCCGTGGCGGTGACGCTGGGCCTGAGCCAGCAGCCCGCCGCGCTGGCCGCACCCTACAAGCTGAACGTCAACGGCAACATGCTGGTGATGACCAGCGATTTTGCCGCTGCGCTGGATCCCGATGTGGCGCGGCGGATCGCCGATCCGCTGGGCACCGCGCATGATTTCGCCGCGGCGATCGGCCTGTGGCGGCGTAAGCCGGTGATCGGCGTGGTCCATCGCTTTTCCAGTCATGCGATGATGCTGCGCTATTGGTTGGCGAGCGCGGGGATCGACCCAGACCGGGACGTGGTGTTGCGCGTGCTGCCGCCGTCGTTGACGGTGGAGGCGATGCGCGCGGGCGAGATTGACGGCTTCATCGCAGGTGAACCATGGGGCAGCGCGGCGGTGGAGGCGGGGCTGGCGGAGGCGGTCGCGATCGGCGAGCGCATCTGGCGGCGGGGCGTGGAGAAGGTGCTGGCCTTCCGCGAGGTGTGGCTGGAAGAAAATCCCGCTATCGTCGATCGGCTGCTGCGGGCGCTGGCGCGGGCGGCGGCGTGGTGCGACGATCCGGCCAATCATGGCGACCTGTCGCGGTTGCTGGCTGACCCGCGCTATGTCGACCAGCCTGCCGACCTGATCGCCCGCGCGCTGACCGGACGGATTGTGGCGCGGGCGGGGGAAGCGCCGCTGCCCCATCCCGATTTCATGCTGTTCAGCCGGGAAGCGACGCCCTTTCCCTGGCGCAGCCAGGCGCTGTGGATTTATTCGCAGCTGGTGCGGTGGAACATGGTTGAGCATGACGCCGCCACGGCGGCCAAGGCGGGCGCGGTGTTCCGGCCGGACGTCTATCGCCGGGCGCTGGCGAATAGCGATGTCGCCATGCCGGGGGCGAGCATGAAGCTGGAAGGGGCGGTCGACCTGCCGCTGGCGGTGGGATCGCGCCGGGGCGAATTGACGCTGGGGCCGGACCGCTTCTTCGACGGGCGGGTGTTCGACCCCGAACGGATCGAGGATTATCTGGCGGGCTTCGTCGCTGGGCGGTGATGGATTCGCCGACAATGACGGATCGACAGCTGCCGGACTGAAAAGCCACGCAATTTTGTGCCTTGCAACATGATGCGAATCGCGAGATAACATAGGTGTCGCGCGATGAAGCGCGCGTTTCGGATGTGCCGTCCCAATGTGGGGACCAGCATCCTCACCGACATTCGCAGCAAAGCCGCTGACCGGATTTACCGATAGGTAACGTCCGGCCTGCGGCTTTTTTTCGTGTCCATTTCCGTTTATTGGGGGACGTAGCATGGCAACCGCTTATTGGGATCGTGAAGGGGAGGGCGCAGCGCCTGTACCCGCGACAAGTTTTTGGAAGGCCGGCCACACGCCGACCTTGATCGCCGCATTCCTGTATTTCGACCTCGCGTTCATGGTGTGGGTGCTGCTGGGGCCGCTTGCGCCCATGATTTCCAAGACGCTAATGCTGACCCCGGCCGAAAAGGGGCTGATGGTCGCGGTGCCGACGCTGGCGGGCGCGCTGCTGCGCGTGGTCAACGGTTTGCTGGTCGATCGGATCGGACCGAAACTGTCGGGTGCGATCAGCCAGGTCATTGTGATCATTGGCTTGTTCACCGCCTGGATGATGGGCGTGAACAGCTTTGGCGGCACATTGGCGCTGGGCGTCATATTGGGCTTTGCAGGCGCGAGTTTCGCGATCGCGCTGCCGTTGGCGAGCCGCTGGTATCCGCCAGAGCATCAGGGCAAGGCCATGGGCCTGGCTGGCATGGGCAATTCGGGCACGGTGCTGGCGTCGCTGTTCGCGCCGATGCTGGCCAAGATTTTCGGCTGGAACGCGGTGCTGGGCCTGGCCTGCTTGCCCCTGACCATCGTGTTCTTCGTCTATATGATTATGGCGAAGGATGCGCCCAATGCGCCCCCGGCCAAGAAGCTGGTCGATTATTTCGAACCGCTCAAACAGGCTGACGCCTGGTGGCTCATGGGCTTTTATGCGGTGACGTTCGGCGGTTTCGTCGGCCTGGCCGCCAGCCTGCCGATCTACTTCACCGACCAGTTCGGGCTGACCCCGATCGTGGCGGGTTATTGCACTGCGGGCTGCGTCTTTGCCGGGTCGCTGGTGCGGCCGATGGGTGGCGCGCTGGCCGACAAGATCGGCGGCGTCAAGACGCTGACCATGGTGTTGATCGTCGCGGCGCTGGCGCTGGCCGGGGTAGCCTTTGCCACCACATTGGTTGGCGCATTGGGTCTGTTCGTCCTTGCCATGCTGGCGCTGGGCACCGGCAACGGATCGGTCTTCCAGTTGGTGCCGCAGCGGTTCCAGGCGGAAATCGGCGTGATGACCGGCCTGGTCGGCATGGCCGGCGGTATCGGCGGCTTCTACCTCGCCAGTTCGCTGGGGATCGCCAAGCAGTTTACTGGCAGCTTCGCATCGGGCTTCCTGATCTTTGCCGGGCTGGCGGTGGTCGCCCTGCTGGGCCTGCTGCTGGTCAAGGGCAAGTGGCGCGCGACCTGGACCACGGGCGCGCGCATCTAACAGGGTAGGAGAGGAGGCGGCGGCCCATCGTCAAGCATCGCACCAGCGATGCGACACAATGAAAGGCTGCCGCCCCAAATTTAACACCGTTCGGGCTGAGCGAAGTCGAAGCCCCTCACTGAGCGCAGCGAAGATGCTTCGCCTCCGCTCAGCAGAGCCCTTCGACTTCGCTAAGGGCGAACGGGATTGTATCCGAATCTTCGTCCGAGGGGGGACGATTTCCCATGAAAAATATTATCATATCGGCGGCCGTACTGGCCGTCGCAGGGACGGCCATGTCCGCGCCGGTCCGTGCCCAGGAATTTACGCTCAAGCCCGTCGCCGAAGCGCGGTTGCGTTATGAGCATGTCGATCAGGACGGCCTCGCCAAGCAAGCCGACGCCCTGACCGTTCGCGCCCGCGCCGGGCTGGTGGCCACCAGCGGCGCGCTGTCAGCGAGCGTGGTGGGCCAGGGGACGCTGGCCGTCATCGACCGCTATTATGACGGGGTGAATGGCGCGGCGACCCGGCCGATCGTGGCTGATCCAGAGAATATCGCGCTCTATATCGCGCAGCTGCAATATAAGACCAAGGCGGTGACGCTGACCGGCGGGCGGCAGAAGATCGTGCTGGATGACGAACGGTTTGTGGGCAATGTCGCCTTTCGCGACAACGCGCAGACGTTCGACGCTGTGCGGGCCGAAGTGACGCCGGCCAAGGGGCTGAAGCTGGACGTAAGCTACGCCTGGAGCGTGCGGACGATCTGGGGTTTCCAGGGCAAGGGCGCGCGGCAGCAGGCGGTGAGCGGCGACAATATCCTGGCCAACCTGTCCTATGTTACGCCCGTCGGCACGCTGACCGGCTTTGGCTATATGGTGGATCAGGACGAGGCGGCGATGCAGGGGTTTCGCATGTCCAGCCAGACCTATGGCGTGCGGCTGGCGGGAGGGCGGCCGCTCTCCAAGGTCGCCAAGATCAGCTACCAGTTCAGCTATGCGCGGCAGTCCGACCATCATCGCAATCCCAATAATTACAGCGCGGATTACTGGCTGGCGGATGCCACACTGGACGTGCGGGGGTGGAAGCTGAACGCGGGCTATGAAGTGCTGGGCGCCAGCAGCGGGGCGGCTTTGACCAGTTTCCAGACGCCGCTGGGCACCAACTTCAAGTTTCAGGGCTGGGCCGACAAGTTTCTGGTCACGCCGGCCAATGGCGTGCGCGACCTGTATGTCGGGGGTGGCTATGGCTGGAAGCAACTGGGGCCGATGACGGGCGTGGCGCTGGCGGCGACGTGGCACCGGTTCGATAGCGACCGGCTGAACCTGCATTATGGCAATGAGTGGAACCTCATTGCATCTGCCAAGGTGAAGAAGACCGCCCTGTCGGTGCGCTATGCCCATTATGAGGCCAAGGCGATGGCGACGGACACTGACAAGCTGTGGTTGCAGGCCGATTGGGCCATCTGATTGAAATCGCATGAGAGGAATCGCTTGAGTGGTCGAGCGATTCCCCATATGCTGCACTGCAAGGGACAAGGATGTCCTTCTCACATAGCCGCGGCGGTTCAGGGTAGAACCGGCAAGGCGCATATGATGGCAAAGCCGCCATCCTGACTTTCGGTTCTCACCGGAGGTCAGGATGGCGGCTTTTTTGGTTTCTGGAGCGACGGGGATGGAATTTCAGATCGAGACGC
This sequence comes from bacterium, assembly GCA_030824575.1. GTDB lineage: Bacteria > Pseudomonadota > Alphaproteobacteria > Sphingomonadales > Sphingomonadaceae > Sphingobium. Next base: position 34,120 of record JAVBXL010000220.1, on the reverse strand, counting down.
AGGCCGGAACGGGGCCGGTGGCGGGCAGCGAGGACCAGTTGCTCGTGCCGATGGACGATGTGCGCGAACATCTGGTCGTGGTGGGCAACGGCATGGCCGGGTGCCGCGCGGTCGAGGAACTGCTGGCGCGGGACGGGACGCGCTACCGTGTCACCATCTTCGGCGCAGAGCCTTATGTGAATTATAACCGGATCATGCTCTCGCCGGTGCTGGCGGGCGAAAAGACGTTCGAGCAGATCGTCATCAACGACCGGGCCTGGTATGATGATAATGGCATCGCGCTGATCGCGGGCGATCCGGTGACGGCGATCGACCGGGCGGCCAAGAGCGTGACCGCGCAGAGCGGCCGGACGGTCCATTATGACAAGCTGCTGATCGCGACCGGTTCCGATCCGTTCATCATTCCGGTGCCGGGCAAGGATCTGCCGGGCGTCATCAGCTTCCGCGACATGAAGGATGTCGACACGATGGTCGAAGCCGCCGGGAAGGGTGGCGATGCAGTCGTGATCGGCGGCGGGCTGCTGGGGCTGGAGGCGGCGCATGGCCTGACGCTGCGCGGCATGAAGGTGACGGTCATCCACCTGATGGACACGCTGATGGAGCGGCAGCTCGATGAAGCGGCCGGCTGGCTGCTCAAGAGCGCGCTGGAAGGGCGGGGCCAGACGATACTGACCGGGGCGAACACAGCCGAAATATACGGCGAGGGCAAGGTCGAGGGCGTCCGGTTGAAGGATGGTCGCCACATTCCGGCCAGCCTGGTCGTCATGGCGGTGGGCATCCGTCCTTCGACCGCACTGGCGCGCGAAGCGGGGCTGGCGGTCAATCGCGGGATACAGGTGGACGACCATATGGTCACCAGCGACGCGGACGTGCTGGCGGTCGGCGAATGTGTCGAACATGACGGCAATGTCTATGGCCTGGTCGCGCCGCTGTGGGACATGTGCCGTAGCCTGGCCGACGGGCTGACCGACCAGCATACAGGCTATAAGGGGTCGGTGACCTCCACCAAGCTGAAGGTCGCGGGGCTGGACGTCTTCTCCGCCGGTGATTTTTCGGGCGGCGAGGGGTGCGAGGATATCGTCCTGCGCGATGCATCGCGCGGCGTATACAAGCGGGTCGTGGTGAAGGATGATCGCGTCATCGGCGCGGTCCTTTATGGCGATACCGCCGATGGCGGCTGGTATTTCGACCTGCTGAAGCGCGGCGAAAATGTCGCCGAGATGCGCGACCTGCTGATCTTCGGCCAGGCTTTCGCCCAGGGAGGGGGCGCGCTGGACCCTAAGTCGGCCGTTGCGGCGCTCTCGGACGATGCCGAGATTTGCGGCTGCAACGGCGTTTCCAAGGGCCAGGTCGTCGCCTGCATTGAAAAGGGCGCGTGCAGCCTGGACGCGGTGCGGACGGGGTGCAAGGCGTCGGCGAGCTGCGGGTCCTGCACCGGGCTGGTGGAAAATCTTCTGGCCGTGGTGCTGGGTGACGAGGTCCAGTCCGGTCCCAAGACGATGTGCAAATGCACCAGTTTCGGCCATGACGATGTGCGACGCGAGATCGTGGCGCAGGATATGCGGTCGATCCCCGAAGTGATGCAGAAGCTGCACTGGTCGACGCCCGACGGCTGTTCTTCGTGCCGTCCTGCGCTCAACTATTATCTGCTCTGCGCGCTGCCGGGCGTTTATGTCGATGATCAGCAGAGCCGCTTCGTCAATGAGCGGATGCACGCCAATATCCAGAAGGATGGCACCTATTCGGTGGTGCCGCGCATGTGGGGTGGCCTGACCAACCCCCGCGAATTGCGTGCGATCGCCGACGTGGTCGAGAAATATGACGCCCCGATGGTGAAGGTCACCGGCGGGCAGCGGCTCGACATATTCGGGATCAAGAAGGAAGATTTGCCCGCCGTATGGGCGGACCTGAACGCGGCGGGGATGGTGTCGGGCCATGCCTATGGCAAGTCGCTGCGGACGGTGAAGACCTGCGTCGGGAGCGAATGGTGCCGCTTTGGCACGCAGGATTCGACCGGCCTTGGCGTCAAGACCGAGCGGATGACCTGGGGGTCGTGGATGCCGCACAAGTTCAAGATCGCGGTGTCAGGTTGCCCCCGCAATTGCGCGGAGGCGACGATCAAGGATTTTGGGATCGTGTGCGTGGACAGCGGCTATGAGCTGCATGTGGGCGGCAATGGCGGTATCCATGTGCGCGTCACCGACTTCTTGTGCAAGGTCGGAACAGAGCAGGAGGCGCTGGATTACTGCGCCGCCTTCACCCAGCTTTACCGCGAGGAGGCCCGCTATCTGGAGCGGACCGCGCCGTGGATCGAGCGGGTCGGCGTGGAGTATGTGAAGAAGCGCATCGTGGAGGATGATGCCGGGCGCGAGGCGCTGCGGGCGCGGTTCCTGTTTTCGCAGCAGTTCATGCAGGACGACCCGTGGGCGCAGCGCGCCGCGGGCGCCAATAGCGACCTGCACCAGCATCTCGACCCCATCTCCATCGCGGCGGAGTGAATCATATGACGGATTGGATCGACATCGGCACGCTGGCCGACATTCCCCAGCGCGGCGCGCGGACGGTACGGATCGGCGGTGAGAAGGAAATCGCGGTGTTCCGCACCGGCGACGATCAGGTCTTTGCGCTGGTCAATGAATGTCCGCACAAGAAAGGCCCGCTGAGCCAGGGTATCGTGCATGGCCATAGCGTCGCCTGTCCGCTGCATAACTGGAACATCGCGCTGAAGACCGGCGCGGCGCAGGGCGCGGACGAGGGGTGCACGCCGACAATCGCGGTCAGGCATGAAAGCGGACGGATTTGGATCGCGCGGCCGGTCGCGATGCAGGCGGCGGCCTGATGGCGGAGCCGATCCGCACCACCTGCGCCTATTGCGGTGTCGGCTGCGGCATATCGGCCACGCCGACCGGGCCGCGATCGGTCGTCATCAAGGGGGATGAGGCGCATCCGGCCAATGCCGGGCGGCTCTGTTCCAAGGGCACGCATCTGGGCGAGACGGTGGGGCTGACCGGGCGCCTGCTGCATCCGATGGTGGGCAGCAAGCGGGCGAGTTGGGACAAGGCGCTGGACCTGGTCGCGAAGAAGTTTCGCGAGACGATCGAGCGGCATGGGCCGGACAGCGTGGCCTTCTATGTCTCCGGCCAGTTGCTGACCGAGGATTATTATGTCGCCAACAAGCTGATGAAGGGCTTCATCGGTTCGGCCAATATCGACACCAATAGCCGCCTGTGCATGTCGAGCGCGGTGGCGGGACATATGCGCGCTTTTGGCGAAGACATCGTGCCGGCAAGCTATGACGATCTGGACGAGGCCGATCTGGTCGTGCTGGTCGGGTCCAACACCGCCTGGTGCCACCCGATCGTCTATCAGCGCATCCAGGCAGCGCGCGCCGCGCGCGGCACGAAGCTGGTCGTCATCGACCCGCGGCGTACCGAAACCTGCGAGGACGCGGACCTGCATCTGGCGGTGAAGCCCGGCACGGACGTCGCCCTGATGAACGGCCTGCTCGCCTGGTGTGCGGCCGAGGGGATGACCGATCCGGCGTTTCTGGGCGACAGCGTGCGCGCGCCGGACGGCTTTTGGGCACATATCGGCACTGGCCATGACTTGTGGACGACGGCCAAGACCTGCGACATTGCGCCCGCGCTGCTGGAGCAGTTCTTCCGGCTGTTCGCCGCGACGCCGCGCACCGTCACGCTGTTCAGCCAGGGCATCAACCAGTCGATCCGCGGGACCGATCAGGTCAATGCGATCATCAACGTCCATCTGGCCACCGGCCGCATTGGCAAGCCGGGTGCGGCGCCCTTTTCGATCACCGGCCAGCCCAACGCCATGGGCGGGCGCGAGGTCGGCGGGCTGGCGTCGACGCTGGCTGCGCATATGGATTTCGCGCCCGAAAATGTCGCGCGCGTTGGCCGATTCTGGGCCGCGCCGACGATGGCGACGAAGCCGGGGCTGAAAGCCGTGGACCTGTTCCGCGCCATCGGCGAAGGCCGGATCAAGGCGCTGTGGGTGATGGCGACCAATCCCGCCGTGTCGCTGCCCGATGCGGGGCGCGTGCGCGATGCGCTGGAGGCCTGCCCCTTCGTCGTGGTGTCGGACGTGATCGCCGACACCGACACCAGCGTCCATGCCGACGTCCGCCTGCCCGCCGCCGGATGGGGCGAAAAGGACGGGACCGTCACCAACAGCGACCGCACGATCAGCCGCCAGCGGCCTTTCCTGGCGCTGCCGGGCGAGGCGAAGCCGGACTGGTGGATCATTACCGAAGTCGCCCGGCGCATGGGGTGGCGCAATGCCTTCGCCTATGACCGGTCCGCCGACATCTGGCGCGAACATGCGCGGTTGACCGCTTACCAGAATGACGGCGCGCGGCTGCTGAACCTGCGTCGCCATGCGACGATCGGCAATGACGCCTATGAGGCGATGGCGCCGTTCCGCTGGGGCGACACGCCCTTTGCCGACGGGCGTTTCCCGACACCCGACGGCAAGGCGCGGCTGGTGCTGACGAAACAGATGGAGGTGCAGGCGCCCCTCAAGGACTGGCCGATGACGCTCAACACCGGCCGTTATCGCGACCAGTGGCATACGATGACGCGCACCGGCCTGTCGCCCAAGCTGGCGCGGCATCGCGAGGAGCCGCTGGTCGAGATCCATCCGCGCGACTCGGCGTCGCTGGGCATACGCGATCGCGATCTGGCGCGGGTGCAGACGGCACAGGGGAGCAGCCTGTTCCGCGTGATGCTGAGCGACGGGCAGCGGGTCGGCGAGATTTTTACGCCGATCCATTGGACCGATCAGGTATCGAGCGGCGGGCGCACTGGCCTGCTGCCCCGGCCGCTGGTCGATCCCCATTCGGGCCAGCCGGGCTTCAAATCGACCCCGGCCAGCGTCGAGCGGGTCGCGACCGAATGGAAAGGTTTCCTGATCCTGCGGGGGCAGGAGCCGATGAACCTGCCTTGCCTTTGGGCGACGAAGATCAGCGTACCAGGCGGCGCGCTGTATGAAGTGGCGGGCACTGGCGATGCCGCGCGGCTGGAAGCGTGCCTGCCCAGGGGCGAGCGGGTCGAGGCGATCGACCAGACGCGCGGCACGCGGCGGGTGGCGATCATCCGCGAGGGCAAGCTGGCGGGCGTGTTGTTCGTCACCCGCACTGGCCTGCTGCCGTCGCGCGACTGGCTGATCGCCCAGTTGTCGGTCGAGGGGGTGGGCGCATCGGTGTTGGCCGCGCGCGGACCGGGCAGCCAGCCGGACAAGGGGGCGGTGGTGTGCGTCTGTTTCGACATCGGCCTGAACCAGATCGTCGCGGCGATCCGCCAGCAGCAGTTGGTCGATGTGCCGGCCATCGGCAAGGCGATCGGCGCGGGGACCAATTGCGGATCGTGCCGGCCCGCGCTCGCCAATCTTTTGAAAGAGACTCGTCAGGAGACGCTTCATGCAGCCGAATGAGATGATTTCGCCCGGCGAGGTATGGCTGGTCGGTGCGGGGCCGGGCGACCCCGACCTGCTGACCCGCAAGGCGGAGAAGCTGATCGCGGCGGCCGACATCGTGTTTTACGATGCGCTGGTGGGACCGGGGGTGCTGGACCTGATCCCCGATGGCATCGAACGGGTGAGCGTGGGCAAGCGGTCCGGCCAGCATAGCAGGCAGCAGGGCAGCATCAACGACCTGTTACTGGCGGCGGCGCAAACGGGCCAGCGGGTGGTGCGGTTGAAGGGCGGCGATCCGTCGGTGTTCGGGCGGTCGGCGGAGGAGATGGCGCATCTGGGCGCGGCAGGCGTGCGTTTCCATATTTGCCCCGGCATCACCACCGCCAGCGCGGCGGCGGCGAGCGGCAGCGCGTCGCTGACGCTGCGGGGGGTGGCACGAGGGCTGACTTTGGTGACGGCGCATTTGAAGGCAGGCGAGCCATTGAAGCTGGACTGGGAAGCGCTGGCGCGGCCGGGCGGGACGCTGGGCATCTATATGGGGCGTGCAGCGGCGGGCGAAATTGGTCGGTCGCTGATCGCGGCGGGGCGCGACCCGGAAACGCAGGTGATGGTGGCGGTCAATGTGTCGCTGCCCAGCGAGCGGCTGATCAGGGGGAAGTTGTCGGCGCTGGCGTTTCTGGTGCAGACCATCAGCGATGACGATCCGACGTTGCTGCTGATCGGCGAGGCGGTGGCGGGGACGCCGGTGGGTGTGGCTATGGCGGTGGGTGAGGCGCTGACGGTCTGAAATAATGGTGGGTGTTCCCGCGAAGGCGGGAACACGGGTCATAGGCTCGCCAGATCCTCCGGCCGGTTGATGTTGGGGAGGACCAGGTCCGGCATCTCCACCACGCGCGCGTGCACGCGGTCGATCCAGCCATAGATTGACCGACTATTCTCCTCCGCCAGATGGGCGTCCAGTTCGGATGCGAGCGTGGCAGGCCACCAGCCGAGCAGTTGCTGGCCTTTGAGGATCGCCGCGCCTTCGCCGATCAGGGCGGCGGGCAGGGCGGCGGGGTAGAAGGGTATGTCGCAACCGGTGGTTAGCACACCGGCAAAGCCATGGTAGAGCGCATGATGCAGCGCGGCGTTCAATCCGCCCAGTGGTCCCATATGGGGTGCCGGGCGATCGGATAGTCCGCCTTCCCGCCCGCAGATGACGACCGCCGCCACATGGGGGGCGAGGCCGGTCATCGCTTGGTCGATCAGGGTGCGGCCGTCGGCCATGCGGGCCAGCGCCTTATCGCTGCCAAAGCGCGTGGCGCGGCCGCCGGCCAGCACGGCTCCCAATATCCTTGTTTCGTCCATAGCCGCTCCCTTGATAGCTATGCTCTATAAGGCATAAGGTGGCGATATGCAGACCCGCCTTGTCGAATATTTCCTGGCGCTGGAGCGCGAAGGCCATTTTGCCCGCGCCGCCGCGCATTGCAATGTGTCGCAACCCACCTTGTCTGCGGGGATCGTCACGTTGGAGACGCAATTGGGCAAGCGGTTGATCCGGCGTGATCGCAAATATGCCGGGCTGACCGCGGAGGGGGAGGCGATATTGCCCTGGGCGCGGCAATTGGTGGCGGCAGCCGAGGCGCTGGGGCAGGCGGCCGAGACAGCGCGCGGGCCGCTGAAGGGGGAATTGCGGCTGGGCGCGATCCCCGCCGCGATGCCCGCCATCGGATGCCTGGTCGCGGCGATGCAGGCCCGGCACTCTGGCCTCAACGTCTCCATCCGGGCGCTGACGTCGCGGCAGATCGAGCGCGATCTGGCCGCGTTCGAGCTGGATGCGGGGCTGACCTATCTGGATTTCGAACCGCCCGCCCATGCGCTGTCGGTGCCGCTCTATGTCGAGCGGACGATGCTGGTGAGTGCGGTGGGCGGCGTGGCGGTGCCCGACCCGCTGGACTGGGCGGGGTTGGCCATGCTGCCTTTGTGCCTGCTGCATCAGGGGATGCAGAATCGGCGGATTCTCGACGCGCGGCTGGCCGAGCGGGGGCTGGCGCTGCGGCCATTGGTGACGGCGGACAGCTATGTGGCGCTGCTGGGGCTGGTGCAACAGGGGCGCCTCTGTTCGATCATTCCCGACAGCCATGCGACCTTGCTGGACGGGCTGAGTTGGGCGCGGACCCACGCCATGCCCCAGACGGACGAGGGCAGCCGGGTCGGGGTGATCGTGTCCGACAGTGCGCCGATGGGGCCGCTGGCGCAGGCGGTGCTGGGGGTCGCGCGCGAGTTGCGCCTGCCGCCGGGCTTTCGGGCAGCGTGATAGGAAAACTCTATCAAAGATATCCGACTTCGATTTGACCCGCCGATCGCGCGGGCGCAGCATTGAGCGCAAAATCGGGCCAAAAAGGCAGGGTAAAGATGGAAAAGTTTATCGGCGCATGGACCGCGCGCCACGGCGCGACGCGCGACCGGCTGTTGCCGCTGCTGCACGCGATGCAGGAAGATGTCGGCTATATCGACGATGCGTGGGTGCCGGTGATCGCCAAGGCGCTGAACCTGAGCCGGGCGGATGTGCATGGCGTCGTCACCTTCTACCATGATTTTCGCCGCGTCGCGCCGGGGCGGCATGTGGTGAAGCTGTGCCGGGCGGAAAGCTGCCAGGCGCGCGGCGGCGCGGCGATCGAGGCGGCGGCAGCCAAGCTACTGGGCGTGGCGATGGGCGATACGCGGGCCGATGGGCAAGTCGCGCTGGAGCCGGTCTATTGCATGGGCCTATGCGCGATCGGCCCCAATGCGCTGGTCGACGGGCGGCCGGTGGCGCGGATCGACGCGGCCGCTCTGGAGCGGATCGCGCTGGAGGTGGCGGCATGACGCGCGTGTTTGTGAGCCGCGATATGGCGTCGGTGGCGTTGGGCGCGGACGATGTGGCGCGCGCCTTTGGCGAAGCCGGGTGCGAGGTCGTGCGGACCGGATCGCGCGGGCTGTTCAGCATCGAGCCTCTGGTCGAAGTGGAGACGGAAGCGGGGCGGATCGGCTTTGGTCCTGTGGGGCCGGGCGATGTGGCGGCGGTGCTGGACGGCACGCACGCGGCGCGGTTGGGGACGGTGGAGGATCTGCCTTTCTTTGCCGGGCAGCAACGGTTCACCTTTGCGCGCTGTGGGGTCATCGATCCGCTGAGCCTGGACGATTATGCGGCCACTGGCGGCTGGCAAGGGCTGGACGCGGCGCGGGCGCAGGCTGCGCAACAGGTGGTCGATACGGTCAAGGCGTCGGGCCTGCGCGGGCGTGGCGGGGCGGGCTTCCCCACCGGCATCAAGTGGCAGACGGTGCTGGATGCGCCCGCCGGAGACAAATATATCGTCTGCAACGCGGATGAGGGCGACAGCGGCACCTTTGCCGACCGGATGCTGATGGAGGGCGATCCCTTTTGCCTGATCGAGGGGATGGCGATCGCCGCCCATGCGGTCGGCGCGGGCCATGGTTATATCTATATTCGATCAGAATATCCGTTCGCGATTGCGACGATGCGGGCCGCGATCGCGGCGTCGACGCACATCGTCGCGCCCTTCACGCTGGAGGTGCGCGAGGGGGCGGGTGCCTATGTCTGCGGCGAGGAGACGGCGCTGCTCGATTCGATCGAGGGCAAGCGGGGACAGGTGCGCGCGAAGCCGCCTTTGCCCGCGCTCAAGGGGCTGTTCGGGCAGCCGACGGTGATCAACAATGTGCTGAGCCTCGCGGCGGTGCCGTTCATATTGGCGCAGGGGGCGGAGGCCTATGCGGCGGTTGGGTTCGGGCGATCGCGCGGCACGATGCCGGTGCAACTGGCGGGCAATGTGCGGCATGGCGGACTGTATGAGGTCGGTTTCGGCATCACGCTGGGCGAGTTGGTGAACGACATCGGCGGCGGGACGGCGAGTGGCCAGCCGGTGCGCGCGGTGCAGGTGGGCGGGCCATTGGGTGCCTATTTCCCGCCGTCCATGTTCCATCTGCCGTTCGATTATGAAGCGTTTGCGCAAGCGGGCGGGCTGATCGGCCATGCCGGGATCACGGTGTTCGACGACAGCGTGGACATGGCGCATATGGCGCGCTTTGCGATGGAGTTCTGCGCGGCAGAAAGCTGCGGCAAATGTACGCCTTGCCGGATCGGATCGACGCGCGGGGTGGAGATTATGGACCGGATTATCGGGGCACGGGATGCTTCTGTCTCCGTTCGCCGTGAGTTTGAAGATAAGGGGAAGGCTTCGACAGGGGGGGAGGGCTATTTGGATAGAGCCCTATACTCCCGCGCGCCCGACCGGATCGATGTGTCGATCGCGGCGCAGACCAATCTGCTGCGCGATCTGGCCGATACGATGAAATATGGGTCGCTGTGCGCGCTGGGGGGCTTCACGCCTTATCCGGTGTTGAGCGCGCTCGATTATTTCCCTGAGGATTTCGGTGCGCCTGCACCTTTGAAGGAGGCTGCGGAATGAGCTTCACCCGCGAAACCGATCATGGCACTCCGCCCGCGATCGTCACCGGCAAATCCGTGACCCTGATTATCGACGGGCAGAGCGTGACCCTGCCCGAAGGGACCAGCATCATGCGCGCCGCGTCGCTGACCGGCGGGTCGATCCCCAAGCTGTGCGCGACCGACAATGTGGAGAGTTTCGGATCGTGCCGCCTGTGCCTGGTCGAGGTGGAGGGGCGCAATGGCTATCCGGCGTCCTGCACCACGCCGGTGGCGGACGGCATGGTGGTGCGGACGCAGACGGAGCGGCTGAAAAAGCTGCGGCGCGGGGTGATGGAGCTTTATATCTCCGACCATCCGCTCGATTGCCTGACCTGCGGCGCGAACGGGGACTGCGAATTGCAGGATCAGGCGGGCGCGGTGGGGCTGCGCGATGTGCGCTATGGCTATGATGGCGCGACGAATATGGGGCAGGCGAAGGACCAGTCGAACCCCTATTTCGATTTCGATCCCAGCAAGTGCATCGTTTGTTCGCGCTGCGTCCGCGCCTGCGACGAGGTGCAGGGGACGTTCGCGCTGACGATCGAAAATATGGGGTTCGATTCCAAAGTGTCGGCGTCGCAGGGCGAGGATTTTCTGGGGTCCGAATGCGTGTCCTGCGGCGCGTGCGTGCAGGCTTGTCCCACCGCATCGCTGATCGAGAAGGCGGTGGTGGAGATCGGTACACCCGACCGGGCGGTCGTCACCACCTGCGCCTACTGCGGCGTGGGCTGCACGTTTCGCGCGGAAATGCGGGGCGAGGAACTGGTGCGCATGGTGCCGTGGAAGGACGGCAAGGCCAATCGCGGGCATAGCTGCGTCAAGGGGCGCTTCGCCTGGGGCTATGCCCAGCATCAGGACCGTATCCTCAATCCCATGATCCGCGCGTCGGTGAGCGAGCCGTGGCGCGAAGTATCGTGGGACGAGGCGATCGCTTATACCGCGAGCGAGTTTCGGCGCATCCAGGGCCAATATGGGACGCGCAGCATCGGCGGGATTACGTCCAGCCGTTGCACCAACGAAGAAACCTTTCTGGTTCAAAAGCTGATCCGGCAGGGGTTCGGCAATAATAATGTCGATACCTGCGCGCGCGTCTGCCACTCGCCGACCGGCTATGGACTGAGCCAGACGTTCGGCACGTCGGCGGGGACGCAGGATTTCGACAGCGTGATGAAGGCCGACGTGATCCTGGTCATCGGCGCCAATCCGACCGACGGGCATCCAGTTTTTGCGTCACGCATGAAGCGGCGGTTGCGGCCCAAAGATGGGAAACCGGGGGCCAAGCTGATCGTGATGGACCCGCGCCGCACCGATCTGGTTAAATCGCCCCATGTCGAGGCGGAGCATCATCTGCCCTTACGGCCCGGCACCAATGTCGCCATGCTGACGGCGATGGCACATGTGATCGTGACCGAGAAACTCTATGACGAGGCGTTCATTCGCGCACGGTGCGACTGGGACGAATTTGCCGATTGGGCGGAGTTCGTGTCGGAAGCGGCGCGCTCGCCTGAGGCGATCGAACCGCTGACGGGCGTGAAGGCGGAGGAGGTGCGGGCGGCGGCGCGGCTCTATGCCACCGGCGGCAATGGCGCGATCTATTATGGACTGGGCGTGACCGAGCATAGCCAAGGATCGTCCACCGTCATGGCGATCGCGAACCTTGCCATGGCGACGGGCAATGTCGGGCGGGAAGGCGTGGGGGTAAACCCGCTGCGGGGGCAGAATAATGTGCAGGGGGCGTGCGACATGGGCAGCTTCCCGCATGAATTTTCCGGTTATCGTCATGTGTCCGACACCGCGACGCGCCAGTTGTTCGAGGCGGCCTGGGGCGTGGCGCTGGATGCCGAGCCGGGGTTGCGTATTCCCAATATGCTGGACGCGGCGACCGACGGGACGTTCAAGGGGCTGTTCGTGCAGGGGGAGGATATCCTCCAGTCCGATCCCAATACCAAGCATGTCGCGGCGGGGCTGGCGGCGATGGAGTGCGTGGTGGTGCAGGATCTGTTCCTTAACGAAACCGCCAATTATGCGCATGTCTTCCTGCCGGGATCGACCTTTCTGGAAAAGGACGGCACCTTTACCAACGCCGAACGACGCATCCAGCGCGTGCGCAAGGTGATGGCGCCGCTCAATGGGTTTGCGGATTGGGAGATCGTGCAACTGGTGGCCAACGCCATGGGCTTGGCGTGGAGCTATGAGCACCCATCGCAGATCATGGACGAGATTGCGGCGCTGACCCCGACCTTTGCTGGCGTGAACTATGACCGGCTGGAGGCGGAAGGGTCGCTGCAATGGCCGGCGAATGACAGCGCGCCCACGGGCACGCCGACGATGCACCGGGACGGCTTCGTGCGGGGGAAGGGCAAGTTCGTCGTCACCGACTATGTGCCGACCGACGAGAAGACCGGGCCGCGCTTCCCGCTGCTGCTGACGACCGGGCGGATATTGAGCCATTATAATGTCGGCGCGCAGACGCGGCGGACCGCCAATACCGCCTGGCACCCGGAGGATCGGTTGGAGATGCATCCGAGTGATGCGGACAATCGGGGCCTGAAGGATGGCGACTGGGTGACGCTGCGCAGCCGGGCGGGGGAGACGACGCTGCGCGCGCTGGTGACCGAGCGGGTTGCGCCGGGTGTGGTCTATACGACCTTCCATCACCCGGAGACGCAGGCAAATGTCATCACCACCGACTATAGCGACTGGGCCACCAATTGCCCGGAATATAAGGTGACGGCGGTGCAGGTGATGGCGTCCAACGGGCCGAGCGACTGGCAGCAGGATTATGCGCGACAGGCGCGCACCAGTCGCCGCATCGCGCCGTTGGAAGCGGCGGAATAGGGTGGCGGATATGAGCGACGACACCCATGTCATGTCCACCACCGACCGGCTGGTCTATATGGCGCATCAGATCGCCCGCAATATCGCGACCATGGGGGAAGCAAAGGCGACGGAAGCGCTGGCCGAGCATCTGACCCGTTTCTGGGACCCGCGCATGAAGGCACAGATCGTGGCGATCGCGCAGGATCAGCCCGAACGGCTTTCGCCGATGGTCGCCGCGGCCGTGGCGCGGATGAAGCAGGGCAGGCCGGCACCGGATGTCGATACGGCGCAGTTCAATGCCGTGGACGAGACGGGCCATTGCGACGCCGGTTGAGCGACGCGCCGTCCACCGCTACGCCATGACGATGGAAGACGCCGCCGCCAGCTCGCTGACATTCGATCGCCTGACCCCGGACGGCGGGACGCAGGCGATCGACCGCGCGCTGGCAGAGGAAGTGCCGGTGGCGATCGAATTTAACGGCATCGGCTATGCGGTGCTGATGGCGACGCCGGGCGACATCGGCGATCTGGTGCTGGGTTTTGCGCTGGCCGAGCGGCTGATCGGGCCGGACGATGCGGTGTTGGACGTCGATACCCATCGTACCGAACAAGGGATCGTGGCGCGCGCGACATTGCCGCCTGATCGGACCGACGCCTTGCTGGAGCGGGTGCGGCATCGCGCGTCCGAATCCTCTTGCGGCATTTGCGGGATCGAGAATCTGGAGCAGGCGATCCGGCCGCTGCCGCACGTGACCAGCGAAACGCGGGCGGACCGCGCCGCGATCTTTCGTGCACTGAAGGCTCTGTACGATCACCAGCCGTTGAACGCCGCGACCGGGGCGGCCCATGCCGCGGCCTGGGTGGGGGCGGATGGCGCGATCCGGCTGGTGCGCGAGGATGTCGGGCGGCATAATGCGTTCGACAAGCTGATCGGGGCGATGGCCTATGTGGGCGCGGATTGGGACGGGGGTTTTGCGCTGCTATCGTCGCGCTGTTCCTATGAACTGGTGGAGAAGGCGGTGCTGAGCCAGTGCCCGCTGCTCGTCACCATTTCCGCGCCGACGCGGTTGGCCGCGACCCGCGCGGAAGAGGCCGGGTTGCCGCTGGTCGTGCTGGCGCGGGGCGATGCGCTGTTGCTGCGCGGCCACAGGCTGTTGCCCTAAACCGGCGACGGCTTGGCATCGCATCCGCTTTCCCCTACAGCGCGCGGCGCAGGGGAGGCTTGGCTTCCCCTGCAACATGATCGCGCCGGTGCCCCGTCAGGGGCTTAATCGGGAATGCGGTGCGGGCGTGCGAGCGCCCAATTCCGTGGCTGTCCCTGCAACTGTAAGCGGATAGTGCGATGCATAAGGTCCAAAGACCGGCCACTGGACCTTACGTCCGGGAAGGCTTTGCATCGTTGCTGTGACCCGCGAGCCAGGAGACCTGCCGGCGCTTGGTCGCTCTTGCTTTGGTCCAGGGGATGGCCGGGGCACGGTGGTTTTCCGTCGAGCGACGCCATGCGGCCGGGGCCGCATCGGGTTGTGGACGGGATATGGCGTCATCCCCTGCCTCCGCCTGACCGCGTTAGCGGATGCCCTGGCCCAAGTCGCACCGGCGCCGGGGGTATATATATGTTGAAAACAGGCATTTCTCTGGTGGCGCTGATCGCAGCGACGCCGGTTTGGGCGCAGGATGACCAGATCGTCGTCACCGCCACGGGCATCGCGCAGTCGCGCGACGAAGTCGGCCAGGCGATCACCGTGATCGACGCGGAGACGATCAAGACGCGGCAGGCGATCGACGTGGTGGACCTGCTGGCGACGACGCCGGGCGTGCGCTTCAGCCGCAACGGCAGCGTCGGCGGCCAGACGGGCGTGTCGCTGCGCGGCGCGGAAACGACGCAGACATTGGTGCTGATCGACGGGGTGAAGGTGAACGACCCTAGCGGCATCGGCGATGGCTATGATTTTGGGCCGCTGCTGACCGGCAATATCAAGCGGATCGAAATACTGCGCGGCTCCAACTCGGTTGTCCATGGCAGCCAGGCGATCGGCGGCGTGGTCAATGTGATGACCGGCGTTCCGGCCGAGGGGTTCGGCGCGAACGCATCGGTCGATTATGGCTATAGCGACACGCTGAGCGCCAAGGCGGACGTGTCGGGCACCAGCGGCATCGCGGCGGGAGGGATCGGCGCAGCCTATTTCCGCACCGACGGCATTTCGTCTGCGGCGGGCGGCACGGAGCGCGACGGGACCGAAAATATCGCGACCAACGCGCGGCTGACGCTGAATTTTACCGAGGCGCTGAGCCTGGACCTGCGCGGTTACTATATCCACGCGGACCTGGATTATGACAGCTTCTTCGGCGCGCCCGCCGACAGCAGCGATGTGTCGAAGCTCGACCAATATGTCGGCTATGCAGGGCTGAACCTGGCGCTGCTGGACGGCACGCTGACCAATCGCGCCGCCGTCACCTATCTGCGCAACGACCGCGACTATTATTTCGTGCGCGGCACCGACCCGGACTATGGCTATTCGGGCACCAATTTGCGGTTCGAATATGAAGGCGTCTATGCGCCGGTCGATCAGGCCAAGCTGCTGTTCGGTTATGAGCATGAACGGCCGGACTATGATTTCTTCGGCTTTGGCGACACGGCGAGCGCGAAGATCAACATCGACAGCGTCTATGCGCTGGCGATCGTCAAGCCCTTCGTCGGCTTGGCCGTCACCAGCGGCGTCCGCCATGACGACCATAGCCAGTTCGGCGGCGCGACGACCTTTGGCGCGAACGCCAATTATTCGCCCAACGGCGGCGCGACCAATGTGCGGCTAAGCTATGGCGAGGGGTTCAAGGCGCCCTCGCTCTATCAGCTGTACGACACCTATAGCGGCAACAGCGCGTTGCGGCCGGAACGGTCGAAAAGCTACGACATCGGGTTCGACCAGAGCCTGGACGGCGGCCGGGCGATGCTGTCGGTCACGGGCTTCCGTCGCGACACGCGCAATCAGATCAATTACGACAACGCCACCTTCACCTATGGCAATCTGGACCGCACCCGCGCCAAGGGCGTGGAAGCGTCGATCGCGCTGAAACCGGTCGATGCGCTGACCGTGACGGGCAGCTACTCCTATGTCGACGCGCGGGACCGGTCGGCGGGGTCGGCGAATTTCGGTAATCGCCTGGCCCGTCGTGCGGCCAATGCGGTGAGCCTGTCGGCGGACTATGTCTGGTCCTTCGGCTTGTCGACAGGGGCTACCGTGACGATGGTGGACGACAGTTTCGACGATGCCGCCAATAGCCGGCGTCTGGACGGCTATGCGCTGGCCGGGGTGCGGGCGTCGCTGCCGCTGGGCGACCATCTGGAAGTCTATGGCCGGATCGACAATCTGTTCGATGAGACCTACGCCACAGCCTATGGCTATGGAACCTACGGCCGGTCGGCCTATGGCGGCGTGCGTGTCCGCTTCTGACGATGACAAGGAGGGGCGGGCGTGACGCCTGCCCCCTTATCGCGGCGCGTTCAGGCGCTGCGTGATGGCGCGCGCGGCCTGCACATAGGCGGGGCCGCCGCAGACGGTCCAGCTTTGTGGCAGGCTGATGCGGGGGATGGCGGCGAGCGCGGGGTGGTGCAGCATTTCCGTGCCTTGGTCGACCACGCGGTCGGTGGCGCTTTCCACGATCAGCCAGTCGGGGCGCGCGGCGACCATTTCCTCCAGCGGCACCTGCGCCAGCGGCGGCTTGCCGAGCTTTGCGGCGAGGTTGGTGAGGCCCACGCGGCGCATCAGATCGTCGATCAGCGTGCCGGTGCCGGTCATATAGCCGCGCCGCTGATAATAGGCTGCGACGCCGCCGCGTTTGGGGCGTGGGAGGGCGGCGAGATCGCGGTTCATGGTTGTGATCAATCTTTCACCGCGATCGACATGCCCGATGGCGCGCGCCACCTGGCGGATTTGATCAAGGATCGCGCCATAGCTGTCGGCGCTGGAGAGGCCCAGCGTGCGCCAATCGCCCGGCGGCGCACCCGCCACTTGATTGGGGCCGATCGGGAAGCCCAGGATCAGGTCGGGGCGGATCGCCAACACTTCCTCCGACGCCCGGCGCAGCGTGCGGAAACCGCCCGCTTTGGTCGCTGCGGCGGACAGTTCAGGATCGCGGGCGTTGCTGCTGAGCGCGGCGATCTGCGAGGGATCGGCGAGCGCCAGCAGATATTGGTCGGCGCAGACGTTGAGCGACACGATGCGGCGCGGGGCGGCCGGCGCGGCGGTGCCGGTCAGCAGGAGCAGGGCGGTGGCCGCGATTGTCAGGGGGCGGATCATGAGAGCGTGCTGAGTCCAATAGCGGGACGTGCTCCTGCCTTCGCAGGAACACGCGGCATTGCCAACCGCCAAGGCGCGCGCGAGTGACCGCGCGGCGCCATCATCGCCTGTTGATCCCCGGCCTGCTGCTGCTGGTCGTCGGCGCCGCCTTCGGCTCCGTACTGCTGGGCGCGGTGGCGATCAGTCCGGTGCGGGTCTGGGCGGTGCTGACGGGCGGCGGCGATGGCATCGCCCGCGCCATCATCATCGACCTGCGCCTGCCGCGGATGATGCTGGGGCTGATCGTCGGCGCGATGCTGGGGCTGGCGGGGGCGGCGTTGCAGGGCTATCTGCGCAATCCGCTGGCCGAACCATCGGTGCTGGGGGCGTCCAATGCCGCTGCGCTGGGCGCGGTCTGTGCGCTGTATTTCGGATTGGCGCAGTTACACCCGCTGGCGTTGCCCGTGCTGGCGATCATCGCCGCGCTGGTCGCCATTGGCACGTTGTTCGCGCTGTCGGGATCGGCGGAAAGCCCGTTGACGCTGATCCTGGCCGGCATCGCCGTCGCCACGCTGGCGGGGGCGGGGATCAGCCTGGCGCTGAACCTGTCGCCCAATCCCTTTGCCGCGATGGAGATTATGAGCTGGTTGATGGGCAGCCTGGAAAATCGCAGTTACGCCCATGTCTGGATCGCGCTGCCCTGCGTGGGCGTTGGCGCGGCGTTGCTGATCGCGGACGGGCGGACGCTCGACGCGCTGACCCTGGGCGAGGATGGCGCGCAGGCGCTGGGCGTCAACCTGTCGGCCGCGCGATTGCGAATGATGCTGGGCGTGGCGATCGGTGTGGGCGGCGCGGTGGCGGTGTCGGGGGCGATCGGCTTCGTCGGGCTGATCGTGCCGCATCTGGTGCGGCCGCTGACCGACCGGTCGCCTTCGGCTGTCTTGATCCCGTCCATGCTGGGCGGCGCGGCGCTGCTGACGCTGGCGGATATCGGCGTGCGGCTGATGCCCACCACCAATGAATTGAAGCTGGGCGTGGTGACGGCCTTGCTGGGCGTGCCGGTGTTCCTGGTCCATCTGATGCGGGAGCGGCGGCTATGGTGACGATCGCGGCGCAGGGATTGACGGTGCGGCTGGGCCGCCATGCAGCCGTGCAGCATGTGGACGTGACGCTGGAGCCGGGGGCTTTGGTGGGCGTGATCGGTCCCAATGGCGCGGGCAAGTCCACGCTGATCCGCGCGCTGCTGGGCTTGGTGAAGCCAGCGTCGGGGCGGATCACGATCGATGGACAGAATGTGGGCCGGCTGGACCGGCAGGTGATCGCCCGCGCCATCGCCTATCTGCCGCAGGGGCAGACCCTGCACTGGCCGCTGTCTGTCGAGCGGTTGGTGGCGCTGGGGCGATTGCCCCATCTGGGGCCATTGTCGCGGCTGTCGGCGGCGGATGATGCGGCGGTCGAGGCGGCTATGGCGCGGGCCGATGTGCTGCACCTGAAAGGTCGGATCGCGACCGAATTGTCGGGGGGCGAGCGGGCGCGGGTGCTGCTGGCGCGGGCGCTGGCGGTGGGCGCGCCTGGGCTGATCGCGGACGAGCCGCTCGCCGCGCTCGATCCGGGGCATCAGATCGACGTTATGGACCTGTTGCGCAGCGAAGCGCGCGGCGGGGCGCTGGTGGTCACGGTGCTGCATGACCTCAGCATGGCGGCGCGCTATTGCGACCGGCTGCTGCTGATGGACGGCGGCGCGCTGGTCGCCGATGGCGCGCCGATGGATGTGCTGACGGCGGATGCGCTGGCAAAGGTCTATGGCGTAACGGCGCGGATCGAGCGGGACGGGGACGTGCCGCTGATTGTGCCGACGGGACGAGTTTCCTGACCCCCCTCGCGGGGGAGGAATTATTCGCCGAAGCCTCTGGGCGCTGCGTCCACTACGCTTGATGCGCCAACTCCCACCTCATTCACTTCCAGCGCGCGTTCGGCAACGCCGGCGCGGTTGAAGCGGAAGGCACCGTCGATGCCGGAGAAGCCGCCCGCGTCACGCAGGCGCGCGGCGGGGAAGGGCGATCCGGGTTTCCAGTCCTGCGCTATCCGCACGGTCAGCAGCACCGAATCATAGCCGAGCGAGGACAGGCGGAAGGGGGATGTGCCGTAGCGGGCGCGATATTTGGTCGCGAGCTGGCGGTAGAGCGTGTCGGACACGCTGGCGAACCAGGCGCCGCGCAGGACGGGGCTGGCGGCCAGCGTGCCTTCCGTATTCCACAATTCCGTGCCGAGCAGCCGCGCGGTCGCGCCGCCATTTTTGCGCACGATGGGCGCGACCTGCAACGCGACCCGGCCGCTGTCGGCGATCAGCAGCGCGTCATAGCTGGAGGAGGCCTGCAATTTCTTGACCGCCGCGGTGATGGAAGCAGGGGTCCGGTCGAACGTCTGCATGGAGACGACGGTGCCGCCGGCCTGCTCGACCGCGCGCAGCAGCGCATTGCCCGCGCGTTCGCCATAGGTGCCGCGCGGCACCAGCGCGCCAAAGCGGGACAGGCCCTTGCTCTTGGCGAAATCGACGACGCGGTCGATCGACTGGGCGGTGTTGTAGCCCAGCACATAGACGCCGCTGCCCGCGATGCTGGCGTCGTTGGAAAAGCTGATGACCGGCACATTGGCGCGCGCTGCGATCGGCCCGATTACGCGGGCGTCCTCCGCCAGCAACGGGCCAAGAACCAGGCGGTTGCCATCGGCCAGCGCTTTCGTCACGGCCGCCGCCGCGCCGAGCGCGGTGTCATAGGTGGTGATGCGCACCCGGTCGGTCTTTGTGTCCATCAGCGCCAGCGTGGTGGCGTTGGCGATCGATTGGCCGACGCCGGCATTGGGACCGCTCATCGGCACCAGCAGCGCGACGCGATGGCGGGCGGCGTCGGTCGGCAGGCCCTGTACGACTTCCGGGCCGGTCGGCCGGGTCGGGCCGGTGGGCGCGACCGGCCCCGGCCCCTTTGGCACGATCGATTGACAGGCGGCCAGGAACAGCGCCGCCCCCATGAAGGCGCAACGCGCGCCGCGCTTTACCGCAGCGAACACATTTGCTTGCCGGGGGGCATCCGTCTCTGTCATCTGGCGTCCTTATGGAAACTCGAACTTCTGGGCTTGAGCCTGGGCTTTATATCGTCGCGGGGCCGATCGGCAACCTTGGTGACCTTACGCCGCGCGGGGCCGAAGTCCTGCGGCTGGCTGATGTGGTCGCCGTGGAAGATACACGGGTGAGCGCGCGATTGCTGCGCCATGCCGGGTCCGACAGGCCGATGGTACCCTATCATGACCATAGCGCCGATCATGTCCGCAATCGGCTGGTCGAGCGAATGGCGGGCGAATCGGTCGCTTTACTGTCGGATGCGGGGACGCCGTTGATTTCCGATCCGGGCTATAAACTGGTGCGTGATGCGCGGGCGGCGGGGCGGACGATCACGACGCTGCCGGGGCCGAGCGCGGCGATCGCGGCGCTGACGCTGTCGGGGCTGCCGACCGACCGGTTTCTGTTCATGGGCTTCCTGCCGAGCAAGGCGAAGGCGCGGGGCGACACGCTGGACGAGGTGGCGGGGCTGCGCGCCACATTGGTCTTTTACGAAAGCGGGCCGCGATTGTCGGAAAGCCTGTCAGCGATGGCGGCGCATCTGGGGGATCGCGACGCGGCGGTCAGCCGGGAAATCAGCAAGACGTTCGAGGAAACCGCCTGCGGCACATTGTCCGAACTATCCGCCCGCTATGCCGATGCGCCACCCAAGGGGGAGATCGTGGTGACCGTAGGGCCGCCGGGTGAAGCGCCGCCCGCCAGCGCGGAGGATGCCGATGCGGCGCTGCGCGAGGCCCTGACCCGGCTGTCGGTGTCCAAGGCGGCGGGGGAGGTCGCCAAGAAGCTGGGGCTGGACCGGCGCACGCTGTATGATCGGGCTACGGAATTGAAGGGGTGAAGAGGCCTCCCGTCGAACGATTCGCGGCGGAGAAGCGCGGGCGGCAGGCCGAACGCATCGCCGCCTGGTGGCTGCGGCTGAAAGGCTGGCAGATTATCGGCCGGCGGATGCGGACGCCTGCCGGAGAGGTCGACCTGGTCGCGCGGCGGGGGGCGATGTTGGCCTTTGTCGAGGTCAAGGCGCGGGGGAGTGCGGGGGAACTGGACCTGGCGATCGACGAGCGACGGCTCGCGCGGGTTGCCAAGGCGGCGGAAATCCTGTGGCATGAACTGGCGAAACCGGGGGACGACATGCGAATCGACGTCATCCTCCTTGCGCCCGGCCGCGCGCCACGCCATTTGGCCAATGTCTGGCATGGGGGATAGGCGTCTTACCACCCCGTTCGTCCTGAGTAGCCGCTGAGCGAAGTCGAAGCGGCGTATCGAAGGATGCGTGCCGCAATGTGCTTCGATACGGGACTTCGGCTTCGCTCAGTCCCTACTCAGCACGAACGGATATGGAAGGAAGCCGCGCGCATGACTGAACTCAACCCCCTGACCGTCGCCATGCAGATGGACCCGATGGAGGGCATCAAGATTGCTGGCGATTCGACCTTCCACATCATGCTGGCGGCGCAGGCGCGGGGGCACAGGCTCTATCATTATCTGGCGCCGGACCTGACATTTCGCGACGGCCGGGTGCTGGCGAAGGCGCGGCCGGTCAATGTCCAGAAGGTCGAAGGCGATCACTTCGCCTTTGGCCCGGAAGAGGTGCTGGACCTGGGCCGCGACGTCGATGTCGTGTGGATGCGGCAAGACCCGCCCTTTGACCTCAGCTACATCACCGCGACCCATTTGCTGGAGCGGGTGCAGGAAGAGACGCTGGTGGTGAACGACCCCGGCAGCGTCCGCAACGCGCCGGAAAAATTGTTCGTGCTCGATTATGCGCGCTTCATGCCGCCCACGATGATTACCCGCGACCTCACCGAAGTGAAGTCGTTCCTGGCGCAGCATGGCGAGATCGTGGTCAAGCCGCTGTATGGCAATGGCGGCGTGGCGGTGTTCCATGTCGGCAAAAATGGTGCCAATCTGTCGTCGCTGGTGGAACTGTTCAAGGCGTCTTGGGTGGAGCCGTTCATGGTCCAGGCCTTCATCCCCGGCGTGGCGCAGGGCGACAAGCGCATCGTGCTGATCGATGGCGAGGTGGCGGGTGCGGTCAATCGCATTCCGGGCGCGGGCGAAATCCGGTCGAACCTGGCGGTGGGCGGATCGGCGGCGAAGACGCTGCTCACCGACAAGGAGCGGGAAATCTGCGCCGCGATGGGGCCGGAGTTGAAGGCCCGCGGGCTGTTGTTCGTGGGCATCGACGTGATCGGCGGCGAATGGCTGACCGAAATCAACGTGACGTCGCCCACCGGCATCGTGTCGATCGACGCATTTGACGGGATCGACACCGGCGGCATGATTTGGGATGCGATCGACGCCCGGCTGGCGGCGCGGGCGGCGGCTTGAAGGTGCCATCACAGATCCGTCCGGGCTGAGCCTGGCGAAGCGCTGCACTGTTTGAAGCAAAGTAAGACCCTTCGACAGGTTTAGGGCGAACGGAATAGAGGGTGGCGCGTTATCCTGTCCCTATGCCCTTTAAGAACCAAGTGAGTGACATTTCATGACCGACTGGGTTCTGCGCCTGATCGATGCGGGCGGCTATTGGGGCATTTTCCTGCTGATGATATTGGAGAATGTCTTTCCGCCAATCCCGTCCGAACTCATCATGGGGATTGGCGGCATCCGTGTCGGGCAGGGGCGGATGGATATGAGCTGGCTGTTGCTGGCCGGGACCATCGGCACCACGATCGGCAATTATTTCTGGTATCTGGTCGGGCATATATTGGGCTTTTCCCGATTGAAGCCGTTGGTCGACCGCTTCGGCCGCTGGGCGACGCTGGAGTGGCGCGATGTCGAGGCGCTGGACCGATTGTTCGGCAAATATGGCCAGATCGTCGTCTTCGTCTTCCGCTTCATGCCTGCGCTGCGCACGATGATTTCGCTGCCCGCCGGACTGTTTCGCATGGGGCATGTCCGCTTCCTGCTCTGGACCTGCGCCGGCGCGTTGGTGTGGAACGTGATTCTGGCCTATGCCGGTTATGTGCTGGGGCAGAATTTTCGGGAGATCGACCATTATGTCGGCCCGGTGGCGACCGCCTGCGTCGTAGGGGCGGTGATCCTCTATCTCTGGCGGCTCGCGACCTGGCGGCCGAAGGGTTAAGCTTAGAACGGAATTTTGACGCCTACCATCACCCGCTGGGAGGTGGTGCCGTTGCCAAAGCTCTGGCTTTCGACATGGAGGTTCGCCTTCACGTCGCCGAATAGGCCCATCTCCGCCCGGCCGAGCGGCGGTTCGGTGCTGAGCGGTTCGCGCTCGAGACGCTGGCTCTGCCGGCGGGCGGTGACGATGATGGCATTGGCGTCTGGCGAGGGCCTGACGCTCTTGAGGTCGAAATCGGGCGGGATGCCGGTGGCGCCAACGCTCTGCAATGTCAGGACCAGATGCAGCATCATCGCATTTTCCCTCTCCTTGGAGATGCGATGCAGGCTGGTCGGGAAATGCGGCGCTATCGTGGCGCTTTCACGCCCTGGGATGGGCGTTGCGATAGATGTCGAGCAGATGCGCGGCATCGACCTGGGTATAGACCTGAGTCGAGGACAGGCTGGCATGGCCCAATAGCTCCTGCAAGGATCGCAGGTCCGCGCCCCGGCCCAGCAGATGCGTCGCGAAACTGTGGCGCAGCGCGTGGGGCGTGGTGCGATCCGACAGGCCCAGTCGTCCGCGCGCGCCCTGCACCGCGCGGCGGATGAGCGCGGGCGAGAGCGGGCCGCCGCGCGCGCCGCGGAACAGCGGCAGATCGCGGGCGGGCGGATAGGGACAGGCTTCGACATAGGCGTCGATCGCGGCGCGCACCTGCGGCAGCAGCGGGACGATGCGGGTCTTGCCCCGTTTGCCGGTGACGCGCAGCGTGTCGCCCAGCGGCAATATGTCGCCGTTCAGGCCCATCGCCTCGCCGATGCGCAAGCCCGCGCCATAGAGCAGCAGCAGCACCGCCCAGTCGCGCGCGCCGATCCAGCCTTCGCGGGCGGTTTCGGCGATGTCCTGCGCCAGGGCGACGGCTTCGTCGGGGGAGATCGGGCGGGGCAGGCCGCGCTTGACCCGTGGGCCTTTAAGCTGCGGGACGCGGGCATCGTCGCCGCCGATGAATTTGAGGAAGCCGCGCACGGCGGATAGTTCACGGGCCGCCGACAGGTTGCCGATGCCGTCCGTCCGCCGGCTGGCGAGGAAGGCGCGCAGGTCCGCCTGGTCGATCCGCGCGAGCGTAGCGGGGCTGACCGCTTCGCCGCGATGCTGTTCAAGGAAGGCGATCAGCCGCTCGGCCGTGGCGACATAGGCGCGGACAGTGTGGATCGAGCGCCGCCGGTCGAGGGCGAGATGCTGGCGCCAGCGTTCGGCGAGGGCGGGAGTCATGTTGGAGGGGCCGCGCTTAACTTCGCACATTTCCCGCTGGTTTCGACATTTTGGAACAGGAGTTGGACATATTGTTGCGAGGGGGCTTGGGCAGGGAAGGCGCAGGCGATGAACATGGGGAGGGCTTATCAGACGCGCGCCATGTAGGACAGGTGGATGGCGAGGAGGGGTGGATTACTGCCATTCCGCTTTGCGCGAGACTTCACGCGAATGGCGACGTAAAAAACCTCGTCACCCCAGCGAAGGCTGGGATCTCGTGTGGGGGCACGCGGCGGTTCGGCTTGGCACTTGCGCAAGCGTATCGCGTCGTCGCCTGAGACCCCAGCCTTCGCTGGGGTGACGGTAGGGGGGGGCGTCCGCTTGCCGATCATATAGCCCATCTGCCGAGCGCCCGCTTCTGGTCGATTTCAAACCACCCGCATGCCTCACCCGCCGCGCACCACCTGCCCTTGAAATCCGAGCATAAATGGGCACATGGGATGTATGGCAACACCCTTCGATCCGGCGGACCTGCCGACTGGCGTCCTGATGGCGCTCTCTCCGCTGGTGGCGCGGGTGCTGGCGCCCAATCCCTCGCCTTTCACCTATACCGGCACGCAGACCTATGTCGTGGGGATCGATGCGGTCGCGGTGATCGATCCCGGTCCAGCGGACCCCGATCATCTTGGAGCGCTGACTGCGGCGATCGCGGGGCGGCCGGTGATGGCCATTATGTGTACCCACACCCATCGCGACCATAGCCCGGCCGCGCGGCCGCTGAGCGAGATGACCGGCGCGCCGATCATCGGCTGCGCGCCGCTGACGCTTGAGGATGACGGGCCGCGATCGGACGCCGCCTTCGATGCCGATTATCGCCCAACCCAAGTGCTAGGCGATGGCGAACAGGTGAGCGGGCCGGGGTGGACGCTGGAGGCGGTGGCGACGCCGGGGCATACGTCCAACCATCTCTGCTTCGCGTTGATGGAAGAGAAGGCGCTGTTCACCGGCGATCATGTGATGGGCTGGTCGACCAGCGTGATCTCACCGCCCGATGGCGACATGAGCGCCTATATGCGGTCGATGCAGCGCCTGCTGGAGCGGGACGATATCGTCTATTATCCGGCGCATGGCGAACCGATCGAGACGCCGCAGCGACTGGTGCGGGGCATGATGGGCCATCGCAAGCAGCGCGAGGGGCAGATATTGCGCTTTATGGAGCGCAATGGCGAAAGCGCCATCCCCGATATGGTGGCGGAGATGTACAAGGGCGTCGATCCGCGCCTTTATGGCGCGGCGGGGCGATCGGTGCTGGCGCATCTGATCGATCTGGACGGGCGGGGGCTGGCCGCGCCGCTGGAGGATGGGCGATGGCAGACGCGCTGAGGCGCCCATTGTCTCGCTATGCCGGGCCGATTGCCGCCGCGTTGCTGATCCTGTTCGTGGGCGCGGCGATGCTGGTCGGCTGGCAGCGCTATAATCGCGACTATGTGGTCGCGGTCGAGGATGACGGGTCGGCGGTGACGAAGATCATTGCGGAGAAGATTGCGGGGGCCAGCGATCTGCGCGTGTCGCGGCTGAACGGCACGATCCAGAGCACGGCGCAGGATGTGCGCGGCTTTGGCTGGCTCAAATCCGATCAGGTGGTCAAGATGCCCTATTCGGTGGATTATTTCATCGACCTGTCAGGCCTGTCGGCTAGCGATCTGGAGTGGAATCCCAAGACCCGCACGCTGATCGTCAACGCGCCCGATGTCGCGCCGGGCAAGCCCAATGTCGACGAAAGCCGGCGCACGCTGGTGCGGACAAATGGCGTGTTCGTCACACGGCAGGCGGGCGAGGAACTGAGTCGCCGGGCGTCCGCCCATGCGCAGGCGCGGGCGCAAGCCTCTGCCCGGTCGCCCGAACGGATGGCGCAGGCGCGCGGCTATGGGCGCACCGCATTGTCGCGGCTGATGGGCGCGCCGCTGGGGGCGGTGGGCTTTGGC
Organism: bacterium; assembly: GCA_030824575.1. GTDB lineage: Bacteria > Pseudomonadota > Alphaproteobacteria > Sphingomonadales > Sphingomonadaceae > Sphingobium. The sequence continues at coordinate 7,713 of JAVBXL010000220.1, read as the reverse complement.
GACGCGCGGGTGATCGTGACATTCCCGCCCGAACGGCCCGCGCGCCGCGGCGAGCAATGGGACGTGACCACACCGATCAAGGATGTACTGGCCAACCGGCAGTCACAGCGCTAGGGCGCGGGCAAAGGGCCAGCCATGGGACCAAGGAGTTACAGGGTATGAACGCGATCACCGGAATTCCGCAGGGCACGGACCTGCGCGCCGAAATCGACCGGCTGCGCAAGGAACGCAATGCCGTCATCCTGGGCCACTATTACCAGTCGCCCGAAATTCAGGATTTGTCGGATTTCGTCGGCGACTCTCTGGAACTGTCGCGCAAGGCGGCGGAGACGGACGCGGACGTGATCGCCTTTTGCGGCGTGCGCTTCATGGCCGAAACGGCCAAGATATTGTCGCCCCAGAAGATCGTGGTCCTGCCGGACATGGATGCCGGCTGTTCGCTGGAGGACAGTTGCCCACCCGCCCAGTTCAAGGCGTTCCGTGAAGCGCATCCCGATCATATCGCGCTCAGCTACATCAACTGTTCGGCCGAGGTGAAGGCGCTGTCCGACATCATCGTGACGTCCTCGTCCGCCGAGAAGATCCTGGCGCAGATCCCCAAGGAGCAGAAGATCATCTTCGGTCCCGACAAGCATCTGGGCGGTTACCTCAAGCGCAAGCTGGGCCGCGACATGCTGTTATGGCCGGGCGTGTGCATCGTGCATGAGGCGTTCAGCGAAACCGAATTGCTCAAGCTCAAGGTCCAGCACCCCGACGCGCCGATCGCCGCGCACCCCGAATGTCCCCCCTATATCGTCGACCATGCCGATTATGTCGGATCGACCAGCGGCATATTGGATTTCGCCAAGACGATGCCGGGCGACACGCTGATCGTGGCGACCGAACCGCATATCATCCATCAGATGGAAAAGGCGGTGCCGCACAAGAATTTCATCGGCGCGCCCGGCGCGGACGGCAACTGCAACTGCAACATCTGCCCCTATATGGCGCTCAACACGCTGGAGAAGCTGTATCTGTCGCTCCGTGACTTGCAGCCGCGCATAGAGATGGACGAGACGCTGCGGTTGCAGGCGAAGAAGAGCCTGGACCGGATGCTGGAAATGGCCAGCGCTACGGTGGGGCAGGGGGATGTAGGCGCGCGACCATGACCTTCTCCCTGCCCGGCTTCGACCTTGCCGCCTTCGTCGCTTCCACCCTGGCCGAAGACCTTGGTCCTGACGCGCGTGACGTCACCAGCGAGGCGGTGATTCCGGCCGATGCGATCTTCGACGGGGTGATGGACAGCCGCGATGATGTGACGCTGGCGGGGTTGCCGATCGCGGTCGCTTTCTTCCGTGCGCTCGATCCCGACGTGGCGATCGACCTGCTGCATCAGGATGGCGATCGGGTGGCGGCGGGGACCGACATCCTGCGCATCCGCGGGCGGGCACGGGCGATGCTGACGGCGGAGCGGTCCGCGCTCAATACGGTGCAGCATCTGACCGGGATCGCGACGATGACGCGCGCCTATGTCGATGCGATCGCGGGGACGGGCGCAACCCTGCTCGACACGCGCAAGACGATACCGGGGCTGCGCGTGCTGGAGAAATATGCGACCCGCATGGGCGGCGCGACCAATCATCGCATGGGGCTGTGGGACGCCGCGATGATCAAGGACAATCATGTCGCGGTCGCCGGATCGGTCGAGGAAGCGGTGCGCCGCGCCGTCGCCGCCGGAGTCGCCAGCATCATTGTCGAGGTCGATCGGGTCGATCAGATCGAACCGGCCTTGGCGGCGGGCGCGACCCATTTGCTGCTGGACAATATGGACGCGGCGACGTTGCGCGGGGCGGTGGCTTTAGTGGACGGCCGTGTGCAGACCGAGGCGTCGGGCGGCGTGACGCTGGAAACGATCCGGGCCAAGGCGCAAACCGGCGTGACCTATATCAGTGTCGGGCGGCTGACCCAGTCGGCCCCGGCCGCGGACATCGGACTGGATTTTGCCTATGCGTAAGTTGCTCCTGCCCTTGATCGCGCTGCTGACGCCAGGCGTCGCGCTGGCGCAGGCAAACCAGTGCCGCCTGCCGGAGGTGATCGCGCGGCCGCGGGTCGAGGGGCCGACGGCAGACGATCCCAAGCGCGTCCTGCCGATCGGCTATTATACGTTGGCGGTCAGTTGGACGCCGCAATATTGCAAGACCTCGCGCGGGGGGGCACGCGACGCGTTCCAGTGCCAGTCCGGCAATGTTTTCGGCTTCACCCTGCATGGCCTGTGGCCCGACGGCTATGGCAAGGAGTGGCCGCAATATTGCAAGCCCGCCGCCCCCCTGCCGCGTAAGGTGATCCGCGATCATCTGTGCGCCACGCCATCGGTCCAGCTAATCCAGCATGAATGGGTTAAGCATGGCACTTGTATGCCCACGACCCCGACCAAATTCTTTGCCCTGTCGCGCAAGCTGTACGGCGCATTGCGCTACCCGGACATGACGCAACTGGCGCAGCGGCCCAGCCTGTCGGCGCAGGACGTCGCGCAGGCTTTCGCTGAGAACAATAAGGGGATGGTCGCCGACGGCATACGCCTCAACCTGACCCGCGACGGCGCGCTGAGCGAGGTGTGGATCTGCATGGACCGGCGCTATCGCTACATGGCCTGCCCGCCGCAGCAGGGCGGGGTCAGGGACCGGGCGCGTGTGCGGATAGAACCGCCCGCCTGAACGATCGGCTTGGTCGCCGTCAGGCGTCGCGGTGTTTCCATGGTTATCGCCGTCAAGCGTCGATAACGACGGTCGAGGGATGGTGCTTGTCCAGATGCTTGCGGATGATGCGCAGGTTCTTCGTGTTCGACTTGTAAAGAAAATCGAAGATGTCGCCCGCGAAGGGAATGGCGCCGACCAGCGTGTCGAAGCCGACATTGCCAGCCATGCGGGTGATCTGCCATTTCGACATGCCAAGGTTCCGGGCTTCCCACACGATCCACGCCCCCATGGCGGCGGTGGCGAGGTCGCCGACAACGGGGATCAGACCGACTAGGCTGTCCAGGCCGACGCGGCGATTGGTGCCGGGAATGACAAACAGCCCTTCCAGCATTGCCTCCATCGCTTCGATCCGGCGGCGGATGGAGGCGGGGTCGCGGCCGAAGCCCGGCAATTCCCGCGCGATGCGGTCGAACTGGTTCTGCGAAATCGCCATCTGCCTGTCTCCTTGCCCGCTATTGCATGGGCGCCTGGTATACATACGCGCCTGACGCTCAGGGGTTCATTGCGCGCACGATCAAACTCTTAATTGGTGGTGCGGAAGAGATGGTTCAATGGGTGACGCGCGCGGGCGGAGGGCTGGAACCCGGTCAGCCGCTTGGCCACCAGCGACCAGCGCACCGGCGCACCAAGCGCGATATAGCCGTCATGCGCGACCATCTGGGCTTCGGCCTCGGCGATGCGGGCGGTGCGCTCTTCGGGCGAACTGGCAAGGCTGGCGGCCTGAAGCTGGGCGTCTGCCGCGTCGCTGCAATGGATTTTGCGGGCGCAGCCGATGCGGCCGAGATACCAGAGGGCGCTGTCATAGGCGGCGACTTCGTCGATCAGGCGCAAGTCCGCGTCCGCATTGATCGTCACACGCTGCGCAGACAGGCCGATCGCGGCCAGGTCGCGCCGCAGCAGCCCGAACAGCAGCGTGGCGCCCGGACCGGTGGGCAGGGCGATCCGCAGCGGCGAGGGTGCGCCATTGGCGGCGCGCCAGATGGAGACATTCGCCGCGCCCTGCGCGCGGCGTTGTGCCAGTGACAGGGCCGACCAGGACGGATCGGTGGGGCGGCGACCCAGATCCATCGCGTCGGGGAGGATGCGCTCGCTGGTCGCCCAGCCGCCCAGCGGGAACAGCGCTGGCAACTGGCTGCGGTCGATCGTCATGTTGATCGCCGCGCGGATCGCCGGATCGTCCAGCAGCTTGCCCCGGCCGGTGACGGCGAGGCCGAGCAGGCCGCGCACCGGATCGACCCGCACATTGTCGCGGTCGATGCCCGCCGGCACCAGCAGCGGCAGATCGGTGAAGCGGCCGCCCAGCACCAGCGCGGCATCGCCTTCGCGAAACCGGATGATCGCCAGCGCCGCCCGTTCGGCGCGCAGGACGCGCGTCTGCCAGGGCGGAACTGGCTCGTCCACCGCCACGTCGTCGCCGCTGGTGCGGTCGATCGGGGTCAGGAACTGGGCATTGCCCTGCGTTCGGCGGCGGTAGGGACCGGTGCCGCCATCGCGCGACAGCACCGCCATTTGCGGCTGGGCCAGCATTTGCAGCACATAGGGGCGTGGCGCGGCCATGCGAATTTCGATCACCTCGCCCGTCATGGGCACCACCGCCTGCACCGCGTCCAGCGGGCCGTCGGGATCGAGCCGTCGCAGCGATTCGATCCGCGCCATCAGCATCCGGGCGACATCGGGCGCGGTGACCCGCGTTCCGTTGGCCCAAAAGGCGCGACGCAGGCGAAAAATATAGCTGCGTCCGCCATCCTCGACGATCCAGCGTTGGGCCAGTGCCGGCAATATCTCGCCACCCGCATCAAAGGCGACCAGCCCTTGCGCCGTGGCCTCCAGAATGAGCTTTGCGCCAGGATCGGGCAGGTGGGCGAGCGGTTTCGCAAAATCGTCGCGATCACCCATTACGCTGACGACGACAGGATCGCGGCCTTCGTCGGAACAGCCGCCCGCAAGCAGCGCCAGTCCGGCCACCGCGATCAGGGCGGCGCGTCGGCAGGCGCGTGGGAAGGGTGGAACGGCGAACATGGTGCGCAAAGGCTTAGCCCGGCCGGCCCGCGCCGCCAACCGGGGATCGGGTCAAAAGCGATTGTCACAAAAAAGACATGCAATAGACGCCAAGATGTAACGGAAGTTTCATACGGGCGTCGCGGAACAGGGAAGGTATAGGTATGACGCTCCGACTGCGACTGGCTTGCGGCACCGCGCTGGCGCTGCTGATGACATCGGTGCCGGAGGGCGCGCAGGCGCAGAGCAGCGCCGATTTGCAGCGCCAGATCGACGCGCTCAAGGCCCAGGTGGAGGCGCTGACCGCAGCGCTGGCCGCAGGCCAGGGCGCACAGCCGGTCGCCGTTGCGCCGGCGTCCGCCCCGGTATCGGCTTCCGCGCCGGTCGCGCTCGCCGCGTCGAGCGCGCCGCCGTCGGGCATCCCGGCATCGGCCGCCGTGCCAAAGGCCAAGGCCTGGTATGAGAAGCTGTCGCTGCGCGGCTATACCCAGATGCGCTATAACGGCTTCCTGTCCGGTGACGATACGGCAGCGGCGGGCGTGTCGCGCCTACGTTCGGTCCACGACAGTTCGATTTCGGATCGCGGCGGCTTTTCGCTGCGCCGGGCGCGGCTGGTGCTCCAAGGCGATGTCTCCGATCGCGTCTCGCTCTATCTCCAGTCCGACTTCGCGACCGCCGTCAACAATCAGGCGGGCACGGAGCGGCGTGAGGGTTTCGCCCAGTTGCGCGATGCCTATGCCGACGTCTTCCTCGACAAAGAGAAGAGCCTGCGCCTGCGCTTTGGCCAGTCCAAAGTGCCCTTTGGCTGGGAGAATATGCAATCATCGTCCAACCGGCTGACGCTGGACCGCAGCGACGCGATCAACAGCGCGGCGCCCAGCGAGCGCGATCTGGGCGTGGTGGGCTATTACACGCCGCCGTCGGTGCAGAAGATCTGGGACCGGTTGGGGCATGACGGGCAGAAGTTGTTCGGCAATTATGGCGCCTTTGGTGTCGGCGTCTTTAACGGGCAGGGCACCAATCGGACCGAGCAGAATCGCGGGCTGATGAAGGTCGCCTTTGCGACATGGCCATTCGCGCTGGACGGGCTGGGCGATGCGTTTGAAGGGCAGGTGTTCGAAATCGGCGGGTCGGCGATGCTGAACAAAGTGCAGCCCGAATTGCGCAGCGGGGCGGTCAGCACGATCGCCTATGACGATAATCGCGTCGGCCTCCATGCCATGCTCTATCCGCAGCCTTTCGGCATCCAGGCCGAATGGAATTGGGGCAAGGGACCGGAATATGACCGCGACAGCCTGTCGATTGAGACGAAGAAGCTGCGCGGCGGCTATGTCCAGATGATGTATCGGCTGCCCACGGAGTCGGTCGGTGCGCTGATGCCCTATGGCCGTTGGCAACATTATCGCGGCGGGTGGAAGGCCAGCACCAATGCGCCGCGGCTGGAAACCGACGAGTTCGAACTGGGCGTGGAATGGCAGCCGTGGAAGGCGCTGGAAGTCACTATCGCCTATGCCCGGATGAAGCGCGCCGAAGCCGACGAACGGCGCACCGGCCGGGCCGAAGGCGACCTGATCCGTACCCAGGTGCAGTGGAATTACTGATCGCGGGAAGCCACACCCCCCACATGAAAAGGGCGGCGCCGTGAGGCACCGCCCTTTTTCGTCCGGCCGGAGCCGGATCGGTTGCCCCGCGGCATAGAACCGCGGGGCGCTCCGATTACTTCAGCTCGACGGTCGCGCCAGCTTCTTCAAGCTGCTTCTTGACCTTCTCGGCTTCTTCCTTGTTCACGCCTTCCTTGACGGCCTTGGGCGCGGATTCGACCAGCGACTTGGCTTCGGTCAGACCCAGGCCGGTGATGGCGCGGACTTCCTTGATGACGTTGATCTTCTTGCCACCGTCGCCGGTCAGGATCACGTCAAATTCGGTCTGCTCTTCGGCAGCGGGGGCAGCGGCAGCGGCCGGGCCGGCGACGGCGACGGCAGCAGCGGCGCTAACGCCCCACTTTTCTTCCAGAGCCTTCGACAGCTCGGAAGCTTCGAGAACGGTGAGGGCCGAAAGCTGTTCGACCAGAGCGTTGATGTCTGCCATTTTTCTAGTTCCTTGATTGGGGCGATGCGCCCCGTCAGATGAGGGTCAAAGTTGATCCGGGTGAAGGACGGCTTACGCCGCTTCCTTCTCCGCATAGGCGTTGAAGACGCGCGCCAGCTGCGCTGCCGGTGCCTGGGTGACGGTTGCGAGCTTGGTAGCCGGGGCGACGATAAGGCCGATCAGCTTTGCACGCAGTTCATCCAGAGACGGCATCGATGCCAGGGACTTGACGCCCTCCGCATCGAGCAGCATTTGCCCCATCGCGCCGCCAACGATCTCAAGCTTGTCGTTGGTCTTCGCGAATTCGACCGCAACCTTGGCGGCTGCGACCGGGTCGGCCGAGGTGGCGAGGCCAACGGGACCGGTCAGCAGGTCGCTGAGCGGGCCATAGGCCGTGCCATCAAGGGCGATACGGGCGAGGCGGTTCTTCGTAACCTTGTAGGTGGCTCCCGCGTCGCGCATCTTCTGGCGCAGGACAGTCGACTGTGCGACGGTCATGCCAAGGTTGCGGGTCACGACGACCACGCCAACTTCTGCCAGCTCTGCGTTGAGCGCGGAAACGACCTCAGCTTTCTGATTACGATCCATGCCATTACTCCACTTCATGTCCACGCCGCTTGCACGGGCGAACGACTAAACCCACGCCGAAGGCATGGGGTACTAAGTCCGAGGGGAGAGATCGACTGGCCCGCATCCATCAAGGAACAGGCAGACCCGAATCGGGCCACATGACCCGTTCGGCAAAGAACTTTTCCCCGTCTCGGCTGGAGATTAAGAGGGGCATATTCCCCTCACCAACTGTCTCGGACGGTGAACCCCGAAGGGTTCGCTGCGGCCGCCCATACAGAGTCGAGGCGGTGATGTCACGCGGAAACTGGCGTGGGGCGGGGGT
>JAVBXL010000093.1 GCA_030824575.1 bacterium | reverse complement strand
ACAAGGATGCGGCGGCGCGGCAATGCTGGAAATGGCAACGGCGCAGGCTTGACGCCCCTTGTAACTGGACGGAAGCAGGCAATGGCCTTCCAGCAAAATATTTCCATTATATTTCTGTTACTTTTGCTACATCGGTCCGCTCATTGCCCTGCAATTGATACCTCCCATAGCCAAGCATAGGGTTGCGCGGTGCCAGAATGGTTTCGTCAACGGTATGTCGATTTACTCGGGTCGATCTACATTTATAACGAGCATCGCGGCTATACGGCCATCGATCGCGTGCTGGATGCCATTCGCGTCCGCTCGCCGGAAGATTTTACGCTGATTGCCGCGGTAGAGAAGCACCGCGCCGACGAACGCAAACATTATCTCATGTTCCGGCGCTGGTTCGAATTGCGCGGCACCATGCCCTTGTTCGTCGATCGCGCCTGCGGGCATATCGATCGCTTCGTGGAGATCATGTTCCGCACCGGGATCGACCAGCTCGATACGCAAAAGATCATCGATAGCGACGATCAGTTCGAAAAACTGTGCCGTGTAATCTCGCTGACGGAAAAACGCGGTTTCAAGCAGGTCGAGATATTGCTCACCCATCCGCTGGTGCGCAACGACAAGGTGCTGATGAAAATCCTGGCGATCGTCCACAAGGACGAGCCGAGCCATTGGGCACCTTATGACGGCTGGCTGCTGCATCATCGCCGGGGCGGATCGACGCGGTGGGAACGGGCGATCGACGGCTTCATCCATTCCGAATTGCTGTTCGTCAAACTGCCGCTTCTGTTCCTCAGCCCCTTTTTGCGCCGGCGCGCGGACTGGCCTGACGCCGCCGACCGGGTCGAAGCGGGGGCGGCGCATTTCGACCTGGCGTGAGCCTGTCGTGCCACGCAAAAGGGGCGCAAAAAGCGCCCCTGATGACGACCAAGCCGCGTGCGGCCGGTCGATTGCATATTCAGCGATGGCTGCGGTCAGCCGGCCTTTTCGGCCAAGACCGTCAGCCCCTTTTCATTCACTTCGGCAAAGCCGCCTTCGACCGGGATGATTTCCGGCGCGGCGCCGGCCGTCGCGAAAATCTGGATGCTGCCGTCGCGGACCGTCGACATGAAGGGCGCGTGGCCCTCCAGCACGCCGAAGTCGCCGTCGGTGCCGGGCACCACGACCTGCCAGACTTCCGCCGAGCGGACGAGCTTTTCCGGGGTTACGAGTTCGAAATGCAGTGCCATTTTTTCTTACTCCCCCCTCCCTTTAGGGAGGGGTCGGGGGAGGGGATGTCATTGGCGAAGGCCTATTACAGGCCCTCCCCTAACCCCTCCCTAAAGGGAGGGGAATTATCAGCTTACGCCGCTTCGGCCGCCAGCTTCTTGGCCTTTTCGACCGCTTCGTCGATGCCGCCGACCATGTAGAAGGCGTTCTCCGGCAGATGGTCATATTCGCCATCGACCACGGCTTTGAACGACTTCACCGTGTCTTCGATCTGGACGAACTTGCCGCTGATGCCGGTGAAGACTTCGGCGACGTGGAAGGGCTGCGACAGGAACTTCTGGATCTTGCGCGCGCGGGCCACGGTCAGCTTGTCCTCTTCCGACAGCTCGTCCATGCCCAGAATGGCGATGATGTCCTGCAGCGACTTGTATTTTTGCAGGATCGACTGGACCGCGCGGGCGGTGTCATAATGTTCCTGGCCCACGGTGCGCGGCTCCAGCACGCGGCTGGTGGAGTCGAGCGGATCGACCGCCGGGTAGATGCCCAGCTCCGAAATGGCGCGGTTGAGAACGGTCGTCGCATCGAGATGCGCGAACGAGGTCGCCGGCGCCGGATCGGTGAGATCGTCGGCGGGAACATAGACGGCCTGGACCGAGGTGATCGACCCCTTGTTGGTCGACGTGATGCGCTCCTGCAGCTGGCCCATGTCGGTCGACAGGGTCGGCTGATAGCCCACGGCCGAAGGAATACGGCCGAGCAGAGCGGACACTTCCGCACCCGCCTGGGTAAAGCGGAAGATGTTGTCGACGAAGAACAGCACGTCCTGGTTTTCGACATCGCGGAAATATTCGGCGATGGTCAGACCCGACAGGGCGACGCGCGCACGGGCGCCCGGCGGCTCGTTCATCTGGCCATAGACGAGAGCGACCTTGGAGCCTTCGCTGATGGCATTGCCATCGGCATCCTTGGCGATGACGCCTGCGTCGAGGAACTCGTGGTAGAGATCGTTACCTTCGCGAGTACGCTCGCCGACGCCCGCGAAGACCGAGGTACCGCCATGGCCCTTGGCGATGTTGTTGATCAGTTCCTGGATGAGCACGGTCTTGCCGACGCCTGCGCCGCCGAACAGGCCGATCTTGCCACCCTTGGCGTAAGGGGCGAGCAAGTCGATGACCTTGATGCCGGTGACCAGGATGCTGCTCTCGGTCGACTGATCGACGAACAGCGGGGCCTCGGCGTGGATGGGCGAGCGCATTTCCGTCAAAACCGGGCCGCGCTCGTCGATCGGTTCGCCGATGACGTTGAGGATGCGGCCGAGCGTGGCGGGGCCGACGGGGACGCTGATCTGCGCGCCGGTGTCGGTCACTTCCTGGCCGCGGGTCAGACCCTCGGTCGAGTCCATCGCGATGGTGCGGACGGTGTTCTCACCCAGATGCTGGGCGACTTCCAGCACCAGGCGCTGGCCGTTGTTGCTGGTTTCCAGCGCCGAGAGGATCGACGGGAGCGCATCGGGGAAGGTCACGTCGACGACGGCGCCGATGACCTGCGAAATGCGGCCTACATTGTTGGTGGTTGCCATGACTTCTGTCCTTGCCTGCACTTAGAGGGCTTCGGCGCCCGAGATGATTTCAACGAGTTCGGTAGTGATCGCCGCCTGGCGGCTGCGGTTATACTGGATCGTCAGCTTGCTGATCAGGTCGCCGGCGTTGCGCGTGGCGTTATCCATCGCGGTCATCGACGCGCCCTGTTCGGATGCGTTATTTTCCAGCAGCGCCTTGAACAGCTGGATCGAGATGTTGCGCGGCAACAGATCGTCCAGGATCGCTTCCTCGCTCGGCTCATATTCCACCGTGGCGGGGATGGCATTGCGGTCGGCATCGGCCGGGATCTTGACCGGGATGATCTGCTGCTCGGTCGGGATCTGCGCCAGCGCCGACTTGAAGCGCGAATAGAAGAGGTGGGCGACATCGAACTTGCCGTCGAGGAACATCTTGCTGAGTTCCTGCCCGATCGCCTGCGCCTGATCATAGCCGGGCTGCTTGGCGCCCGTGGTGTCATATTGCGCGACGATCTTGCCCGGATAGGCGCGGTTGATGACCGGACGGCCTTTGCGACCGATCAGGTAGAATAGCACCTTCTTGCCGTCCAGCTCCAGCGCGCGCGCCTTGGCCAGCGCGGCCTTGACGATGTTGGCGTTGAACGCACCGGCCAGGCCGCGATCTGAGTTTGCTACGACCAGCAGATGAACTTCGTCTTTGCCGGTGCCTGCGAGCAAAGGAGATGCACCTTCGCCGGTGCCGCCCGCGATCTTCGACGCCAGGCTGGCGACGACCGCTTCCAGACGGCTGCTGTAGGGGCGTGCGGCCTCGGCCGCAGCCTGCGCCTTGCGCAGTTTCGCGGCGGCGACCATCTGCTTCGCCTTGGTGATCTTCTGGGTCGATTTCACCGACCCGATGCGGATCTTCAATTCTTTGAGGCTAGCCATGACGAACCCTTCAGTTCGTCATCCCAGCCTTGGCTGGGATGACGAAATTTATCTTATGCAAACGTCTTGCCGAAGCTGTCGAGCGCGGCTTTCAGCTTGCTCTTGGCGTCGTCGCCCAGATCCTTGCTCTCGCGGATCAGGGTCAGCACATCGGCATGGTCGTGACGCAGATAGGCGAGCATCAGCTCTTCGTAGCGGGTCACGTCTTTGACAGCGACGCTGTCCAGATAACCGTTGGTGCCTGCGAAGATCGACGCGGTCTGCTCTTCGAACGGCAGCGGCGAGAACTGGCCTTGCTTGAGCAGCTCGGTCAGGCGCGCACCGCGGTTCAGCAGCTTCTGGGTCGAGGCGTCGAGGTCAGACCCGAACTGGGCGAAGGCCGCCATCTCGCGATACTGGGCCAGCTCCAGCTTGATCGAGCCGGACACCTTTTTCATCGCCTTGGTCTGCGCGGCGGAGCCGACGCGCGACACCGAGAGGCCGACGTTGATGGCCGGACGGATGCCCTGGTAGAAGAGGTTGGTTTCCAGGAAGATCTGGCCGTCGGTGATCGAGATCACGTTGGTCGGGATGTAGGCCGACACGTCGCCCGCCTGCGTCTCGATGATCGGCAGCGCGGTCAGCGAGCCCGAACCATTTTCCTTGTTCATCTTCGCAGCGCGCTCCAGCAGGCGGCTGTGGAGATAGAAAACGTCGCCCGGATAGGCTTCACGGCCCGGAGGACGACGCAGCAGCAGCGACATCTGGCGATAGGCCACGGCCTGCTTGGACAGATCGTCATAGACGATGACGGCGTGCATGCCGTTGTCGCGGAAATATTCGCCCATGGTGACGCCGGTATAAGGCGCGAGATACTGGAGCGGCGCGGGTTCCGAAGCGGTCGCGGCGACGACAATGGAATATTCCATCGCGCCATTTTCTTCGAGCTGCTTGACGATCTGCGCGACGGTCGAACGCTTCTGGCCGATCGCGACATAGATGCAATAGAGCTTCTTGCTCTCGTCATCGCCGGCGTTGGCCGCCTTCTGGTTGATGAAGGTGTCGATCGCGACGGCGGTCTTGCCGGTCTGGCGATCGCCGATGATCAGCTCGCGCTGGCCACGGCCGACGGGGACGAGGGTATCGATCGCCTTCAGGCCGGTCTGCACGGGTTCATGGACCGAGGTGCGCGGAATGATGCCGGGCGCCTTGCGCTCGACGCGCATACGCTGGTCGGACACGATCGGACCCTTGCCGTCGATCGGATTGCCCAGGCCGTCCACGACGCGACCCAGCAGGCCCTTGCCGACGGGCACGTCGACGATGGTGCCGGTGCGCTTGACGATGTCGCCTTCCTTGATCGCGCTGTCGGACCCGAAGATCACGACGCCGACATTGTCGGCTTCCAGGTTCAGCGCCATGCCTTGCACGCCATTGGCGAATTCGACCATTTCGCCCGCCTGGACGTTGTCGAGGCCATGGACGCGGGCGATGCCGTCGCCCACGGTCAGTACGGAACCGACTTCGCTGACCTGCGCTTCGGTGCCGAAATTGGCGATCTGGTCCTTGATGACCTTCGAAATTTCTGCGGCGTTGATATCCATGACTTAGCCTTTCATCGCCTGGGCGAGCGTATTCAAACGTGTGCGGATGGAGCTGTCGATCATCTGGCTGCCGATCTTGACGACCAGCCCGCCCAGGATCGCAGGGTCGACCTTTGCGTCGAGCATGACGTCGCGGCCGACGCGCGCCTTCAGGCTCTTGATCAGGGCGCCGATCTGGGTCTTGGTGAGGGGATGAGCGCTCGTCACTTCGGCGCGAACCTCGCCCTTGTGATTCGACAGCAGCGTTTCATAAGCGCGGATGACCGCGGGCAACTGAGCGAGGCGACGGTTTTCGGCAAGGACGCCGAGAAATTTCGTCGTCAACGGGTCGGTCCCCATGGAGGATGCGACGGCGGCGATCGTCTTGCCACTTACATCCCGGCTGAGCACGGGGCTGTTGATCAGGCCCTTAAAATCGGGGGATTGGGCGAGCGCGGCCTTCAACCCGGCCAGGCTGCCTGCCACCGTGTCGAGTGCGTTCGCGTCGCGGGCCAGATCGAACAGCGCCACCGCGTAGCGGCCGCTGAGGCTAGCCTGAATGCCGCTGTTAATCTCCACGCGCTTGCCGTCCTCCGTAATTGCGGGTCATGCAAAAAGAGGGCGCGGTCTGATCCCGTCCCGTGCCCCTGTTGCCCGGCCGGTTAGCAGTGGGATTATGACTATGCAAGTCATGTGACGCGATTCCATCGATAGTGCGAAATCGCACCTATTTGCCTGAGTATTTCAGCCGCGACGAATCGGTTATTCGGCAGGATCGGCCGGGGCAAGCCGTCCTTTTTGGCAATGATACACAATCCGCTCATTGGGCTGGGCCGGAAGCAACGCTGTCAGGTCGCTCTGGAGCGTGGCGATCCGGGCGAGCCGGTCGGAGTCGGTGCCGCAGCCCTTTATCGGCGCCTTGCCCGTCTCGTCCTTCAAAAGGGCGCGGGCTTTGTCCATCGTATCGAGATCGGGCAGCCAGCGCTGCACCCGCAGCGTGCCGGTCGCCGGGTCGAACTGGCTGGTGGACACATAATTGGCCTCGTCGGGTACGCTTGCCCGCTGCCATAGCGTGCCGGACGCGACATATTGGGTGTCGCCATTGACGCAGCCGCCTTCTGCCCAGTTGAGGCCGACGTCGTTAGGCTGCGATATGGTCAGCCTGCTGCGCGCGAGGTCGATCTTGCAGATATTCTCACCGGCCCAGGCGAAGGCGGTGTTGCCGACGATCGACGTGTCCGCGGGCAGCTTCACTTTTTCGTCGATGCTGGAAAAACTGGGCTTGAGGAAGAAGAGGCCCAGCGCCGCGAACAGCAGCACGCCGCCGCCCGCCAGGAACCAGGTCGACTGTTTTTCCTTGCCCTGGGTGTAAAACAGCCCGCCAGCGCCCATGCCCAGCACGGCGAGCGCCAGCAGCACGGCGGCGCCCGCCATCGCATTTTCGCGCGCAGTGATGACGTCGCGTTCCGCCGCGTCGCGGGCGCGGGTCATGGCGTCTTCGCGTGCATCGGCGCTGGCCCGGCTCTTCTGCTCGGTCGCCTGCGATTCGCGCTGGGTGATGCTGGATTCCGCCGCGTCGGCTTCCGCCATGGAGCGGCAGGGGACGATGGTGTGGAGCGAGGAGACGCCCGCCTGGCGCAGGAAGGACGCGACCTCCCGCCAGGATACGGCGAATCCGAACTCCGCATCATTGCCGTCCGATACGGACCCGAAGCTGTTGACCCCCAGCACCCGGCCGCAATCGTCGGTCAGCGGCCCGCCGCTATTGCCGGCCGCGAGCGGGGCGGTATGGAGCAGCGTGTCGAAACTCTGGCTGGCGCGGCCGGACGAGATATTGCCGCTGGTCTTCACCGTCGCGAGCGGCTCGACCATCTGCTTGAGGCCCAGGCCCTGCGCCCGGTCGACCGTGCCGGGATAGCCGATCGCGGTGACATGCTGCCCGTCGCTGACCGCGCCCGCGTAAAAGGTCGATACCGGCAGGCGGCCTTCTTCCAACTGGATCAGGGCCAGGTCGTTGCCCGGCGAATAGGCAATGATTCGCCCGCCATAGGTTTTGCGCCCTTCGGACGGGATCACGCCGATGACGAGATTTTTCTCCTCGCGCGCCAGTTCGACGACATGGGCGTTGGTCAGCACCTTGTCCGGGGCGACGGCAAAGCCGCTGCCATGGCCGACGAAATAGGCGTCCGATCCGTCGGTCGCGACCAGCGCGACGCGCACCACCCCGCGCGCGGCGGCGGCGATGTCCTGCTGTTCGGCATGGAGCGACGCGGGCGCAAGCAGAGCAAGCGCGCAGGCGAGGGCAGGGGTGAAGCGGCGAAACAGGGCGACCATAGATGCGCGCATACATATTGGATGCCGGGCGCGGCGCAATCGGGAAATGCCCCACCTTTGACAGCAAGGCGCGGGAAGCATGGCCAAGTGCGCAGGGCTACCTCATAAGCATGAACCAGATGACTCGCCGCAAACCCGCCCCCAGCCCCGTTGCCGCCGCCATGCCGGACGACGACGCCTGCTGGGAAGCCTTCCTGGCGCGCGACCGGGGGATGGATGGACGCTTCGTCGGCTGCGTCGCGACGACCGGCATCTATTGCAAGCCCAGTTGCGCCGCGCGGCACCCGAAGCGGGGGAATATGAGCTTCCTGCCCGATCCGGCGGCTGCGCAGGCGGCGGGCTATCGCGCCTGCCTGCGCTGCCATCCCGATGCGGTCGGGCGCGACCGGCTGGCCGTGGCGGCGGCGATCGCTTTCATCGAGGCAGCGGAGGAAGCGCCCCGGCTGGAGGCGATCGCCGCCCATGCCGGCTATGCGCCGCATCATTTCCACCGCCTGTTCAAGCGCGAGACAGGGCTGACCCCCGCCGCCTATGCCCGCGGCGTGCGGGCTGGGCGGCTGAAGGCAGCGCTGGCGCAGCCGGGCAGCGTGACCGCGGCCATTTACGAAGCGGGCTATAGCGCGCCCAGTCGCGCCTATGCCGACGCGCGGCAGCATCTGGGCATGACGCCGAGCGCCTGGAAGGATGGCGGGCGCGGCGCGGCGATACGCTGGCGCGTGGTGGATAGCAGCCTGGGTCCGATGCTGGTTGCGGCGACGGACAAGGGGCTGTGCCGGATCAGCTTTGGCGAAGGGGAGGCGGAACTGCGCGCCCGCTTTCCGCACGCCGCGTTACTGCCTGCGGATGACGCGCTCAATGCGATGGCGCAGCGGGTGGCGGCGCTGGTCGATGATCCTGGCACGGGCGTCGACCTGCCGATCGACGTGCGCGGCACCGCTTTTCAGCAGGCGGTCTGGGCCGCGTTGCGCGCGATCCCGCCGGGCGAGACGCGCAGCTATGGCGAGATCGCCGCGGCGATCGGACGCCCCGGCGCGGTCCGGGCGGCGGGGACGGCGTGCGGCGGCAACACTCTGGCCGTCCTCATCCCCTGCCACCGCGTCGTGCGAGGGGACGGTAGTCTCGGCGGCTATGCCTGGGGTGTCGAAAAGAAGCAGGCGCTTCTGGCGCACGAAAAGCGCAAGTAATGGATTAAATTCATCTTTTCATTTCCGCCGCGCTCCCCCAACTTGGCCATGGTCTTTGGGGATATGGACGGATGATGCGATTCTGGATGAAGGCGCTGTGCGGGTTGGCGCTGGCGCTGGGCGGCATGGGGACGGCCCATGCGGCGTGGTGGCAGGCGCAGACCCGGCATTTCACCGTCTATAGCGAAGGCAATGACGAAAAGTTGCGCGGCTTTGCCGAACGGCTGGAGAAGTTCGACTTCCTGCTGCGGCGATTGACCGGCGTGGCCACTCCCGAAGCAGGCAGCCCGGTCAAGGTCTATCTGTTGTCGAGCGAGGCCAAGGTGAAGGCGTTGGCGCGCAATCCCAATATTGCGGGCTATTATACGACATCGGAACGCACGGCCTATGCGTTCCTGTCGCGCGGAGGGAAGGACAGCAAGTTCGACATGGGCGCGGAAGAAGTGCTCTTCCACGAATATACCCATCATTTCATGCTGCACCATTTTCCCGCCGCCTATCCGACATGGTATGTCGAGGGGTTCGCAGAGTTTTTTTCGGTCGTGAAGTTCCCGAAGGATGGCTCGATCCAGTTCGCCCATGTCCCCATGGCGCGGGTGCCGGGGCTGGTGCTGGGCCAACCCTATCCGCTCAAGCAACTATTCGCCCGCGACACCGAAGGACTGAGCCTGCGCGATGGCGATCGCTATTATGGCACGGCATGGTTGCTGACCCATTATTATTTTCAGCAGAAAAATGCGCGAACCGCAGAAATGACGCGATATTTGAGGGATCTGGCTGGCGGGGTGCCAGACATCCAGCCGGACCGCTATTTCGATGGCGGACTGGACGCTCTGGAGAAGGATCTGAAGGCCTATATGCGCCATCGGCTCAATATTTCGGTGTTGACGCCCAAGGAGATGGTGATCGGTGAGATCGCCATCAGCCCGGTCGATCCGGCTCAGGGCGCGCTGTTGGAGGATGAATTACGGCTTATCCACCGCCCGCCCGCGGAAGAACTGCCTGGAATTGCCACCACGATCCGCACCGAGGCGGCGCAATATCCCGGCAGCGCCTATGCCCAGGCCCTGCTCGCCGAAGCCGAATGGGCGGTCGAGCAAAAGGAGGCTGCGCTGGCCGCCGCCGACCGCGCCATCGCGCTCGATCCCCAATCGGCGCGCGCCTATGCGGTGCGGGCCTATGCGGTGCGGGCGAACGTGCTGCTGGAACGTGCGCAGGATAGCGATGCGGAAGGCGACTGGAAAGCCGCGCTCACATCCATCGTGCGCGCCAATCGGGCCGATACAGAAGATCCGGTGCCGCTGGCGCTTTTCTATCGCTATCATGCGATGCGCGGCGGCAAGATGCCTGACCTGGGCTATGACGGCCTCTACAAGGCGTTCACCCTGTTGCCGCAAAACCCCAATTATCGTTTCAACATGGCGCAGGCGATGGCGTTTCGCGGCGAATATGAGGCCGCATCGATCCTGCTCGATCCGATCGCCTTTTCACCCCATGGGTCGGGGATGCGCGACGCGGCGCTGAAGATGAAGGCGCAATATGAGGCGAGAGGTGAGAAGAAGGCCGCTGCTAAGCCCGCTGTTCAACCGGCTGGAAATCCCGCACCCGCTTCATGACGGCGGCGCGTGCCGCTTCTGTCATGCTGCGCCAATGGACGATCTCATCTATCGTCCGGCCGCATCCGATGCAGCTTTTCCGCTCCCGGTCGAGGGCACATAGATTGCGGCAGGGCGTCTCCATCACATGAAACTGTAGGGATCGACGTCCACCGCGACGCGCGTTCCCGATTTCCAGGCCAGATTGCCCAGCCATTCACGGATCGCCGCCTGAATATCCACCGATCGCGTCGCATGGATCAGCAGCCGATGGCGATGCCGCCCGCGCAGGACGGACAGCGGCGCAGGCGCAGGGCCATAGACACGCATCCCCTCGATCACTGGAGCCGATTTGCCGATCAGACGGGCGGTCTGTGCCGCCTCGTCCGCATTTTCGCTGGAAATGATGATGGCGGCGAAGCGGCCGAAAGGCGGGGCGTTGGCGCGCCGCCTGTTCTCCGTCTCGACCGCGTAGAAGCGTTCGGTATCGCCCTCGATCAGCGATTCGATGACCTCGCTGGTCGGCATCCGGGTCTGGATGAAGACCTTGCCCGGCTTCTCACCGCGCCCGGCGCGCCCGGCCACCTGCACGATCTGCTGGAAGGTGCGTTCGGCCGCGCGCAGGTCGCCGCCCTCCAGCCCCAGATCCGCGTCGATCACGCCCACCAACGTCAGGTTGGGAAAATGATAGCCTTTGGTGATCAATTGCGTGCCGATGATGATGTCGATGTCGCCCGCCTCCACCGATTTCACGAAATCGGCGGCGCGGGCGGGCGAACTCAAAGTGTCGGACGTGGCGATGGCGGTGCGCGCCTGTGGCCACAGCGCCTTCACCTCATCAGCGATGCGCTCGACGCCGGGGCCGCAGGCGACCAGGCTATCCTCCTCCTTGCAATCGGGGCAGCGGCGCGGGGCCGGGATCACATGGCCGCAATGATGACAGGCGAGCCGATGGGTCAGCCGATGCTCGACCATCCAGGCGGTGCAATTGGGGCATTGGAAGCGATAGCCGCAATGGCGGCACAAGGTCAGCGGCGCATAGCCACGCCGGTTGAGGAACAGCAGGCTCTGCTCGCCCTTCGCCATCACCTCGTCGATCGCCTTGACCAAAGGCGGCGCGATCCAGCGACCGCGTTCCGGCGGATCGGTCAGCAGGTTGATGCCCTCGATCGCGGGCATTTCCGCGCCGCCGTAGCGCGAAGGCAATTTGATTTCGGCATAACGGCCCAGTTCCACCTGATGCCGCGTCTCGATCGCGGGGGTGGCGGACGCCAGGATGACCGGGAATTTCTCGATCAATCCGCGCATCACCGCCACGTCGCGGGCGTGATAATGGACGCCGTCTTCCTGCTTGAAGCTGGACTCATGCGCTTCGTCCACGACGATGAGGCCCAGATTGGGATAGGGCAGGAACAGTGCCGACCGCGCGCCCACCACAACCTGCGCCTGGCCTGTCGCGATCGCACGCCAGGCCCGCCGCCGCTCGGTCTGGCGCAACCCGCTATGCCAGTTGACCGGTATGGTGCCGAACCGTTTCTCGAATCGCTCCAGAAAGGGTTCGGTCAGCGCGATTTCGGGCAGCAGCACCAGCACCTGCCGGTCCGCTCGGATCGCCGCCGCGATTGCCTCGAAATAGACCTCCGTCTTGCCGGACCCGGTGACGCCATCCAGCAGGAAAGGCGCGAAATCATGCGCCCGCACCGCATCTGCCATGATGGTCGCGGCACTGGTCTGCGCTTCCGACAGGACCGGTTGCGCATGGCCGGGATCGGGCATGGGGAAGGGCGTATCGACGCTCACCTCCACCGGCTCGAAAACATCCTGCTTGATGAGGCCGCGGATCACCGCGTCGCTGACCCCGCCGATCATCGCCAACTCGCGGATCAGCCCCTGCCGCTCGCCGATCCGTTCCAATGCCTGTGCGCGCTGCTCGGTCATCCGTTCGGGTGCCGCGCCGGTCGCCCGATATTCTATGACGGTGCGCGTCCCTTCCAGCGCCGCCATGGACGACAGCGCCATGCGCAGCACGGCGGCGGGCGGGCTGAGATAATAGTCCGCGGTCCATTCGATCAGCCGACGCAGCGTTTCGGGCAGCGGCGGGGCGTCCACCACCTCCAACAGATTGCGCAGTCGATTGTCGCCGACCGTCTCAATATCCGGGAAGCTGTCCTCCTCCCACACCACGCCGATCAACTGGCGCGGCCCCAGCGGCGCGACGACGATGCTGCCGGGCCTGACGGTCATGCCATGGGGCACGCGATAGTCGAGCGGCCCCAGGGCGGCATTGAGAATGAGAACACGGGCGCGCGAAGACATGGACCGTCCTTTAGCGCGCCGGGCGCGCCAGGCAAATCGTCACAGCCGCCAACTCAGCGTCAGCCACGGAATATGGGCGACCGTATCGGGCCGCCCGTCGCGAAAATTCTGCTGTCGCATATAGAGCAATTGCGCGTCCACCATGCTGGCGATCGGATGGCGCAGGCCGAGCTGGTTGCGCATCGTCGCGAGGCCTGTCCGATCGCCCGGCCGCGCGCGGTTGAGGTGGAAGAAAATTTCGGTCGCCGCGATCACAGTCCATCGCTTCGCCCGGTCGATCGGCACCGCTGCCTGCACCCGCTGGCGCAGCCGCCAACTTGCGTCGTCCGCCGTGCTGAAGAAGCGCTGCTCGATCCGGGTGCGGCTGATCCAGATGCCGCTGGTCAGCGTCGCCTGCTGGAACAGGCGCATTTCCTGGTCCACTTCGCTGCGCAGATAGGCGATACCGCCGCCCAGTTGCAGCGCCGGGGTGATCCTGTGGTCGATGGCGAAACGGGCGAGAAACTGCTCGCCGCCGCTCTGGCCGTCGGACCGGATACGCTGGCTTGAATCGATGGTGACGATATTTGTGTCGCCCGCGTGCAGGATCGCCTGCTCCGTGGTCCAGGCCTGTGTTTCTGCCGTCGCGGCCCGTGCCGGCGATGCGCCCAACAGGGCCACCGGAATCGTCAGCAGACGGGCGTTGCGCTTCATGCTTGGTCCTTTGGAAAGGTGCGTCGGCCTTAGTCGCGCGGGGCAGGGGATGCAATTCATGCCGTCGCCATGGCGAATCCGGCCGCCAGCGGTTAAAGGAGCGCGATTCGCCCTATCCCCGGAGTCCCCCATGAAATTCTTCGTCGACACCGCCGACACCGCCGACATTCGCGAACTGGCCGCCACCGGCCTGTTGGACGGCGTCACCACCAACCCGTCGCTGATTCACAAGTCGGGTCGCAAGTTCCTGGAAGTGGTCGAGGAAATCTGCGGCATCGTGGATGGCCCGGTGTCCGCCGAAGTCGTCGCGCTCGACCATGAGACGATGATGCAGGAAGCCGCCGTGCTGCGGAAGATCGCCGACAATGTGTGCATCAAGGTGCCTCTGACGATCGACGGGCTCAAGACCTGCAAGGCGCTGACGGACGACGGCGCGATGGTCAATGTCACGCTCTGCTTCTCGGCCAATCAGGCGCTGCTGGCGGCGAAGGCCGGCGCCAGCTTCATCTCGCCATTCGTCGGCCGGCACGATGATAACGGGTTTGACGGCATGGCGCTGATCGCCGACATCCGCCTGATCTACGACAATTACGGCTTTGACACCGAAATTTTGGTCGCATCGGTCCGGCACCCCATCCATGTGCTGGAAGCGGCCCGTATCGGTGCCGACGTCATGACTGCGCCGCCATCGGTCATCAAGATGTTGTCCAAGCATGTGCTGACCGACAAGGGGCTGGAAGGCTTCGCGGCCGACTGGGCCAAGACCGGCCAGACGATTCTGTGATGTGACGGTGCCGGCCCGCGGCCCCACCCGGCTTTCCACAGTTTATCTTGGAAGGTCGGTGGGTCCGCGGGCCGGCGCGGCCTTCAAACAAAGATGTCGCTGGAACCAGCGGCCGGCCCCGCTCATTGTCCTTGGACAAAGGAGGATGCCGATGTTCGTCGCGGTCTATTGGTGGCGGGTCCATCCGGGCAAGGAGGATCAGTTCCGCGCCGCCTGGCGGCGTGGCACCGACCTGATACGGGAAACCTATGGCAGCTATGGTTCACGACTGCATCGCGATGCCGACGGTCGCTTCGTGGGCTATGCCGAATGGCCGGACGAGGTGACATGGCGCAAGGCGTTCGACCAAAAAATGGTCTATGATGATCCCGCAACCCGCGCCGCCTTTGTCGATGCGATTGAGCAAGTGCCGACCGATGCCGATCCTATCTTTACCATGTCCGTGACCGACGACCTATTGGTGCGCGCGACCAAATCCGAAAGGCGGGACTGACCCATGCGAAATCCCGACGCGCCAGATTTCGGCTTTTTGTGGTTTTCTTTGTTGCTGACGGTCGTCGGCCTGTTCTTCATGCTGTTCTACGGCTGAAAAACTGGCGACCCCGGCTGGATTCGAACCAGCGACCATTCGCTTAGAAGGCGAATGCTCTATCCAACTGAGCTACGGGGCCGTGCGCGTGTCGCGATAGCGAGCGTCACGCCAGCTTGCAATCACCTGACCACGCGATATGCAGGTAGGCATGAGCGACGGCGCAGTTCACAAGGTCGATGCAGGGGCGCTGGGTGCGCGGCCGCTGCGCTATTATGACTTCTTCATGGCGGCTTTCGTCGCCATCCTGCTGCTGTCCAACCTGATCGGCGCGGCCAAGCTGTCGACGCTCGGCGGGTTCACCTTCGGTGCTGGCATCCTTTTTTTCCCCCTGGGCTATGTCATCGGCGACGTGCTGACCGAAGTCTATGGCTATGCCCGCGCCCGCCGCTGCGTCTGGGCGGGGTTTGGCGCGATGCTGTTCATGGCGTTGATGAGCTGGGTGGTGGTCGCGCTGCCGCCCGCGGACGGCTGGCCAGACCAGAAAGCCTATGAGGCGGTGTTCGGCAGCACGTGGCGCATCGTCTTCGCGTCGCTCGTCGCCTTCTGGGCGGGCGAACTGGCCAACAGCTTCGTTCTCGCTAGCATGAAAATACGGACGCAGGGGCGGCATTTATGGATGCGCACCATCGGCTCTACCGTCATCGGCCAGGGGGTGGACAGCCTGATCTTCTATCCGCTCGCCTTCTGGGGCGATTGGAGCAATGCGCAGGTGCTGACGGTGATGGTCACCAATTGGGCGATGAAGGTCGGCTGGGAAGCGGCGCTGACGCCGGTCACCTATATGGTCGTCAATGGCCTCAAGCGCCGCGAAGGGCTGGACGTCTATGACAGTGGCACCGACTTCACGCCGTTTCGCACCCGCCTCTGACAATTGTACGACCGCGTGGCGGCGTAATCGCCTGTTTACCATTTGCCGTGCAAGAGCAAAGGATGAGCAGGCAGTCGCACCGGCAGTTCACCGGAACATTTTTACGCAAACCTTTTCCCGCACCGGCTCAGGTCGTTGCGGTGGACGATACGGCGGCCTCTGCCCTCGCGCTGGCGCAGCGCCGGTTCGAGGCGACCTTTCTCCATGCGCCGGTCGGTATCGCCCATGTCGGGCTCGACGGGCGCTTCCTGCTGGTCAATCCGCGCTTCTGTGAAATCAGCGGCTATGACGCGGAAACGCTGATCCGCACCGGCTTTCAACAGATCACCCATCCGGACGATCTGAACGCGGACGAGGCGCTGCTGGCGCGGCTCAATGCCGGCGAACTACCGCGTTACGCGATGGAAAAACGCTATATCCGTGCCGACGGAACGATCATCTGGATCAACCTGACCGTCGCGATGGTACGCGACGATGCTGACCGGCCCGAACTGTACGTGGCGGTGATCGAGGATATGTCGGACCTGCGCCAGGCCAGTTTCGAGGCAGTGCATGATCCGCTGACCGGGCTGCTCAACCGCCGTGGTTTCGCGTGCCGTGCGAAAGACGTGCTGGCGCATGCGGCCCATGCCCGGCATTGCATCAGCCTGCTGTTCCTCGATCTCGATGGCTTCAAACAGTTGAATGACGAGCAGGGCCATGCCGCCGGCGACGCCTGCCTGGTCGATATCGCGCAACTGCTGAAAGCGCAGGCCGATGCGGTCGATGTCGTTGCACGGATCGGGGGAGACGAATTTCTGGTCCTGCTGGCGAATCAGGACGCACAGGCGATCCATGCCTTTGGCGAGGATGCGCGGCTGGCGCTCGCCGCCTATGGCATGGGCATCAGTGGCAGCTTCGGCCTCGTCACCGCAGACACGCCCGATCTTGCCGATCTCGACCGGCTGATCGCCTGCGCCGACGATGCCATGCGCGCCGCCAAGCGCGCCGGCAAGAATCAGGTCTGCGCCGCCGCCTTCATCTGACGGCCGCGTCAGGATAGGCCGCCTGCACGAAATAGAGTCCGTCCGGCGGCGCGTTTAGGCCCAGCGCCGCACGATCCTTTGCCTCCAGCGCCGCGCGCAGATCGTCCGCACGCCATCGCTCCATGCCGACCATCGCCAGGCACCCGACCATCGATCGCACCTGATGATGCAGGAAGGAGCGGGCCGCCGCATGGATCGCGATGCGATCGCCGTCGCGTGTCACATCCAGTCGATCGAGCGACTTGACCGGGCTTTGCGCCTGGCAATGGGCCGACCGGAAAGTGGTGAAGTCGTGTCGCCCGACCAATAGCTGCGCCGCGTCCTGCATCGCGGGTACATCAAGCGGCTGGATCACCCGCCATGCCAGCCCCCGCTCGAACGTCAGCGGCGCGCGGCGGTTGACGATGCGATAGATATAGGATCGCCCGACACAGGAAAAACGCGCGTGCCAGTCATCGGCCATCGGCTCGCACGCCATGATGGAGACGGGGGCAGGGCGCATCCGGGCGTTGATCGCCCCCATCAGTCGAAAGGGCGCGATGGCCTTGTCGATGTCGGCATGGGCGCGCATGGCCAGGCCGTGGACGCCCGCATCGGTGCGCCCTGCGGCATGGATCACGGCGCGCTCGCCGGTCACGGCGAAGATCGCATCCTCGATCGTCTGCTGCACGCTGGGGCCATGCGCCTGACGCTGCCATCCCATGAAGGGGCGGCCATCAAATTCTACGGTGAAGGCGAAACGGGTCATGTCCAGGCTGCGTTCCGTCTATCCATCCACCTGGCTCCCCGCCGGCATCTCATAACCACGCAGCAATTCGCCTGGCGACATCGCCGCCTTGCCAGCGCGCTGGATCAGCGTCGGGCGGATCGCATCATGGCCGCAGCCGATCAGCAGGCTGTCGTCCAGCAGTTCGCCGGCTGGCCCTGCATGATGTTCGACATGGGCGGCCAGGATGCGGAAGCGTTCGCCGCGATATTCGAAGAAGGCGCCGGGAAAGGGATTGAAGGCGCGCACCTGCCGTTCGACCTGATGCGCGGAGTGGCTGAAATCGATCCGTGCTTCCGCCTTGTCGATCTTCGACGCATAGGTGATGCCGTCTTCCGGCTGAGCCATGGGGGGATGCTGCGTGATATCGTCCAGCACCTCGACCATCAGCGCCGCGCCCGCCTGCGCCAGTTCGGCGGTCAGTGCGCCCGCGGTCTTGTCCTCGATCGGCGTGACATGCTTGGCGCGCATCGGTCCGGTGTCGAGGCCTGCTTCCATGTCCATGATCGTGATGCCGCTCAGATTGTCGCCGGACAGGATCGCGCGCTGGATCGGCGCGGCACCGCGCCAGCGGGGCAGCAGCGAGGCGTGGATGTTCATGCAGCCATGGCGCGGCGCGTCCAGCACCGCGCGCGGCAGGATCAGGCCATAGGCCGCGACCACCGCGACATCGGCGTCGAGCGCGGCGAAGGCGGCCTGCACATCGCTGTCCTTCAGCGATAT
>JAVBXL010000180.1 GCA_030824575.1 bacterium | reverse complement strand
AACGCATGTTCCCGCCGGCGCTTGAGGCCAAACAAACATTGACGCGGGATGGAGCAGCCCGGTAGCTCGTCAGGCTCATAACCTGAAGGTCGTAGGTTCAAATCCTACTCCCGCAACCAAACACATAAGTATCAAACCGTTCCGGATCATCCCGGAGCGGTTTTTTTATGCCTTTTTGGCAGATTCCCGCTGTTTCCTGAGATCGCAACGAGGCTCATCGGATCGCACCAAATCCCAGGACGTCGATGTGCATTTGGGGGTATTTTCTGGGGTAATCGCCTGCGTCCAGCAGGAGATACCCCCATGCCGCTCAAGGAGATCGAGGTTCGTTACGCAACGAAGCGTTTCAAGGATTACAAACTGGCAGATGGCAAAGGCCTTTATCTGCTCGTCCGTCTCAACGGCTCGCGCCTTTGGCGCATGAAATATCGGTTCGATGGCACGGAGAAGCTGCTTTCGTTAGGACGATATCCTGACGTCAGTCTCGCACGGGAACGTCTGCGTCGCGCCGAGGCCAAGCTCGCCCTTGCTAGGGGCGAAGATCCCGGACCAAAGACGGCAGCGCGATATCAAGCAAATCTCGGCCGCCGATATACTGGAGATGCTCCGGGCTTATCGGCCGCTCTATGACCAATATTTGCTCCCAGGTGCAGACAGTCCGATTTCCATCAGGTGTTGCTGACAACCAATCGCTCGCTCGACGTTTAAGGTTGATTGTTCGTTTCCAGGTGCAGACGTTCCGCTTCAGATTCTAAGTTTCAGAACTGGGAAGTCGTAATTTTGAAAGTTCGGAATGAGAATATTGAGATTACTGTCACTGATCGAAGCTGCCAGACGAGATATTTGGAACACATTTGGACCGTTCAGAATCTTGGCGCAGTAACGGATCTTTCGGTCAGGTCTGTTTGCAAAGCCGAGCTCTGCACCGACTTAAAGAGACCTATATTAGGTTGGGATACCGCACCTTTACATAATAACCAAATCTGCAAATGTTTGCATCGCGACATCACTGCATGCCAGCTTACGGGAACCACGCGAATTCGGCCTTGGTCTCTTGCGGCCAGATTTCGTCCAACGTCATTGGATCATAGAGCCGACCATTCTTCATGACAGCGCCAATATTCATAGCGTTCGAAATATCAGCCGTAGGGTCTGCGTTCAAGATCAAGAGATCAGCGAATTTGCCCGGTTCCAGACTGCCTACATCGTCGCTATGGCCGATCACCTCGGCCGATCCGATCGTTGCAGCCTTAAGCGTTTCCATCGGCGTCGCGCCGCCAGCGGCGAAGGCCTGCATCTCCCACTGATAGCCCAGACCCTGCATCTCGCCATGGCTGCCAATGCCTACCAACCCGCCCGCCCGCTGGATAGCTACGGCATCGGCAGCGATCAGGCGCCAGCTTTGCGACTCGGGCGGCATCCAGTGGCGATTGCGCAGCTTTTCAGCAACGATGCCGGGCGGCACGAAATGGCGGAATTTCAGGTCGTCCTGCGGGCGTTTGTTGATGATGAAATCGAACAGTGCCGGGGTCGTGCCATAAGCGACCGAGATGGTGGGCGTGTAGCTGGTGCGGCTCTGCGCAAAGAGGCGGACAATATCCTCCCGCAGCGGCGATACGGGGATGGCATGTTCGTTGCCTGAAAAACCGTCGATCGCATGGGTGAGATTAAGCACCATGTCGCTGGCACCCTCGGTCGTGGGCATCATGCCCAGATCCTTTGCCGCCTCGACCATATATTGCCGCTGGGCGCGGTCGCCGATCATGTAGCTCTTGATATTGCGCGTGCGATAATGATCGCGATAGCGGGTGAGGACGTCGAGCGCATCCTGCTTGTTGTGGATTTCGGCGTTCACGAATACGCCCGGCCCGGTCGACCAAGCGCGCGGGCCGCGCATCATGCCCGCGTCGATCATGTCCTGATAGGCGAAGACGTCGGTGGTGAAGGGCTGGACATCGAGCGCAGAGGTAACGCCATAGGCCAGGTTGGCGGCGAAGTCCCAATGACCCCTGTCATGAATGGCGCGTCGGATTTCGAACCAATGGGCGTGGGTGTCGACAAAACCGGGGACGATATATTTGCCGCTGACATCGCGGATGGTCGCGCCGCTGGGAATGGCGAGCGAGCCGGATGGGCCGACGGCGACGATGCGGTTGTCGGTGATGACGATATCGGCGTTGGCGACGGCATCCTGCCCGCCCGCCATCGGTAGCACGGTCGCGCCGCGCAGCACGATGCTGCCCCGTGGCACATCGCGCGGCAGATCGACCGGCAGGGTGAAGCTTTGCGCCTGCGCCTCAGCCGCCTGAGCGGGGGCGAACAGCGCCTGTTCGATTGGGAGGCGCCGGAACGTCGCGCCGACGGACCAGGTGATGGTAGCGCCCTTGTCCGCCCAGTCGGTAAAGTCCGCGCCGATGCGGGTCAATTTGTGGCGCGCGACGCTGGCGGCATTCAGGTCGATCGTCGGCGGCTCCGCGCCGTTGGCGGGCGGGACGTCTATCAGATAGATTTGCGCAAAGGATTTGACGAGCGCGTGTCTGCCGTCGGGGCTGAGCCGCACCTCGTCCACCGGTGCGGGTCCAGGGAAATATTGCCCCAGCCCCGGTGCCAGCACACGCAGTTCCACCTGCGGATCGCCGCCGGACAGCGGCACCGTGCTGACACCTGCCGGGCTATAGAAGAGGAGGCGACCATCGTCACCGAAATGTAGGTGGTGAGCGCCCGTGGCATGAGTGACGAGTGTGGCAGGGCCACCCCGCGCGTCCATGCGAATGATTTCGGTGGGGCGCGAGGGATCGATTTCCGACACGGCGCGCAGGCGATCATAGTGGTTGGCACGCAGGGCCACGACGGTCTTGCCGTCTGGCGTGAAGACGGGCTGGGTATAGAAAGCCGGATATTGGGTCAGTCGGCGGGGTTTGCCGCCGCTCGTCGACACGGTCCAGACATGGCCGCCTTGCGTAGCGGTCCAAGTTACATAGACGATGCTTTTGCCGTCCGGGGACCAGCCAGGCTGGAAAGCGTCATCGGCCACGATCCGTCTGGGCGTAGCCCCGGGAGCGAGGCTTTGCACATAGAGGCCGCCGAGCGCGGTAAAGGCGACGCTCTTGCCATCGGGCGGCGACTGGCGGGGAGCTTGGACGACGCGGACACGGACCGGGCCGTCCTCTTCCTTTTGCCGCACGCGCGTGAGCGGGCCAAGGCCCAGATTGACCGGCGCGGTGAAGGGAATGTCCGTCCGCGTCCCGCTGGCGATGTCGAGCCGTGCGAGCTTGCCGCCCACGCTCATCAGCAGCGCCTTGTCGCCTGGCATGAAGGTGAAGCGCGGCAGCAGGTCGGCATAATAGCCGCCATCCTGCCCGTCCCGGTCGATCGGTAAGGCGATCCACTTATCCTCGCCCGTCTCCAGATTGCGAAGGCGCAGGCCGTCCTTCATCCCGTTGCGGCTGGCATAGGCGAGCAATGTGCCGTCATGCGACAGCGCCGGGCGCATCGCGCCGCCCGCCGACTGGATGATCGTTTCGTCCTGCCCGGTCTTGAGGTCGTGGCGCGCGATCGACCAGTTGGGCAGGTCGCTTTCGGTCCAGGTGTGGCCGCGCTTTGTGGCGTAATAGAGGGTGCGGCCGTCGGGCGCGGCGACCGCGCCCATCGCGTTCATCCGGGCGTCCCAATTGTCGGGCGATCCTGCCTTGGTGATCTGGATGCCGCTGCCGCCATTCTTGTCGTACATGAACAGTTCGAACGCCAGGATCGCGTGGACGGTGCGCGATACGGTGACGAAGCGTCCGTCGGGCGACCAGGCGGGCGAACTGTAGATGGCGACGGATGTGTCGTGGGACAGTCGCTTAAGGCCGGTGCCATCGACATTGGCGATCCAAAGATTGGTGACGCCCGACCGGTCGGAGATGAAGGCGAACTGTTTGCCGTCGGGCGAAAAGACGGGATTGCGTTCGAACGCCATGCCGCTGAGCAGGGGCCGGGCCGTGCCACCGGCCGCGTCGAGGGCGTAGATGTCGCCGAGCAGGTCGAACAGGATCGTTTTGCCGTCCGGCGCCATGTCCGTCTGCATCCATGTCCCCTCATGCGCGGCGTAGCTGAGCGTGCGGGTGGGCTGGAGGGTCAGCGCGTCCTTCTCCTGCGCATGAAGGGCGGGCGCAGCCAGAAGGGCGGCGCCAAGCAGGAGGGAAGAGGCAAAACGCATGGCGGCCTTTCTGGCAGGTCTGGGATGCAAAGAAAATGGGGCCGCCTGCCCTGTGGCAAGCGGCCCCATCGAAAGGCTTAGAGGCCCCAGTCGGCGCGGATGCCGATGGTGCGGGGACGGATGATCGAACCCTGCGGCGTAAAGGCGTCGTTGGCGAACGGTGCGTTCAGCACGCCATATTTGTCGAACACATTGTTCGCGAACGCCATCAGCCGGACTTTCTCGCCCAGCCCCACCGAGGCGCGCAGGTCGAAGACATTGAAGTCGCCGCGCCGCGACACATCGTCGAAGCTGGTCGGTGCCGACGACAGGTAGCGATGCGCAATGTCGAAGGTCGGCGCGCCGGATACGTCCGCGAAGGTCAGCGTTAGGTTGTTGGCGACCGACCATTTGGACGAACCGGGCAGCGTCGTGCCCTTGGGATAACCGCCCAGCCCCGCCGCATCGAAGGGATAGGGCAGGAAGGTCGTGATCTTGGCATCCTGATAGGTCACGTTGCTGCTGAAGCGGACCATGCGGTTGAAGTTGACCGTGCCGGAAAATTCGACGCCCTTGATCCGTGCGCCGCCGGCATTGACGACATAGGAGAAGTAGGATGGCGCCGGGCCGAACAGGCGGGCCTGGATATTGTCCCAGTCGATCTGGAAGCCGGTCAGGTCGATGGCGAAACGGCCGTCTGGAGTCTGCGCCTTGATACCCGCTTCGTAATTCTTGACCGTGTCGCTTTCATAGGAAGCGGGGATGGTCGGCAGCAGGCCCGCATTGGGGTTGATGCCGCCGACGCGGAAGCCTTCCGAATAGGTGGCATAGGCCATCACGTCCTTGGACGGGCGGAAGGCGACCGTCACCTTGGGGGTGAAGCCGTCTTCCTTCTGGTTGACGCTGCCGGTGCTGTCGGTCGACGTATAGCCGCCCGGATAGCCGCCCAGCGCGCCGGCCTGGTTCAGCACGTCCGCCTTGGCGGTGGTGTCGAAATAGCGGCCGCCCACGGTGATTTCGAACTGTTCGATCGGCTTGAACGACAATTCGCCGAACACGCCGAAATCTTCGTTCGTGCTGCTGGTGTAGTAACCATAGAGGCGGTCGCCCGGCGTCAGTTGCGCGCCGCTAAAGCCGCCGAACAGGCCGGGATTGGCGTCGATGAAGTCTGCCGCACCCGCCTGGAAAATCTGGTCGTAGCTGTTCTTCTTCGCCTGCATATAGCTGACGCCGACCAGCCATTTGAACGGTCCCTCGCCCGCTGAGGCCAGGCGCGCTTCCACCGTCTTGATCAGCGCATCGGCATCGCCAACCGAATAGGCCGCGCCGTCGCCGGTGGTGACGCCGGTGACATAGGCGTAGGGATAGGAAAAGACGGTCGTGTTGTTCTTCTTGGTGATCGATCCCAGCACCGTCAGGTTGGCGATGGCGCCCACTTCCTGGTCCAGGCGCAGGCTGCTCATCCAGAAATCGGTTTCCTGCGTTTCCGCGCGCGGCAGGTTGCGGACATAGGGGTTGGGCAGGTCCAGATAGGTCTGGTCGTCCAGCTTGCTGTCCTGATAATTGGACAGGAACGTCACCTTGGTCGTTTCACCCAGATGCGCGACGATCGATCCGCGCAGGCCGCGGCTGCGGAAATCGTTGGAGCCGTTCACGCCGATGCCCGGATTGTCGAGATAGCCCGCGTCCGACCGCTGGAACGCGACCAGGCGTAATGCCAGCTGATCCTGCACCAGGGGAATGTTAATCATCGCCTTGGCGGCATAGTTGAGTTCACCGCTGGCGTTCTTCGTCGTGCCGATCAGGCCGGACGCGGCGGCGTCGATCTTGCTGGCGTCGGCGACATTGGCGACATAATTGACCAAGCCGCCCAGCGTGGACGAACCGAACAATGTGCCCTGGGGACCGCGCAGCACTTCGACGCGCTGGAGGTCGAACGTGTCGATGTCGGGGATGCCGATCGGGAAGCCCGGCTCAACGATGGGGACTTCATTGAGATAATAGCCGACCGTGGTCTGACCCTGCTCATGATAGGTGGTGGCGGCGACGCCGCGGATGACGACTTCGGAAATGCCGGGCTGATAGTCGTTGAAGACGACGCCGGGCAGGCGCGTGATATAGTCCGACAGGCTGTTGGCGTTCATCGCCTTGAGCTGTTCGCCGGTCACGGCGCTGATCGGCATCGCGACCTGACGGATATCCTCGTCGCGCTTGCCTGCCGTCACGATGATGGCGTCGCTGTCCTCGGCGGGCGCTTGCGCCAGGACGGGCGCGGCGAACAGGGTCGCGGCCGCCAATGCGGCGAGGCTGACCGACTTTATGGGCATAATCGTCTTCATGTCTTTCCCCTTATGGCTGGGCCGGAGCGCCGTGTTCGGTCGCCCCCGCCCGATGATGAAATCGCGTCAGGCGCTAAAGCGTTCGGTGCCGTTCACGATGGTCTTGAGTATTTTCGTCGCGCCAACCCTGGTCGGGTCGATGGCGAACAGATTGGCATCAATGACCACGAAGTCGGCCAGCATCCCCGGCGCGATCCGGCCCAGCCGATCGTCCTGGAACCCGGCAAAGGCGTTGGTCGCGGTGTAGGCGTGTAGCGCCTGTGCCATGGTCAGCTTTTGCTCCGGCAGCCAGCCGCCCGGATTGGCGCCGTCGATGGTCTGGCGCAGCACGGCGGCGGCGACGCCTGTCAGTGGATCGAGCGGGGCGACCGGCCAGTCGGAGCCGAAGGCGACCTTCGCTCCGGCGTCGAGCAGGGATTTGAAGGCGTAGGTGCCCTTCAAGCGCTCCGCGCCGACGCGCTGGATCGCCCAGCGCCCGTCATCAATGGCATGATAGGGCTGCATCGAGGCGATGACCTGCTGCTGTGCGAAGCGCGGGATCGCGGCAGGCGAGAGATGCTGGGCATGTTCGATGCGGAAGCGTCTGTCGCGCGGGCCGTTTTTGGCAGCGGCGGCGGCGAAGATGTCGAGCGCTTCGTCATTCGCCCGATCACCGATGGCGTGGATGGTGATCTGGAAACCGGCGGCGTCGGCGTCATTGGTCCATTGCTGAACGTCCGCCAACTTGTGCAGCGGCATCCCGCTATTGCCCGGCGCATCATCATAGGGCTGGTAGAACATCGCGGTGCGCGAGCCCAGCGAGCCGTCATATTGCAGCTTCAACCCGCCCCAGCGCAGCCAGTCGTCGCCGCGCCCTTCGGCATCGACCAGCGCCTTGACCTTCGCCCAATCCTGCAACGGCAGGAAGGAATAGAAGCGAATGTCCGTTTCGCCCTTGGCGCGCAGGCGGCGCAGCGCGTCATGGGTCATCCAGTCGAGTTCGGTGGTGTGGACCTGGGTCACGCCCTTCGACAGGCCATGGGCTATACCCTTGCGCACGGATGCTTCCCGATCAGCGTCGGTGGGCGCTGGAATGGCGCGCTTGGCGAGGTCCATCGCCGCGTCTTTCAGGATGCCGGTCGGGTTGCCATCCTTGTCGCGCACAATGACGCCGCCGGGCACGTCGGGCGTGTTGCGGTCGATCCCGGCGGCTTTGAGCGCCGCGCTGTTGAGCGCCAGCATATGGAGATCGAGCCGCTGCACCGCGACCGGGGTGCCGGGCGTGACCAGGTCCATCCAGCTGCGATCTGGCAGTTCCCCGCCCCATAATTCCGCGTCCCAGCTGCCACCCTGCACCCATTGGCCGGGCTTGAGGCTGCGGGCCGCTTCGGCGACGATGCGGGCGAACTCTTGCGGGCTTTTCGCCTCCCGCAGATTGGGTTGGGTCAGGAGGTCGGAGCCTATCAGGAAATGGGTGTGGCAGTCGATGAAGCCGGGCATGACGAAGGCCCCGGCCAGATCGACGACGCGAGTGGCTTTGGTGACGTGCGCCTTGACCGCCGCGCTGCCCAGCGCCGCGATCCGGCCGCCGGCGATGCCGATGGCCGACAGCGCCGGCGCGCCCTGCCCGGTCCAGACCATGGCGTTGACATAGGCGGTGTCGAGCGCCTGACCCTTCGCCCAGCCGCTTGCAGACAGCAGCGCCAGCGCGACGCCGCCTGCGCCCCCGGCCAGCAGATTACGACGGCTGATGCTCATGCCTGTGTCTCCTCTTCGAGCCGCTCTGCATTATAGAGCCGCATCCAGTCGCGCAGCGGGCCGTGGGCCATGTTGCCGACGATCTGGTTGATGCCTGCCTTCGATTCGTCGCGGCCGAGTTTGAACCGGCCGTCGATCGTGCGGACATTGGCGCGAAAGGCGATGATGTGGGGGAGCATGGCGGGCAAGCGCGCTTCGGCGTCGCTCACCTTCCATGGCGCGGCGCGGCCCTGCTCCATGCGATTGGTCAGCCGCTCGATCGATTCGCGCGTTTCGTCGGGCACGAAAGCGACATCGACATGGACAGTTGCAGCGGCGTAATTCCAGGTCGGCACCCAAGTCGGATTATCGAGCAATTCCGGGGAGATATAGGCCTGCGGGCCGTTGACCAGCACCAATGCTGACGGTTGCGCGCGCAGCAGCGCGATCTGAGGGTTGGCGATCGCCATATGGCCGAACAAGGCGATCAGCGATCCGTCAGCGTCGCATTCCGTCAGCAGCGGCAGCGGACTGGCCCCGAAGCCGGCCGCGCCTGCCGACACCAGCCAGCAGAGCGGGTTCTGGTCGATCAGGGTGACGACATCGTCGGGGGCACGCGGCGGATACTTCATCCGGGTGACAATGAGTCGCAATGGACCAGCCAGAAACATCCAATTCGGTAAAGTGGAGGGGTCCAAGCCGAATTTTAGCGTCTGGTGCAATCCTGCAACGCCTGGAGCACGGCGCGGGCCTCCCCCTCGTCCAGGCTGGCGAAGCCCAGGCGCAGGCCGCGTTCGGCGCTGTCGTCGGCGGCATAGCTGTGGGAGGACGCGAAGCTGAGGCCGAGATCCGGCGCGCGCGCCTCGATCCGGTCGAGCGCGGCGAGATCGCGGAAGCGCAGCCAGAATGCGAGGCCGCCTTCGGGGATGCGATAGTCGATCAGGTCGCCCAGCGTCGCGTCCAGGCTGCGGGCAAAAGCATCGCGCCGGGCGGCATAGATTTGCGCGGTCTTGCGGATGTGGCGGCGCACCTCCCCGCTTTGCAGCAGGTGGGCGGCGACCAGTTCGGTGATGCTGTTGCCCATGCCGTCGATCAGCGAGATCTGATAGGCGAGCGCATCGATCACCTGCGGCGCGGCGGCGATGTAACCAATGCGCAGCGCCGGCACGAGCAGCTTCGACATCGACCCGGCATAGATGACCCGCGCGGGCGCATAGCTGGCCATGGGCAGCAGCGGTTGCGCGCCGAAGTGAAATTCATGGTCATAATCATCCTCGATCACCGCGAAGGCGAATTGCCGTGCCAGTTCCAACAGGCGCAGCCGCCGGTCGGGTCGCATCGAAACGGTGGTGGGAAATTGATGATGGGGGGTCACGAAGATGGCGCGCACGCGATGTTTGCGACAGGCGCGTTCGACGTCAGCGACATCGACGCCATCCTCATCCAGCCCGACCGTCACGATTTTAGCCCCGCAGGCGCGGAAGGCGGCGACGGCGGGTTCATAGGTCAATCGTTCGACCAGCACGGCGTCGCCGGGCCGGATCAGGATGCGGGCAGTCAGAAACACGCCCATCTGGCTGCCGCGGGTGATACAGATATGGTCGGGGCTAACCATCAGGCCGCGCTGGCGCCGCAGCATGTCGGCGATCGCGCGCCGCAGGTTGGGAGATCCGCGCGGGTCGCGATAGGACAGGCTATTGGTGCGGGCGGCATCCTCCGCCGCCTTGCGATAGGCGCGCGCCAGCAGGTAGGCGGGTAGCAGGCGACCGTCTGGCACGCCTTCGTCCAGCTTGCGCCACTGGCCGACCGGGATAGCGATCGGCCGGTCCGGCGCAGCGAGAAACGGATATTCGGTGTCGTCCGGGGCGATGGTCGTTGCGACAAGAAGATGCGGCGCCGTGGCGGTCTCGCCGCGTGGCAGTGACGTCGATACCCGGGTGCCGCGCGTGCCCGCGCTCGCCAGCCAGCCTTGCGCGATCAATTCCTCATAGGCAGTGACAATCGTTTTGCGATTGACCTCCAGCGCGTCGGCCAGGTCGCGGCTGCTAGGCAGATAGTCTCCAGGCTGCAGACGGCCGCGCTCAATCTCATGCACTAGACCATGCGCGATCTGCATGTAGCGCGGGCTATCGGGCGCAATCTTGACGCGTTCCTTTAGCAACAGAGTCCAGGGACGAAGCATCGTTGCAGCATGGCGATCATAGCTGTTGAAATCCAGCATCGGTTTGACACTAATCGCGCCGACGGGTGGCAGGCTGAAAGGCGAGCCGAATAAGGCCATGTACCGGATTTCCGAGCGTGGTATGGTCGGGATCGCGGATGTCGACATTAACGCGATTGTCGACGTTAACGCGATTGTCGACGTTAACGCGATTTATCGGACCATAGACCTCGGCGGTGTCGAAGAAGGTCACGCCGTTCCCGGCTGCGGTGCGGATCGTGCGAATGCACTGCGGGATGTCGGCGGGCGGCTTGTAGTTGCCGCTCATGTTCATGCAGCCCGACCCGAGTTCCGAGACTTCGAGCGTGCCGAGTTTACGTGTCTTGATGGTGTGAAGTGGACTTGTAACGGTTTTGCGCCGGTCACTTGTCTCACTATGCCACCCTGGCTTCAATGCGAGCGGGCTGATGCCTCCCAGATATGAATGGCGGCGACGGGAATTGTAGAACCCGTTGATGTACTGGAGGATGGCAGCCTCTGCCTGTCGCCGTGTTGGCCAGGTCTGCCGCCAGATCAGTTCCGCCTTCAACGATTTGAAGAATGTCTCGACGGAGGCGTTGTCGTAACAATTTCCTTTGCCGCTCATTGATGGACGTAGGCCGTGGGCCTGCAGCTTCTTCTGATAAGCATAGGAGCAATATTGGTTGCCGCGATCAGAGTGGAAAAGGCAGCCTGGCGGTGGGTTGCGGAGGCGCACAGCCATGTCCAGCGCCCTGATTGCCAGATCCTTCTTCATCCGGTCACTAACCGCCCAGCCCACAACGCGGCGGCTATGCAGATCGAGGATGACGGCGAGGTAGAGCCAGCCCTCCGACGTCCAGATATAGGTGATGTCACCCGCCCACTTCTGGTTGGGCGCAGCCGCAACAAAATCGCCGTCCAGCCAGTTGGCCGCGACACCCAGACGGTGGTGGCTGTCGGTGGTAACCTTGTGCTTGCGGGTGCGGACCGGCTTGATCCCATTGGCACGCATCAGTCGTCCGACACGGCGCTCGCCGACATCGAGGCCTGCCTCTTTGATCTCCATCGTCATGCGAGGACGACCATAGCTGCCCAAGCTCAGGCTGTACTGCTCCCGAATGTGGGCCAACACCTTCATGTCTGTGCGGCAGCGCTGACTGATCGGCCGTGACCGCCACGAACGATAGCCACGAGGGCTGATCTGCATCACCCGGCAGATCGTCTCCACAGGCCAGATATGACGCCAGCTCTCCACGAACGCGAACCTCACGGCCGCTGGCTCGCGAAGAACTGCGTGGCCTTTTTTAGGATATCCCTCTCCTCCTTGAGCACACGGTTCTCAAGACGAAGCCGTTCATTCTCGCGCGCCAGATCGGCCTGCGGCGCTGAGATCAGGTCTGTCGGCCTATATTGCGCCAGCCATTTGCCCAGCGTCGACTTCCCGACCCCCAAATCCGCTGCAACCCGATCACGCGGCAGCCCGCTGGTCAGAGCAATGCGCACCGCCTCCTGCTTGAACTCTTCTGTATGCTTGATCATCTCGTCGGTCTCCTGTTGCGAGCTTAATACGCTCAGGTGACCGGCGCAAAACCGTTACAAGTCCAGACCTTGCCATCGACCACCGCTTCGCGAAATTCCTCATGAGTGGGCGAAAGACTGGAATGTGTGTCGGACCAGCCGTAGCGCTCACCCATGATGAGCACCACGAGATCCGTTCCCGTTTGCTCATTCGGCACGTATGACGACACAAGTTGGCGGGCGCCGACCGGCCAACTGAGGAGGCGACTGCTAAATCCGCAGCAGATGGAGTGACGGCGGTTGACTACACCGCTTTGTCCCAGACCTTGCCTTCCGATCTCGACCCTTATGCGACGTTCACGCACAGGCTTTTCATCCTCAGGTGCGATCCTTCCGCTTTTTCCTGTTGGCCTTGTAAGACTGGTCGATTGCGACGAACGGATTTCAGGGAAGCAGGAAGCCATGGCCACCGTTGCATGGGGGGCTTGGCTTTCTCGATATGACGGAGTTTCGGGAAAAACTGCCTTGCGGCGCCTTATGACGTCTGATGGTGCCCTGCGCTCAGCCCAAGGAATGTATGCGCTTATCCAGCGGCTTCTCGTTCAGCGCATCGGCAGTCCGATCGACACATTGCCTTATGTCACCCACTTCTGCGAACAGCCCATCATAGGCCGTGCGGATCAGCGCGGTGCATCGCTCAAATTTCGTCAGTTGTATCATGGCTTCTTCTGTGAGGTGGAATATCCTTCGCCGGGCATCATGTTGGTCGGCTTGATGCTCTATGAGGCCAAGGCTGATAAGTTTGGGTATCTTTTGCATCACCAGCTGATGTGAATGCCCCAATTCCCGCGCCAGATCCGACGCCGATGCCGTGCCCAGCTTCGCAAGAACGATCATCAAGGAACAGGAACGAACCGGGATGACGACTCCCATCCTATCGAAGACCATTTTGGTTTGATCAGCGATCAGGACGCTCAGCCGCTCGACGGCGCGGCCAAAAAACACGCCGTCATCAATCGCGACCGGATTGGGCTTCCGTTCAGTCAAGGCGCTTGTACGTCTGGATGCTGCCGTCCTTGTTCACGCGGTCCAGCGACGTCACTTTTCCACGCTGGCTATTGAAGCGATATCGGAAATCCGACACCCCTTCCACCGCGAAAAGATCGGGACCGATCGGGTCCAGCGCGACGCGAAACCGGTCCCGCCAGATATAGTAGAGCGTGCCGTCTTCCCGAACGATCCGGCGCCCCTCATATTTGCCCACGGCTTTCTGAACCATATCGGCATCGATGGCGGGCCGCTGAATATCTGCCGTCAGGACCGGGAGCAGCCAGGCCAATTCCGCTTGCCTGGTATCATTACCCTTCGCCAGATTTTCGAGCGCCAGCTTATGGGCCATGGCCAGTGCGCGAATGGAGGGGCTTTCAATATCGGGCTGCACCCCGGTGCCTTCGAAATCGCCATGATCGACGGGGTCGCGGATCTGGCCGATCGGCACCTGCACCAGGAAATCGTCATTCACCGGTTTACGTGCAACGGGATGCGCGCCACCAGCGGTCCGTTCTCCGATCAGCGTTGCTCGGCCCAGCTTTTTCATCGTGTAGGAAAACCATTCGGCGGAGGAAAATGACGTGGACCCCGTCAGGATATAGACCGGCTTGTCCACCATGCGCTTGCCCGGCAGGCCAGGCAGCACCCATTGTCCGCGATCGATCCGCTTGCCGTCCTCATTATAGTAATAATCAAAGAGTAGCTGGTCTTTTTCGCTGGAAAAGAAATAGCTCGCGAGAAACTGCGCCATCTCCAGATAGCCGCCATTATTATAACGCAGGTCGATAATCACCGCATCGCTACTGTCGATGAAACGCATGGCGGCGGCAGCCTTGTCATAGGCAGGCTCCGGATCGGCAAAATAGCTGAACCGGATATATCCGATATTGCCGCTCAGCCGCGAAACCTCGTCGAAGCCGAAATTCGTCTCCTCCTGCCTGCGCGCCTCATCCTTGCGTATCTCCGCGTTGCGCGACGGGTCTGCCTTCGCCCGGAATTCGGCGATCCATTTCGGGTCCACCCCCACGTAAAAGTGCAGGTCGCCGCTCACCTTGATGAGGTCGTCGGTCAGCTTGCTCGCAAATGCTTCCTGCGTGGTCGCCATATCATAATCGCCGTTTTTCAAATGCTCCCGAAGCATCGGCGCGATTTTCAGGGCGACGTCGGGAAAGGCATAATTGGCTTTGAGGGTGCCGTTAAGGGCCGCGACGACCGCGGCCTTTTCGTCAGCCGACATGGTCGGAGCGCTGGCAATGGCCGTGGTCGACCAGAATATTGACAGCGCCGAGGCGACGGCAAGCAGAGGTAGGCGATTGCGCATTCTGCCGATCTCCATGGCGATTGCCATATATACAACATATTGCGCAATATGTTGCAATTAAAATCATTAAGGCCGGCCGGGATGCGAGGGCGGACATCGCCCTCCATAGTCTGGTATGCTCGACTCTGTGACTTGTCAGCCCCCAATGCTTCCGGTCGACGAAGGTTAGCTGGGACTAACATGCCCCTGCCGATGTCGACCCTTCGCAGACGGTCATAAGCCAAATTTCCGTCGCCAAGCGCAGACGTTCCGCTTAGGTCATGGAGGGGATCGTTGCGCGCCTGCGGCTTATTTCTTCCTGGTCGAACCTCTGGTCGCGATGCGATCAAGGGCGCGGCGTTCGGTAGGGCTTGCCTTATTGTAGATTTCCTCGCTCGTCAGCCTGCGCCAGCGATCCAGGCGCGCGGCTGAAAGCCTCCCGTCGGCGATGGCCGCGCGAACGGCACAGCCCGGTTCCACCTCATGCGTGCAGTTGGAAAATCGGCAATGCTCGGCCGCCTCGACGAAATCGTCGAATATCTCGGCAATGCCCGATCCTGCATCGGTCAGCTGCAATTCGCGCATGCCAGGGGTATCGAGCAACCAGCCGCCCCCCGCCAGCCGGTGCATCTCGCGCACGGTCGTCGTATGACGCCCCGTGTCGTCCCCCTTGCGGATGGCCTGCGTCATTATGCCGTCGGAACCACGCAGACTATTGACCAGCGTCGACTTGCCAACGCCAGAGGAACCGACAAGGGCCACAGTCTGTCCTCTGCCGCACCAGGTAGCAAGGCGCGCGACGCTGACAGGATCGCGACCGTTGACGGCTTCGATCAGCAGCCCCGGCCGCAGATCCCGTACCGCTGCCGCGAAAATATCTGGCGTGTCCGTGAGGTCCGTCTTGGTGAGGATGACGACCGGCTGTACGCCGACTTCCTGCGCCAGCACCAGATATCGTTCCAGACGTGCTGTGCTGAAATCCTTGTTGCAGGAAGCCACGATAAAGAGCGTATCGACGTTCGCAGCGATCAGTTGCGTCTTTTTATCAGTGCCTGGCGCCTGCCGTTTGAACAGGTTTTCGCGCTGAAGGACGCGCCTGACCTCCAGCGTTACCTCATCGACCAGCAACCAGTCGCCTACCGTGGGATGATCTTCAGGAACGGAGGCGTCGGCGACATAGGGTGGGATCAGTCGCATCGCTCCTGCGCCCGCCACAGCAATTTTGCCGCGATGAACCGCCATCACGCGCGCGGGATGACATCCGGCACCGTCATTCTCCGAGATCTGCGCGCCGAAAAAGGGCCGCCACCCGAGATCTTCCAAAGTCTGACCCATCGCACATCCATTGCAGTGTTTTCGCAGCTCGCTGCCGCCATCATCACCAGATGCGTAATGTTGCACCGCTTGGGCCGCAAACAAACGCTCTGCTTTGACACCCACAGAACTCGGCATTCTGCTTCGTCACATTCCGGCAACGGCCCGCCTTACATCATTCTGTCCTCTGGCCAAGGGCGTTGCCTATACACCTTTCGACATGTGCAACGTCACAAACGACCCATAGTTGCCGCTCGGCGATCAATCTGTGTTCCCCGTGTAGTGACCGTCCGGTTTCTCCATCTCCAACAGCTCGTTTCGAGAAACATCAATCGGGAACGCGTCTTAGCCAACTCACTCGCGCATTCGGTCCCGCTTCAGCCATTCCGCTGAGCCTTCCCAATTTGGAACGTCGATCGACTGAACGCAATCGATCTGGCAGATTAGCAGCATGTCCCGCGCCGGCCGCCTCTTCGACATTCTTCAAACCCTCCGGCGGGAGCGGGGGCCGACCACGGCGGCTGAGCTTGCAGGTGAACTCGGCGTCTCTATGCGGACGCTCTATCGCGATGTGGCGGCGCTTATCGCTCGCGGGGTGCCTATCGGGGGAGAACCCGGCGTGGGCTATGTTCTCGATCCCGGCTACTTCCTTCCGCCGCTTACATTCGGGACCAACGAACTCGATGCCGTGCTGCTTGGGCTGAAATGGGTGGAGAAGCGCACGGATCCCGCCATGACCCGCGCCGCAGTGGATGCGATGGCCAAGATCAAGACGGTGCTGCCGAGATGGGCGCAGGAAATCGCCGGTACGCCCGGTGTGTTTGTGCGAACCGATCTGCCGCAACCAGTGGAGAGGATCAGCACCGAGCTGTTCCGCGACGCGGTTCGTGGATGCCGGAAGGTCCACATAGCTTATCGTAATACGAACGGTACCGAGATCGCGCGCACGGTATGGCCGATCGGACTTGCCTTCATGGAAGAAGGGCGCGCCGTAATGGCCTGGTGCGAGTTGCGGACGGCGTTCCGGTCCTTCCATCTAGATCGGATCGCCAGTGCTGACGTGGGCGCTAGGTATCCCGAGCGCCGGGCAGTGCTGTTGCAACGCTGCCGGCAACAGATCGCGGCCGAGCTGCACGATGCTGACATGAGGTGTCAGGAGGGCGTGTTATAGGATCGCGGTACGAGAAAGGAACCGCATGACTCACAATCCCAAGCTGTTGCAGGCGATCTTGGCAGGCGCGGCACCTCCTGACCTTGATGTTACTTTCAGACCCATGTTTGGCGGGCTCTTCGCCTAGCGGACGGAAAGCCGTTCGCGTCTCTTTCTGACGTTGGACTAGCGTTGAAGTTCGTCGGCAGTGAGCGCGACTCGATGCTGGAGTTGCCGGGTGCCGCACCACTTCGATATGAACCAGATCAGCCGGCCAGCAAGTCCTATGTCGTCGTACCCGAGTCCATGTTCTCGGAACCAGACGAACTCAGGTCATGGGTGATCCGCAGCGTTTCGAATCTTTCCGGCAAGCGCGTTCGCAAGCGCGCATAGGAGTCCTTAATGGCACGCATCAACTTCATCGAGCTTCCCGCGCGCTACCTCGGCGCGGCGCGGACCTTCTACTCGGCGGTATTCGGGTGGGAACTGACGAACTTCGGCCCCAGCTACTCATGCACCATGACCGGCAACGTCGACCTCGGGCTACAGGGGGACATGAGTGAAGCACCGAGGATGCCTCTGCCGGTGGTGCTGGTGGACGACATCGAAGCGGCCCAAACCGCTGTCGCCAATGCCGGGGGCACCATCAGCAAGCCAGTCTTCGCCTTTCCGGGCGGCCGACGCTTTCACTTCCTCGACCCCAATGGGCTTGAGCTGGCGATCATGCAGACGGGCTGATCCAGCGGTCCCAGAATACCATCTTTTTCAGGCCGATAAGTGATTAGGTGGCTATGACCGTTTCCGGGGCAAGCCGCCTCTGCAACTGTCCAACGAAAATGGCTGGTTTGCCCCAGCTGCCGCCTTACCGAACTCGACTCATTCCCGCTTGTTAGCAGAAGATTACTCGAACCCAGTTCCAGCCGTTAGCGGCCAGTCCAAAATCCGTTGCCTAAGGCTACCGCTTGGGCGTGAATGCGGCGTAGCGCTCCCGCCAGGCGGTCACTTCGGTCCTCAAATGCGCAGGGGCTGTCTCTCCCGACAAGACGAAGCTGGCGACGTTTTTGTCGGGGTGCATCAGCATCTTCTTTGATCCATCGGTGAACCAAACTGGCACCAACTCATCGCACACACCGTCGAGGATAGCGCCGGCAATGCCATTTTCGATCGCCTCGCTGCCGGGTAGCAAGCGCACCATGATCGATACGCCTTCTAAGCAATTCCGTGGCTCACGGACAAAATCGAGCGACACCAAAATGCCGGATCG
This sequence comes from bacterium, assembly GCA_030824575.1. Taxonomy (GTDB): domain Bacteria; phylum Pseudomonadota; class Alphaproteobacteria; order Sphingomonadales; family Sphingomonadaceae; genus Sphingobium. The sequence continues at coordinate 882 of JAVBXL010000180.1, read as the reverse complement.
GTCCGGACGGGCCTCGTCAGGCAACTCCGTCATCCTGCGCCAGCCGCAAAACCAAGTTCGGCAAATATGCGGACGCACGGCATGAATGCCGCACCCTTGCTCCGTCAGATGCTTACAATCGGCTCCGGCGGGCTTTTTGAAATCAGGCGTATCGACGGTGAGGATAGTGCAACAGATCGTGCAGTCGCCACACGTCCGGCCAGGGAGGACGGGGCCCAATAGGGTCGTTTCCAGATCATTCTCTGTATGCATCCTGGCTGAGGTGCCCGGAGCTTGCCTGGAATGCAAGTAAGCGGCTGGCGCGCCAGCGCCTGGACCTGGGCGATCCCCATCCCTAGGATCGATTACGGCGGAGCGCCTTCACGAGGAATATGACGTCCGACCCAGCATGATCAATCTGGAGGCGGCCTATTGGAGCATGATGCCACGCTTGGTCGCCTCCGAAAGCCTTCACCATGGCGGACGCTCAGCGTGAGACCTTCGCTCCCCAGGTGCAGAAGGGCAGCTTTCTCTTTGCGCGCCACAACCAGCCTACGCCTGCCGTTCTGCTGTTAACAGCCCCTCTAAATATCGCGGCAGCTAACCCAGAAGGGCACATTGCGAATTGAGCACTCTCGAAGGCAACAAATTTGGGCTTTCCCTTAAACTGGATCATAGCTGAACAGCCACATGGATGACGCCTGCTTACTCGCCTTATCCCCCGTACTTTGAAGACGACCAACCATCGTATATTTGGTGTCGGCCTTGATTGCACCGGATGGCATTAGCAGCGCGTTGACGAAGTCGGTGTGATCTGATTCAGCCTGGATACGGAAAGAAGGCGGTCAGCGACGATGGCGATGCGACGTGATGGTGATGTGCAGGCGGATCTGATCGTGTCGT
>JAVBXL010000012.1 GCA_030824575.1 bacterium | reverse complement strand
TATCGGTCCACATCGTTGATCCTTGGTAGTTTTTCGCAAAACCCATGAATCAATGACAGGCCGAGCCGTCAAGCTAACCTGCTGATACCACTCACCTTAATTTCGGATCAGACACTAAGAGCCCATCATGGGGAGAAAAGGAAGGTGGCAAGCCTTTTTGTCGCAGATTTCTGCCCCGCCTCGACAGGCTTACGGCATCTACGCCGCCTCAAGAAGATCGGGCTTGTCGAACGGTGGACCGATCCTTCAGATGCTCGTCGTCGCCTCGCCCAACTTTCCCAGCAGGGCCTGGAGGCGATGGACCAGTATCTGGCGTCCGTGACGCATCAGGTCGCCCAGCTGCGCACCTGAGACAGTCATGGTTTCGCGAGCGCTGCTACGGCCCGGCGGAGATGACGGCGCACGGCATGGCGAGATAGGCCGAGATGGAGGGATATCTGAGCGCCGTCCATGCCCTCCCTCTGGCTCAGATAGAGTATGGCCCGCGTCAACGCCGGCAAAGCGAGATAGCGCTGCGATACGGCCGACCGGCAAGCATCAGATTGCAGGAGATGTTCGTGACGATCGAAGGGCAAGGTCTCGATTTGGATGTCCTGCAGTTGAGGCGACATCTTATGCTCGCCACGGCCAAGCGGCCTGCCTCCCAATCGCGCGATCCTGGCGCGCGCAAGCCGGGCAAGGCGGCGGGGCGATGGCCAATGCCTGGTGGTCGAGCTCTTGATTGCGGCTCTGGTTTTGCGCTTTGCCAACGGGAAGCTGCGGCCAAAAAGCCATTGCATCATACGGCCCAGATACCGGATAGGATAATCGAACATTGGTCTCTCCAGGAGAAATGGCGCGCACAAAGGGACCACACATCCCTTCAGGCGCTTGCTTTCCCTCACAGCCTCTCTCCTTTTTCCGTGGCCGCGATTTTTCGCGGATCGGGCTTAGCGCCGGCCAAAAAAGGGACTGGCCCGCATGCCCACTAGGTGGCCGCGTATCGCAAGGATGGCCAAGCTGCATCCAGGCTGGCTGGCCAGCTTTTGAAGCGTCAGCAGGTTCGGGCATGTCATCGTTTCTGAGCGAACTGCTGGCATCTCGGTCCGCCAACCGGCCGGCGCAGCCAAGCCGTGTTCGGAAGCGCCTGGTCATGTGTCGGGCCGGTGAATGGACAGCGCCATGTCGCCTGATGCCGTAACCGCCGAACGCCTTTATCGCGATCTCAAGCGAGGCATCATGCTCGGCGCCTTCCCGCCGGGCGGTGTGCTCGTCACCAGCCATATCGCGGGTCGTCTGGGCATCAGCGTCACACCCGTGCGCGATGTCCTGCATCAGCTTGTCGGCGAAGGCCTTATCGCGACCCACGCTGGTGGCGGCTTCATTGTTCCAGCCATTGATCGTGAGCACATGGCTTATCTCTACCGGTGGCATGGCGAGGTAATGGGGATCATCATCAGGAATGTGGAGCGTCCGCAGGATATCGGGGACTTTCCCGAGCGATCGGGCAGGATGACGCAGGCTCGCGATATTGCAGGGATCGCCGCACTTTTGTTTGCGCGGCTCGCTTCATTATCGGGCAATCCGGAGCATGCGGCCGCCATCGATGCTCTGGGCGCGCGACTCCATCTGGTGCGATGCCATGAACATGGGCTCGGACGATGCCGGGGGGAGCTGCACGCGTTGTGGCACAATGTCCGTTCGACCAACAAAGCGAAGGCAAGGACGGCGCTGTGGCAATATCATCGCCGACGGCTGTTGAACCTGGACAAAATTATCCGCGTGATGGGCAGCGCCAGTCAGGCTGGCGACCTGCCGAACATTCCATGAAATCTGCGCACTGGCCAAGGCGGATGCATGAGAGTGCCGGTCAGGGGCCGATATATGCAGCCGATCTGGCGGCATATTTCGTTCCCGCCATCCTCCTCTCTCCATAAAATTCAAGGGCCGTCATGTGACGGTTTGATGATGGAGTGAAACGATGAAAACGCATGAAGACAACGGTCTGATCGACCTTGGCGAAATCACCGCCGAAACCAAGGGGCCGCCTGCAGGCTCGGGTGATGTCATCGGCCAGCAGCAGTTGATGGGCCTCACCGACGACTGACCTTCGCGGTGTCAGCGCGCAGCGCGCGCGCTGACACTTTGAATGAGGAGACGCCTTGATGACTTTTGGATTGCGCGAAGGGGTGAGTTTTTGTGCCGCGGGCGGTCGGCATTTCTTCCTCGATCGCAGGGCCAACCGCTATTTTGCGCTCAAGGCGAGGGACGAAGCACTGTTTTCCAGGCTGGTCGCCCGCAGCATCGAACCGCAAGAGGGGGAAGCCTTGTCGCAGGCTCTGGGGCATCTGCTCAGTTTCGGATCGCAGGAGGCGCTGATCCCCTTTGCCCTCACAGAAGCGCCGTCTTGTGACTTGGATTGCCACGGCGATGGTGCCCGGCTGAATCTCGTTTTGCACGCGCTCCTTTCCTATGCGCTGGTCAAGGTGCAACTGGCTTGCCGCGCCCCGGCGCGTTTGTTCGATGCTCATGCGAGGCGCAAGCCAGGATTGTCTCCCCAGCCGCAAAAAGACAGGATGCTCCAGGAGCTTGGCCGGGCCTTCGAGCGGCTAAGGGCCTGGACGGGTGAGGACCAGTGCCTGCCTCTTTCGCTCAGCTTTGCCCGTCTCGCTTATGGACTTGGATATCCGGTCACCGTCATCTTCGCCATTACGCCAAGACCCTTTGGCGCCCATTGCTGGGTGCAACTTGGTCCACAGGTCCTCAACGACCGGTTGAGCCGTGTCGAGGCCTTCACGCCGATCTATGCCATATGATCCCCGGCGATTATCTCGTCCTTCTCGGCAGTGGCCAGGAGGCGCTGCGCGCGCGTGCGCGGGAGGCGCTGCCCCAACTGATACAGATTTTCTCGAGCGCGCAATGCGCCATCCTTGTCGACAGCCAGTTGCCAGCGGCGCTGATGGGCGAAGCGAAGGGCGCGATCCTTGGGCAAGTACATGGTCCTGACGCCCGCGCCTTTGGCTTGAGCCCTGCGCGCTGGCATGTCTTTCCGGACTGGGAGGCTGTCACGCGTGACAATTGGGGAGACTATGTCGTTATCCAGGCGGGCGCCGATGGATCCGCTACCGTGGCGCGCAGCCCGATGGGGCGGCTGCCTTGCTACCATATCGAACAGGATGCGACGGTCATTCTTACAAATGCCGTCCATACCCTCCAGGCACTTGGCATTGGGCTTGACGTGGATGAAGACGCGATCCGGCGCCACCTTCTCAACATCAACGCCAGGACTGCCCGCACTTGTCTTACCGGGCTGCTTGAACTCGAGCCCGGGCATTGCCTGATCTATGCGCGGGGAAATGCTCCAACCGTGCGCAGCTTCTGGGACCCCTGGCGCTTTGCGGCAAGAGCGGGGCAGGACAGGGATTTACCCAGGGCGCCGCAACGCCTGCAGGACTGCATCGTCGAGGCGACACGCAAAGCGACGGCCGGGAGTGAACATGTGTTGCTTGGTCTTTCTGGCGGTCTCGATTCATCGATCCTGGCCGCCAGCATGGCCAGGGCAGGCGTCAATTTCAGTTGCTTCACACTGGTGACGCCTGATGGCTCGGGCGACGAGCGGCGATATGCGCGAGCAGTCGCAGACCATGTCGGGTGCCCCTTGCACGAGATTATCGAGCAGAGCTACGATGTCGACATTAGCCAGAGCGCAGCGGCGCATTTGCCCAGGCCCGTGGCGCGTTGCTTTGCCCAGTCAGGCGACAAGGTACAGATGACGCTGGCGCAAAAGATCGGCGCGGACGCCTTTATCAGCGGCGGCGGCGGCGACAATAGTTTCTGCTATGTCCATTCGGCAAGGCCGCTAGCCGACCGGCTGCTGAGCGAAGGGGCAGGACGGGGCGCGTGGACAACGGCGCGCGACATCGCGCTGCTGACCGACAGTCCGCAATGGCGGGTTATGGTCGCAGCGGTGCGGCGCTTGTCGGCACGATCGCGCGACTATCGCTGGCCGCTTGGCTATCAGTATCTGAGCGCGCGGGCGCGGAGTCTTGAAACAGATGGTCTTCACCACCCCTGGATGCGAACGCCACATGGAGAGCTGCCGGGCAAGGCGCAGCATATTGCGTGGATCCTGGGTGTCCTCAACCATATCGAGGGTTTTGGGCGAGAGCGAACGCACCGCACGCTCTGGCCGCTGCTATCCCAGCCTGTGGTCGAGCTTTGCCTCTCCATCCCGACATGGGCCTGGCAGGCGGGGGGCCAGAACAGGGTCATTGCGCGCGAGGCCTTTGCAGATCTGCTTCCGCCCGACATAATTGACCGACGCTCCAAGGGCAGTCCCGACAGCTTCGTGATCGGATTGTTCGAGGCGCGCCGGCGCGAGATTGGCCGCTTTCTATGCGATGGATGGCTCGCGGCCCAGGGCATGATCGATGTGGACGCCATTGCCGCGCGCTGCGCGCGCGAGCAGATCGACAAGGATATGTCTGCTTGGCACCTGTTCCGGCTCGTAGACGCAGAAAGCTGGGTCCGCGCCTGGATGCCGGGGTCGGGGGCGTCAGGGTCTAGGACGTTGAAATAGGCGGACGATCAGAGCCTCTGACCGTATAGGATCACCCAGGGAGGGCAGGTGGTCCGTCCCCGCCGCCCTTCTTTTCCTGGCGGCTGGTGAGCGGCGTTTCCTTCCGCTATGATCCTTCGACCGCCATGATATCTGATTTCACTTTCATCCATGCCGCCGATATCCATCTGGACAGTCCCTTGTCCGGCCTGGCTGCGCGGGACCCGGCCTTTTCGGACCTGGTCCGCGGCGCGACCCGCAAGGCCTTTGCCAATGTCGTTGATCTTGCCATCGCGCAAGGCGCGGCATTCGTTCTGATTGCGGGCGATCTTTACGATGGTACATGGAAGGATCAGTCGACAGGGCAGTTTGCCGTGGCGCAATTTGCGCGGCTCTCGCGCGCCGGCATTCGCCTGTTCATCGTCTATGGCAATCATGACGCGGAAAGCCGGATCACGCGACATTTGACGATGCCTCAAGGTGTCTACGCCTTTGACACCCGCACATGCGGGTTTGTCACGCTGGAGGATCTTGGCGTCGTCGTCCATGGCCGCAGCTACAGGCAAGCAGCGACGCTTGAAAATATCGCCGCGGAATATACCCCGCCAGTCCCGGGCAAATTCAATATAGCGCTTTTGCACACAGCGCTTGAAGGCCATCCCGGCCACGCCGCTTATGCGCCTTGCACGCTGGATGAATTGCGGGCGTCGGGGCATGATTATTGGGCGCTTGGCCATGTCCATGAGGCCTCGATACGCTCTGAATTTCCACATGTGGTCTTTCCGGGCAACACGCAGGGCCGCCACATTCGGGAAACCGGCGCGAAGGGCGTCATGCTCGTCCGTGTGGAAAATGGCCAGGTCAGGTCTGTCGAGCACAGGCCGACCGACGAAATGCGCTGGGCTCTGGCGCATGTGGACGCCACGAAGGCAAGCGACATGCGCGAACTGCTCACAGGCGTGTCCAATGCCTTGGGGACCGCCATTGCGCGATCGGGCGACAGGCCAACAGCGGTGCGGCTCATGGTCAAGGCAACTGGCGCGCTCAAGGATCGTCTTGTGGCGGATGCGCCGTGGTTCGCCGCCGAGGTGACGGGTCAGGCGTCGGCCGTATCGGACCTCCTGTGGATAGAGAAGATCAAGCTTGTTCCGGCAAGCGATCGGCAGCAGGCCGGTCTGCCGCCTGAACTGGCTGCCCTTCTGGAGCAGGCTTTGTCAGATCCCGACTGCATTTCCAGCGTGGAGGCGGCCGTGGCGCCGCTTCTTTCCAAGCTTCCAGGCGACGTTGGTGACGCGGAGGGAACACCGCTTCTTGCAGCGGCGCGATCGCGTGATGGTAAGGCGCTCGTGTCGGCCGCGCGCGCCATTGTCGAGGCCTATATCGAGGGCAGTGAGGGTTGATGCGCTTCAGGCAGATCGAACTTGTCCGCTATGGCGCCTTTGCCGACCGGCTTCTTGATCTTGGCGACGGCAAAATCGATCTCCATCTGGTGATCGGTCCCAATGAAGCGGGCAAATCGACGATGCTTGCGGCGATCGGCGATCTGCTATTTGGTATCCCGGCGCAGTCGTCACAAAACTGGCGCTATGATTATGGCGATCTTCGCATCCGCGCGCGCATGACGACGGCGGCAGGCGAGCTCGATCTGACCCGGCGCAAGGGCAAGAAAAACACGCTGCTGGGGCCTGATGGCGTGGCGCTGCCCGAGGACATCCTAGCGCCCCTGCTCAACGGCATGGACCGGCGGTCGTTCGAGCGGATGTTTGGCCTCGATCATGCCAAGCTGCGCGAGGGCGGAGAGGCGATATTGGAGGGCAAGGACGATGCGGCCCGCATCGTCCTTGAAGCGGGCACTGGCTTTGCAGGCATCGGCCAGACCCTCAAGACGCTCGATGACCTGGCTGGTGGTCTGTTCAAGCCTTCAGCCCAGCTTCCGGCGGTCAATCGCCTGATGCGGGAGAGGACTGAGGCGCTGGCGCTGGTCCGCTCGCAGACGCTGGCCGATAGCGACTGGGTGGCGATCAGGTCGAGGCGGGAAGAGGCGCAGGCTGCCCGGACCGCGCTTGTCGAGGAAGGTCGCAGCCTCGCGCAGCGCGCCCATGCCATAGAACGCCTCAATCGGATACGCCCGCTGCTTGTGCGCCAGTCGGCCGAGCTGGCGGCACGCGCGACATTGGGCACGGCGCCCTCCATGCCAGCCGATGCGCAGGAGCAATGGAGAGCGGCGCTCGCCGAGCGGCGGACAGCGCTGGAACTGCATGACCTGGAAGCGGCAAGACAGCAGCGTGCCATCCAGGAAGGCGCCCAGATTGTGCTGCCGACCGCTTTGCTCGCCGCCAAGGCCCAGATAGAAACGCTGTGCGCTGGTCTTGCCGTCGTGGAAAAGGCAAGTTCCGACATTGTTGCGCGCAGGGCCGAGCAGGCAGGGATGCTGGAGCGCTCGATCCGGATCCGTCAGGACGCCAATATGGTAGCGGATCATGAAATTCCGGGTCCTGGGCTTCGCAAGCGGGTGCGCGATATGCTGGAAACCGGGCGCCGGCTGGAGCATGATCATGCTACGCTTCATCAAAACCGCAGGGCAATCGAGGAGGAAAGCGCCAACCTGCCTCCTGCCCAGGAAGAGGGCTTGGCAGAGGGCCTTCTTGAGCGATTGCGGCTGGCTTTCGACGCCATCCCCACAGATGCCGCGCAGCGTATGGCAGGCTTGAACGCAACGTGCGACCGCACGCGCCTCAAGCTGGAGAAGGCCATGGCGGCCTTGTCTCCCTGGGCAGGGTCGATCGACGCGTTGCTGGGCGCGGTACCGCCAGGGCCAGCCGAGACGCTGATTGCGGCCAGTGCAATCGAAGCGGCGCGCGAGGCGATACGTCTGGCGCAGGGCGATATTGCCAGCCTTGAAAAGGAGGGCATAGGCCTGCGCAGTGAGCTGGCATCCCTGTTGCACGCGGGCGTTTTGCCAACGCCGCAAGTGGTGGCGGCCGCGCGCGCCGTCCGGGACGAGCTGATCGACGAGGTCCGCCTGCAGCTTGGCGGCAAGGCCCGGCGCGACGACGCCGACATCGGCGCTGCGCTCCAGGCGGCAACGGGGCAGGCGGACCGCTTGGCCGACGGCCGGGATGCTGACGCTCAGCGGATTGCGCAACATGGGCTGTTGTCCCGGCGTTGCGCAGAGGTTGAAGAACGTATCGCTCTGGCCGCGCGGCGCGCCGATGCCGAGACAGGGCGGCTCGAGGGGCTGCACGCCGACTGGGCCGCGTTGCTGGACCAATTGGGTTTTGCCCGCACCGTCCCACCGGAAGATGTCGACCGCTGGCGCGCCGCGCGCACAGAGGCGCTGTCGATCGCCGACGACCTCGATGCGGCGACGCAATCGCTCGACATTTTTGCCAGCAGCATTGAAGATGCGCGCAAGCAGCTTGACCAACGCCTGGCAGATACAGGTTTTAATGTCACTCCCACAGACAGTCTGAATGATAGCATTGCGGTGGCGCGCCAGCAGATGACGAGGCTCGAGACGCAGGTCCGCGCCTGCGCCCTTGCCACCGAGCAGCGCAGGCGGATCGAAGATGCGCGCCAGAAATCCGAGGTGGCCGAACAGGATCTGACCGCGCGGCAACGGACGTTCGAGGCCGACCGCAAGCGGCTATTGGCGCAAAGTGGATTACCTGCCCAATGGCCCGCTGATGCGGTTGCAGATGCGCTCGATGCTTTTGATGAGCTTGCGCTTGATGACGCGACACGCACGGCGCTGGACCGGCAGATCGATCTTGACCAGCGCCAGCTTGTTGCCTTTGACAATGGCTTTGACGCGTTGCGCATGCTGCTGGGCGAGGCGCCGACGGAACGAAGGTTCGAGAGGTTGCGCGCCTTTCAGGATGATCTGGCGCACGCTGTGCGCGGGCAGGCCATGCTCGCCCGTCTTGAAGATGACAAGAGGGAGGCAGGCAAGGCGCTCAGTGCGCTCGATCATCGCCTGGCAATGGCTGGCCAGGCGATCAGGGACTTGATGGCGCTTGCCGGCGTGGCGGACGAGACGGCGCTTGGCGCAGTTATCGAGGCGAGCCGGCTGGTCCGCGCGCATGATACAGAGTCGTTGCGCCTTGGCGCGGAACTTGAGGACCAGTGCGAAGGGCTCGATCTGGCCGTCGTCACGGACGCGGCTGCGGCGCTTTTGCCTGACGAGGCGGCCGCTGAGCTGGAGGCGATCCGGATCCGGCGCGAGGAGATAGAGGAAGCGCGCGAGCGGATAGGTCGCGATCTGGCTGCGGCCGAGACGGCGATGGAAAGCGCTGCCACCGCCACCGGCGCTGCTGACGCGCAACAGGATGCAGCAGCGATCAACGCGGCCATGGCGGATGCGGCCGAGCGCCATATCGAGGCAGCAAGCGCCGCCGCCTTGTTACGGTGGGTGATCGAGCGTCACCGCGCAACCGCGCAGGCGCCTTTGATGGAGAGAGCAGGGGCGATGTTCGCGCAGGTGACAGCCGGCGCGTTCACCGGCCTTGTGCTTGACTATGACGATGACGACAGGCCGATGATCCGGGGTGTGCGCGGCGACGCTTCGCGCGTTGGCGTCGAGGGCATGTCGGAGGGCACGCGCGATCAGCTTTATCTCGCGCTGCGGCTGGGCGCGATTGCGACGCGCGAGGGGCATCAGACCCTGCCTGTCATCTGTGACGACCTTCTGATCACGGCCGATGATGGCCGGGCGGCAGAAATGCTGCGGGTCCTGGCCGCCGCGTCAACGCATAACCAAGTCATCCTCTTTTCCCATCATGATCATATCGTCGATGTGGCGAAGACGGCGTTGGGGGAGGGCGGCTTCATGTTGCACCGGATCGAACGCGACATTGTGGCCCTGACCTCCTGACTGGCGATCCGGCTGGCTAGGGCGGATCTCATGACAGCGGCCCTGTAATATTATGCGGGATATTGGCGAGGGACAGCATTCTGATGACTTGAACAGCCCGCGGAAGGTTCTGCGTTTCCAATGGGCGCTCTCACACCGCAAAAAACTGCTGCGAAAAGGTTAATTCATGCAGAAATAGCGGAGCAGTGTGGAGCACTGCGCCGCGCTGGACATCATAATCTCGAAGAGACCATCAGTCGGTGTGCAGCAGGCGCAAGGTCTCCAGATCCCGCGCCCCTCCAAACCAATGCTTCAGGATGTTTGCCAGCAGGGGAAAGGGACGCAACGCTTTAAACAGCGTGAGCGACGAGCGCAATTTCATCGCATCGATCGCACCGAAAACGGCCACAGCGTCCGTTCGCTCCAGCAGGTCAAGCGCTTGGGCGCACTCGACATAGCGGCTCCCGAGCAGCGGGCGATCGAGATAATCACGCGCCTCAACGCAACGTTGAAGATCGCGACCTATAATGTGAACGGGATCAACGGGCGCCTGCCTGTCCTGCTAAGATGACTCGGCGAAGCCGCGCCTGACATTATCTGTCTTCAGGAATTGAAGGCGCCGGAGGAAAAATTTCCGGAAGCCGCGATCCGCGACGCGGGCTATGACGCGATATGGCATGGGCAAAGCCAGTGGAACGGCGTTGCGATCTTGAGCCGGGTCGGTGAAATCCATGAGACGCGCCGGGGGGCTTCCAGGCGATCCTGGCTATAGGCAGAGCCGCTACATCGAAGCAGCAGTCTCCGGGGTTCTGGTGGCTTGCCCGTATCTGCCCAACGGCATCCCCGCAGGCCTTTGTCAGCCTTGATCAGGCCTTTCGTTGCCGAACATAGAGAAGCGCGGCGACAATGGCGGCGGATCCAATCCCTACCGCCGCGCCCAGGATTTTCACTGGCCGCGATGGCATGGCATCCTCATCGTCTTCGCGCGAACCGGTCGATGGCGCGTTTGCCTGTATGCTTTCAGCATGCGGCGCTGGATGGGCGGGATAGGGTGCTGTGCTGCCCGGGGGTACTGAAGGCCGATGCGTCATATATTCTCTCCTTGCGTGGCGTAAACGCGCCGCTGGCGGCGCGGTTGCCTTCGCGCCGGATCGCTCAGCGATTGACGCGGTGATTGAGCCGCGCGCCCATAAGAGCGATGATGACAACAAATTCCGTGAAGCGCTCGGTAATTTCGGGGTAATTGAGCGGAAGGGGCTTTAATGTCACCTGTGGCAGCGAGAACAGCGCTGCCCCGGCGCAATGCACAGGATCGGCAGGGGCAGCTGCAGTCTCTTCAGAACCAGCGGCAACCAGACGACCAGCGCCGTCAGCAGGCCGAACCCGGTCAGCATCATTATATAGGGGTCTGGTTGGAGCTAGGTTAGGATAGCAGTCTCCAATCAGACAGACAGAGAAACAAGACCGTCACGAAAGTCGGTTCGAGCTGTCCGTTCAGGCTGCTGTGATGGCCTTTTCAACGTCGGCCAGCGCATGACCGGTCAAGTCCTTTGCAATTTCACCGGCCAGGATTGCGACAAGCGCTTTGTGATAATGTTTACGCAGCTCGCCCAATGTTCTTGGCGCGGCAACGATGATCAGGCTGTCGATCTTCCCGTCTAGCACCTGTTTGTTCAAAAAGGCTGCGGTTCCTGCAGCGAAGCTGTCTTCTTCAAGCTGGCTTTCAGAAGGGTTCGCCGAGCTGCTTTGATGGCGTCCACCTGAGCTTCTATTATCGGTCGAAATCGACGCGCCCGGTAGCGCGATAAGCGTGGGAGCGCTTTCTTCGCCGCTATTATTAAAGAGATTCAGCCGTTCGCCGTCCGCTACAGCGATGGTCGCACCCTTGGGAATTTGCATGATATATCCTTTGAACTGACCCCACGTCACCATGGGTTTGTCGACGCAACCTTTAAGTCACTGCTGTTGATAAGATCTGAAGACTGCACGGGCCGTACCGAGCGGCCCGTGCAGTAAAGACCTCTGGAACGTAGCTGCAGTAGCAATGCCCAACCGCCCGACAAGGGAGTGAGCATTTGATCAGGTAGCTTCGGCTTCGGCCTGCACGTTGATACCAGTCTCGGCCAGTTTGGTCATATATTCGTCGCCGCCATAGATGTTCTTGGTCGCATTACGCAGCGTCTTGTTATCATCCTTAAGTCCCAGCGCCTTGGCATAGGCTGCTGCAGTGCCAAAGCCAGCAATGCCATAATGGGTCATGCGCTGATATTGGGCGATGATGATGACATCGAGTAGCGGGCCCTTTTTCGGTCCCTCTTGGAGGATATGCTTGGTCGCTTCCTCAACCAGGCCTTCCATCCCCTTGCAATGCTCCTTGGACAGCTTTTCGTCCTGGCCTGCGATGAGCGCCTTTAAAAGATCGGTATGGGCTGCAATGCCTTCCTGCGACTTGGTGAGCATGTCTTTGAGACCTTCGTCGCTAGCCTTGGAAACAATCTTCTTGAGGACACGAGCCATCTGATCATTGGCGGACCAGAGATCCTTGAGCTCATCGGTGTAGATTGCTTTAAAGTCTTCGGGCGCCGACATGTGCGTTCCTTCATCGTTGATGGTTAGGGCCGCCCGCGTCCTGAAAAATCTAGTCAGCCAACGGTGATGGCAGTGCAAGAACGCTGCTTGACGCTGTCCGGGCCCGGCGTTCCGCTAATTTTATGCCTTGTGCGTATGATTTTGGCGTCGACGCGATGACAATGTCGTAGACCCGTTGCCTCGGCATAGGATCAGCCGCCGGCCCGGCCCGGCCCGGCCCGGCCCGGCACGCGCTTGCGCAGAGGCTATGGCCCTGCGCCGCGCGCCCACGTGATCGAGCAGCTCAACCAGAGACGCCCACTACCTGCCGGTCAGTAAACTGCGCTGAGGCGATGCGCTAGCTTGAGCACAGTGGCGTTTCCGCCAGCAAGGCGCGAGAGGCGTCAGGCGACGCTTGCAGAGCGGCAGACCGCGCCATTAGCGACGCGATTCAAAGAAGGTCGTTCTGGTGGGTCGCATCGGTCGCACGGGCGCGCGCAGTTCCCGCTCCAGCATCTTCACCATCCAGCTCCGGTGTCGCAGGATGAAGGTGGTAAAGTCCTCTGCGCTGGCGGGATTGAAGACCGGAACGCCCCAGTCGGCCTGAGGCGCAGCATAAGCTGCATCAAATATCCCCTTCTCATCTGCCGGCGGGTCGACATGGCGCCCGAGAAACGCATTGCCTTTAAACCGGATATTTTCTGCCGGCGAGAAACTGGGCGCGATTATGTAGTCGGGTCCGCTACGGCCTGCTTCATGACCGTAGCGAGCGGTGCCTAGGACCACGAACCTGTTTTCTACAAAGCGAACATCATTGGCCCAGCCATCCCATTGGGTAGCAATCACCATCTGTGCGTCGAGACGCATGGGGACATGGACGACATTGTTCTTGATCAGCACGTCCGAGACCGGGCCGGAGAGCTGGAAGATACGGCCTGCGTCGTTACGGCTGACATTGAAGCGGGCGGTGGTGCCGTAATTGCCCAGATTATCCTTCTGATTGCGCTGTGGGGAGCAAATGAGCAGGAAGCCGCCCGCATTATCGTGGCTGTAATTATAGACGAAGCTGGTCCGCCGGGAATTGAAATCGGAATCGAAACCCTGACCATCATAGCGGGTGACGGTGAAGGCGGCTTCATTGAGCTGGATGAGGCTGCGGTCGGTGCTCCATTGCCAGATCGCGGCATTATAGCCTGGCGCGCGGCTGCCTGCGTAGCGCACGATATTATGCTCGATAAGCGCCCCGTCTGTTCCCCGCGGGACGATGCCGTCTCCGCCTACATCCTCGACCAGATTGTCGCGGATCACGACCTTTCCGCTTGGGAACCATCGTGCGATCGTAACCTGGTCGCTGATGCCGGCGATGCCTGACCGGTCGACCCGCCAGACGATGTTGCGCTCGATCTTCAGATCCTCGAACCGCGTCGCCAGTTTGGGGCCAAGCGCCCGAAAAACGATCCCGCCATTATCCTTGCGGTCATTGGTCCCACGCACATCATGCACATACATGTCGGTAATGGCGATGCCGCGCCTGACGCCGCTATCCTGCGCCGAGACCAGCACGCCAAAGCGCGGCCGCACCGGCATGGCGTCATTGGTGACCTCCAGGCCGCGCACGGTTACGAATTCGACGTTGAAAAGAGCAACGCCATAGTCGGCAACGCCCCCCACCTCGATCCGCGGCCTGGGACCGACCCCAGTGACGTCAACTATGATTGGTGCGTTGTTTCGGCCGGACCGGGTGATGACCAGCGGCTCGCGCCAGATCGAACCCGCGACGAGCAGGATCGTGTCCCCTGGCTGAAAGGGGACATCCCTGATCCGTTGCAGCGATCGCCAGGGCGCTGTGGCGGACTGCCCGTCATTTGCGTCATTGCCCAAAGCGGAATTGACATAATAGGTCGCAGCCCAGCTGCTGGCTGAGGCGAGCATCCCGATCGCCGCAAGAGCAATCGCAATGGAGCGCCATAGCACTCCGCATCGGCGCGTCAGGGAGAGGTGTCGATGTACGCCAGCTATCCTCAGCGCGGCGCGAACAAAGGGCAATATCGTCATGGAGCGGCTGATAGCGCGCGCTGCCCGCCATTCAATATGTAAAATATTGTCGCGTCGGGCGAAATAAACCGGTGTGATCGCCAACATGCGCCATGGCAAATTTCTTATCTTGCACCGCCCAGCTACTGACATCATCATCGCGTGATGAACGATAGCGATCTTCAAAGCTGGTTTAGCGGATCAAGGTATCTTCGTCTCTGATGACGCCCATATATGTGGCAAGTATCGCGCCTTTAAAATGCATATGGCCCTCGCTCAGGCGCGGATGCCGGCGTTAACAGCGTCAATATAATCGAGTAAATCGCTGTCGCGCCCGTCCTGGATCGGGTTCATGGCAGTTCGTCCGGCAAAAGCAGGCAATGGCTGCGACCCAAGCCAGCCATAGGCGATGAGCGCCGAGCCGAAGCGGCTTTAAACCCTGTCGAGAATCTCGACCAACTCTTGCAAACGGGTTCGGGTTTTGGGGTTATTCACGTGCCTCCCGCAGCTTAGCGTCATTTCCAGGGCCTACGGCGAGGGCGAGATCTTCGCTGGTGGTCAGCAAAGCCTTGGCGATGCGACGCGGATCAAGCGGTCCTTCACCGGTAAGCGCTTGTTTCATGGTGCCGGATGCCTCGCCACGGAGGTTGGTGCAAATTCTGATGACCTATATGAAGGAACGCCTGCACCGCCTTCACGATTGGCTGCCACTCTGCGCGCTCCGCGTGCGGCCACGGCTTCTCTCGAGAGCCGCTCGCGTTGGCCATTCCAAAATGCCGCGATCGGCGCAGCGCCTGACCCGGCGGCACGGGCAGCGGGAAAGGACTGACCGATCGCGGCAACGAACGCCGCTAGTCGGATTTCGCGGCGTGCGCTTTCATGTCGGTCCAGCGCACATAGTCCTCGATATCTGCACGGCAAGTGCCGGAAGCGATTGGCTGATCGAGCCAGAAGCCAAACCAGCGCAGGTTGCGGCAGTAGAGGTCAAGGCGATGGCGGGGCTGGGCCTTGAGATGATGTTCCTGCGGGAAGATGCGTGCCTCGATCGGGCGACCGGCCTTTTCATAGGCCGCCAGTGTCTCCATCGCGACGATGAACTCGCTGTCGGCCAATTGCATGAGGAGCGGCGCCATCAGCGACGAAGGATTGTGGGCCAGCGCCAGCGGCTGCCACTTTTGCGACCCTGGCCCAAAAACGGGAGGATAACCCCATGCCGTGCGTTCGCGGGCAAGGCCACTGCCGCCATAGATCATCATTGCGGTCGGATCGACACAACAGGAGCCGATCGAGGCGGCCCTGAAGAGACCCGGACTGTTGATGAGCCCGAACTGGACCGTGGTTGATCCGTCGCTGACTCCCGAGATCCCGATGCGTTGTGCGTCAATATCGCCACGCGCCAGGACCAGGTCGAGGCCCGCCATAAGCGACGAATGGATGTTGCGCCGATCTGCCCAATCCTCGTTGAGACGTGGCAGGATAGAGGCAAGCGTGCCGTCATTGCCCTCGACGGCGAAAAGGGGGGAGGGCTTGTGAAAGCTCAGCACTGCAAAGCCGTTCTGAACAAATGCGGGAATGGGATATTCATCGCCCGTGCCGCCGCGCAGGAAACCACGGCTTACATATTGCACGACCACGAGCGGCAGCTTGCGTCCGGGCACTGGCCGAGCCGGCAAAATGAGATCGCCAAAGCTCTCCTGGCCATGCGCATTGCGCCATCGCAAGCGTTCGACATGCGGCTGCGCCAACGCCAGATAGTCTGCATTTGGATCGAACAGTTCCTCCACATGGGCCCCATGCCGTAATTCAATAGTCACCAGATGGCGTGGTCGCAGTGCCTGTTCGCGGGCGCATAGCAGCCGGGCACCAAGGCTTTCGCAACCAAGCAGGAGATCATCGGTCAGAAGAAGCCGGCGCGGGGCCTGCCCGGCTTTCCAGAGATAAAGACCATATTGGCTTGCCCCCCAGCCATCCCGCTTGAGATAGATAAATTCGCCGGGTCGGTCGCTTTCCCAGGCGCCTTCAATATCGGCGAACAGCGAACCGCGGCAGGCAGGGTCGTCACATGGCAGCTTGCGACCGTCCGGGCGCGTCGCGACCATGTAGGTGGGGCTGGAATAGGAGCCTGGTACGGCCTGCGTCTTTGCAAGCGTCCAACCTGACGGCATCAATTGCGGTGCGCCAGAAGCGGCGCGTTCATTCGCGCGCGCTGCATCGAGGCAGGCCCGATCATTGGCTGTTACCAGTTCGGTGAAAGCGCCGTCCCCTGTTATATGGTGCAGCTCTTGAGGCAGTGGCGCACGAATAGCCGGCGTCGTTCCGGCATAGGGTAATATCCGATCATCGACCAGATAGCCCTTGTCGCCCTCTTGCCTAATTGCAGCGCGCGCGGCCAGGCGGGCAGGGCGATCACGATAGACAAAGCCGGTCCCTGCAGCGTCCCAGGCAAATTGCTCCACGCCCACAGGCGAATGGCTTAGCTGGCGGCTGTTGCCGTCCGCCAGGGTCACTTCGGCAATCTGCGCCAAGCCGTCCGCCTTGCGAAGATAGGCGACGCGCTTGCCGTCGGGCGACCATGAAGGGAGGAGGGGCCGGGGCAGTCCATATTCGACCTCCATGCCGCGCATGGTGACCGCCTCCATCAGTAGATCATCACCTTGATCCAGGATGCGGGGAGGCGCGGCGCCGCCAAGGTCGAGGACCATGAGCGCAACGCAGTAGCAATTGGTCGAAGGATCGGCACGGTGCATCAGGAAGGCGGCGCGGCTCTTGTCGGGAGACAAGGCGATCAGCCGCTGCCCGGGGCCCAGATGCATATAGCCGATGTCACGCCGCCGAAGCAGATCGACAGGGTCGACCGGCCGTGACTCGGTGCCAGCCGTGGTCATGGACATCATGCCCTCGCAGGCGCGAGGCGCAGGACTGGCGGCAGCCGCTGTCGACAAAGCGGCCGTGGCGCAAGCGAGCGCCAGGAAGAGGAATAGTCTGGGCATTACCAGCTCTTGGTAAGGCTAAGGCTGACGAACCGTCCGACTGCTGAATAGTTTGTCGAGTCATAGGGCGCATCGAAGACATAGTTGGTCCAGATGAGCGGCGGCTTCTTGTTGAACATGTTCTGGACGCCAAGGACGACATCCGTGCCCTGGAACGGACCATGTTCCGCCCGCGGCGTGTAGCGCAGGCTCATGTCGAAACTGAGGGTGGCGCTGATTTTGGCTGCGGACGCCCGCCTTGCATCGCGCAACGCGCCCGTGTGATTAGCAAAAAGGGATGCACCCAGCGCGTCCCTCGTCCAGCTGACACCGGCACGGCCACGAAATTTTGGCGGGTTGAACAGGGTGCCGGCCAGTTGCGTGACCGGTTGCGCCGGCGCGGTCACCTGCTTGCTTCGGAGATAACTTGCCTCGCCGGTCAGAACGAAGGCGCCCGCGTCGACCGTGTCGAAAGCATAGCGGGTCGAGAGATCGACACCCTTGAGCGACTGACGCGCGACATTGATATTGCCATTGTTGACGATGGCGACGATCCGGTCGGGATCGAAGACGCCGCCCGCGACATTCTGAAAAACATCGGCGTTAGCGAGGGCAGCCTCGATGTCGGAAGCGCTGGGAGAGACACTGACGAAGTCTGCATAAAGCGGATTGCTCAGCGACTGCGAGGCATATTGGATCGGACGTACGATCCGGTCGCGATAGCGGACGTTGAAATAGCTCACCTCCAGGCGGAAGCCTTCAAGCGCGACCGGGTGGAGATCAAATGTTGCCGACCAGCTATTCGCGCGTTCGGGCTTCAGGTCCCGATTGCCGCCTGAAACCAGCATGGCGGTGGAACCGGCCGGAAAGCCGCTGCCGCCCAGGGTCGCGACATTATAGATGTTCACGAACACCTGGTTGAATTGCTGGTACAGCGTGGGCGCACGGAACGACTTGCCCCAGCTCGCTTTAATGTCGAGGTCCGCAACCGGCGCATAGATGAGGCCGAGCTTGGGGGTTACGACCTTGTCGACGCCTGGATAATCTTCATAGCGCAGCGCTCCGGTGAGATCGAGCCTGCGGATGCCGCCGATCTGCAGATCAGGGCCAACTAGCGGCAGGCTGACCTCGCCATAGGCGAAATAGGCGTCCTGCGAGGCGCGGATATCCTGCGATCCGTCGGTGCGATAGCCATGGAATTTATTGATGCGGTAGCCGCCACCAATTGCCAGCTTTGCGGCCCCGCCTGGTAGGTCGAACAGGTTGCCGTCCGCGCCGAGCTCAATCGACCGTGCCTTGTTGCAGTAGCAGCCGATCTGCTGGAGGAGCGATACGCCATTATATAATGTGTTGAAGGCGTAGCGCGAACGGTCAAAGCCGATCATGCCAGACAGATCGACTTGCCAGTTGCCTGGGAGCGCCCAGGTCAGGCTCGGCGCGAGGACGAAGGATCGGCTCGTAAAGGCCGCCTTGGACCCATAGGCCTCGACATCGCCGCGCTCGTTAAACGCATATTGGGTGTCGCTGCTACGCCAGTTGTAGAGTGCGTCCATCGCGAATGAGAGGTGATCAGAGAGGGCCTGATGTGCGCTTGCCAGCAGGCTGTAGCGTTTGATGAAGGGCGAGAGATAGAGACCCGGCGCGCGGTCCTCACTGTAGCTGCGCTGGGCTGCGATGATTGGGGTCGTACGCCCGAATTCACCTGCGATGGTGAGGCCGCCATCGCCCCAGCGCTGGCCTGCGAGCAGGCCATATTGCTGCTGCACATTACCGCCATCGGTCGAGCCGCCAAGCCGCGCGCTGGCCTTCAGCCCGTCATAATCGCGCCGCAGGAGGATGTTGGCGACACCGGCAACCGCGTCCGAACCATAAAGCGCCGACGACCCGTCGGCGACCACCTCGATCCGGTCGATCGCCTCGAAGGGGATCGAGGAAATGTCGATGGCCTGGAAGGCGAAATTATAGGCGAGGCGGTGCCCGTTGAGGAGGGTGAGCGTTGCGTCCGATCCGAGCCCGCGCAAATTGATCGAGGAGGCAGCGCCATAGCCCACGCCCGTGCCCTCGGGCACGGGGACTGTCAGGATTTCCGTGTGTGGGCGGGCGGTTGATCATCAGGCCGCCATGGCTCTGATGAAACGTTCGCCGAAGATGACGGCGAATTGTGCCTTTGCCATCGTCCATTCACGAGG
>JAVBXL010000091.1 GCA_030824575.1 bacterium | reverse complement strand
TTCCGCTCAAACTTAGCCTTAGCCATTTTATCCTACCTTCTAATCAAAATCAGCTTGGGTCTGACCGCTCGGCCGCGCCTCGCGAAGGCGCGTCCATAGCAGCAAATTTACAGATTACCAGCCCCTAACCGAGCCGTTCGCACGGCTCGGTTAGGGAAAGTCATCAGGCCATCTTCGCCTTGACTTCATCCGCCACATTCTGCGGCACTTCGTCATAATGCGAGAAGGTCATCGAATAGTTCGCACGCCCCTGGGTGAACGAACGCAGCGAGTTCACGTAACCGAACATGTTGGCCAGCGGCACCATCGCCTCGACGACCTGCGCGTTGCCGCGCGTGTCGGTGCCCTGGATCTGGCCGCGACGGCTGTTCATGTCGCCGATGACGTCGCCCAGATATTCTTCCGGGGTGACGACTTCGACCTTCATGACCGGTTCGAGCAGCGTGATGCCCGACTTCTGCGCGACTTCGCGCATCGCGGCACGACCGGTGATTTCGAACGCCAGCGCCGATGAATCGACGTCATGATAGGCGCCGTCATACAGGTTGATTTCGAAATCGATGATCGGGAAGCCGATCAGCGAACCGGTCGCTGCGGTTTCGCGCATGCCCTTTTCGATCGCCGGGATATATTCCTTGGGAATATTACCGCCCTTGATCTCATCCTTGAAGATGATGCCCGCGCCGCGCTCGCCCGGCGTGACCTTCACCTTGATGCGGCCGAACTGGCCGGTGCCGCCCGACTGCTTCTTATGGGTGTAGTCGACGTCGACGGCCTTCTTGAGATATTCGCGATAGGCCACCTGCGGCGCACCGACATTCGCCTCGACCTTGAACTCGCGCTTCATGCGGTCGACCAGGATTTCGAGGTGAAGCTCGCCCATGCCCTTGATGATGGTCTGGCCCGATTCGTGATCGGTCGAAACGCGGAAGGACGGATCTTCGGCGGCCAGGCGGTTGAGCGCGACGCCCATCTTTTCCTGATCGGCCTTGGTCTTGGGTTCCACCGACAGTTCGATGACTGGCTCGGGGAATTCCATCCGCTCCAGGATGATCGGCTTGCGCTCGGCGCACAGCGTATCCCCGGTGGTGGTTTCCTTCATGCCGGCCAGCGCGACGATATCGCCGGCATAGGCTGCATCGATGTCTTCGCGGCTGTTCGCATGCATCAGCAGCATACGACCGATCTTTTCCTTCTTGTCCTTGACCGAGTTCAAATAGGTGCCCTTGGTCAGGGTGCCCGAATAGACGCGCAGGAAGGTGAGCGAGCCGACAAACGGATCGTTCATGATCTTGAATGCCAGGCCGGAGAAGGGCGCTTCGTCCGACGTTTCGCGGCTGTCCGGCTCGTCCGTGTCGGGGTTGATGCCCTGCACGTCTTCGATGTCCAGCGGCGAAGGCAGATAATCCACGACCGCGTCGAGCAGGGGCTGAACGCCCTTGTTCTTGAACGCCGAACCGCACAGCACCGGCACGAACGACTGGTTGAGCGTACCCTTGCGGATCAGCGCTTTCAGCGTCGCTGTGTCGGGCAGATTGCCTTCGAGATAGGCTTCCATCGCCTCGTCGTCCTGTTCGACGGCGAGTTCGATCAGCTTTTCGCGATATTCGGCGGCCTTGTCGGCCAGGTCGTCCGGGATCGCTTCATAGCTGAACTCGGCGCCCAGATTCTCATCCTTCCAGATGATGGCGCGATCTTCGACCAGGTCGACCAGGCCGCGGAAGTCCGCTTCCGCGCCGATGGGCAGATACAGGACAGCGGGCTTGGCGCCCAGGCGATCGATGATCGTCTGCACGCAATAATAGAAATTGGCGCCGGTGCGGTCGAGCTTGTTGATGAAGCACATCCGCGGAACCTTATACTTGTCCGCCTGGCGCCACACCGTCTCCGACTGCGGCTCAACGCCGGCAACGCCGTCAAACGCGGCGACCGCGCCGTCCAGCACGCGCAGCGAACGCTCGACTTCGATGGTGAAGTCGACGTGGCCGGGGGTGTCGATGATGTTCAGGCGGTGGTCGTTCCAGATGCAGGTCGTCGCAGCCGAGGTGATGGTGATGCCACGCTCCTGCTCCTGCTCCATCCAGTCCATGGTCGCGGCGCCGTCATGGACTTCGCCGATCTTGTAGGACTTGCCGGTGTAGTAAAGGATACGCTCGGTCGTGGTGGTCTTGCCGGCGTCGATGTGCGCCATGATACCGAAGTTGCGATATTTATCGAGCGGATGGCTGCGGGCCATGATGCTTCTCCGTTGCCGGCGCGCCGGCGGTTAGGATTCGTTTGATCTGGGGCGGCCCCTAAACCAATCCGTCCGCCATGGGTAGGCCCACGACGAACGGACGGATTTTTAGAGCGATAAACGGGGTGAACGCTTATCAGCGCCCACCCCGTTGATCATTTTACCAGCGATAGTGCGAGAAGGCGCGGTTCGCTTCCGCCATGCGGTGCGTATCTTCGCGCTTCTTGACCGCATTGCCGCGGTTGTTGGCAGCATCCATCAGCTCGCCGGACAGGCGGGCCGCCATGGTGGTCTCGCTGCGATTGCGCGCAGCAGTGATCAGCCAGCGGATCGCCAGGGCCTGCGAACGCTCTGGACGCACTTCGACGGGAACCTGGTAGGTCGCACCGCCAACGCGGCGGCTGCGCACTTCGATGCCCGGCTTGATGTTGTTCAGCGCGTCATGGAACATGCCGATCGGATCCTTCTTGGCGCGGGTCTCGACGGTTTCGAGGGCGC
Source organism: bacterium (assembly GCA_030824575.1). Taxonomy (GTDB): domain Bacteria; phylum Pseudomonadota; class Alphaproteobacteria; order Sphingomonadales; family Sphingomonadaceae; genus Sphingobium. Next base: position 16,536 of record JAVBXL010000091.1, on the reverse strand, counting down.
CATAAACGATCGATTCGGCGACGGCTTTCTTGCCGTCCTGCATGATCGAATTCATGAACTTGGACAGAACCTGATCGCCATATTTGGGATCGGGCAGGATGATGCGCTTTTCGGGGCGACGACGACGTGACATATTCTAGTCTCCCTTACTTAGGACGCTTGGCGCCGTATTTGGAACGGCTCTGCTTGCGATCCTTGACGCCCTGGGTATCCAGAACGCCGCGAAGAACGTGGTAGCGCACACCGGGAAGATCGCGGACACGACCGCCACGGATCAGCACGACGCTGTGTTCCTGGAGGTTATGGCCTTCACCTGGGATGTAGGTGATGACTTCGCGCTGGTTGACCAGGCGAACCTTGGCCACCTTGCGAAGCGCCGAGTTCGGCTTCTTCGGGGTCGTCGTGTAAACGCGGGTGCAAACGCCGCGCTTTTGCGGATTTGCTTCCATCGCAGGGACCTTGCTCTTGGCCTTCTGCGGATCGCGGCCATTGCGGACCAGCTGGTTGATTGTTGGCATGAAGCCCTTCACCTTTTTCAGTTACTTTACCTGGGCATCCCCGCGTCTCGCACCCCATGGACGAAAGATTCGACCAAACGGCAAAGGCCCCGGTGGGCATAAGCCCCCTGGAGCCGCAAGAGCACCCGGCAATGTTCAGCTCTAGTGTCGCCCCGTAGATGTGCCGGACAAAGACGAGTCTTCGCATGGCAGTCCGCTGGGCAGCCGCGCCTATAGCGATGCGCGCCCGGCCGGTCAAGCCAGCAGCAGCAGCGGCCGACGGTCCGGTTCAGGCACGCGCTTTTTCAGGCATTTAGGAAATTGATAACCTTAATGGCGCTATTATCACGCTCCGCTCAGCCTGGACGCGATGTGACGATATTATCTCCTTATACCGGCGAATTTCGCGATACCGAGCGGGAATCGACGTTCCAGGCCGAACGACTGCCCGAAACACGCCGCCACGCCCGGACCTTGTTCGCCCTGTCGGCGCTGCTGAATATGATCTTCCTCGTCAGCGACTGGCGCTTTGTCGGCACCCCGCATTTCTGGGTCGCCATCCCCGCCCGACTCGCGGTGATCGCCGGGTCGCTCCTGTGCCTCGCACTCTGGCGCGGCGCCCGCACCTTCCCCGCGCTCGAACGGCTCTGCTTCCTGTGGCAGGCGATCACCGCCATCGGCGTCGCCCTGCTCGTCAGTTCGCGCAGCGACATCGCCCTGTTCGTCCTCGTGATGCTGCCATTGGTCTTCTATCTGGTGGTGCCGACCAGTTTTCGCGGCAATGTCGGCGGCGGCCTCGCCTGCGCTATCGCGATGCTGGCGGGCTATCTCGCTCCGGCGCCGCACAGCCAGACCGCGATCGGTATGATCCTGGCGATGCTGATCCTGCATTGCGGCATGTGGATCGCCATCACCCGGCACAACCGGCTACAGCGCCAGGAATGGACGGCCGGCCAGCTGGCGCAGGCGGCGCAGGCGGCGCTGGCCAACAGCCTGGATGCGATGGAATGCATGTTCATGGCCGTGCCGATCCCGTTGCTCGTCACCCGGCATGACGGCAGCATATTGCGCCTGAACCGAGCGGCGCAGGACGCCTTTGCCCCCGCTGGCGATGTCGCCCTGGCGCATGTGGAACAGACTTATGTCGACCTGCCGGTCCGCAACCAGTTGTTCAAGCTGCTGCAGCGGGAGGCGCAGGTCGACAATTTCGAATGTCGCATGCGCCGGGCGGACGGCCATATCCGCGATACGCTCCTGTCCTCGCGTCCGATCGTCGTCAATGACGCACCATGCATCGTGACCAGCGTGGTCGATATTACCGAGCGCAAGGAGGCCGAACTGCATCTGGAGCGGCTGGCCATGACCGATGCGTTGACTGGCCTTGCCAACCGCGCCCATTTCATGGCGGCGGTCACGCAGGCAACGACAGGTCCGGCCAGCCGGCTGGTGGATGCCGCGCAATCGGCCATCCTGCTGATCGACCTCGACGAATTCAAACGGGTCAACGACACCGCCGGCCATGATGCGGGCGACGCCCTGCTGTGCGCGGTGGCGGATCGGTTGCGCCATGCGCTGCGGCCCGGCGACCTGGTCGCGCGCATGGGCGGCGACGAATTTGCGGTGCTGCTGACGCGCCTGCCCGACGTCGATGCGCTGGCGCCCATATTGGCGCGCATCACCGACCATCTCCATGCGCCGCTCAGCTTTCGCGGCCGGCCGATCGAAGCGCGAGTCAGCATCGGTGTGGCGCTGTTCCCCGACCATGGCGGCGATGTCACCGCGCTGGTCAAACATGCCGACATCGCCCTTTATCACGCCAAAAATACCGGCCGCGGGCGCGCGACGCTGTTCGAACCCGCTCTGCTCGCCAATTGGGAGCGGGAAGCGACGATGCTCGACCGCGCCCGCCACATATTGGCGCAGGAACGCCCCTGCCCCTGGTATCAGCCTAAGATCGACCTCGCCACCGGCGCGCTGGTCGGGTTCGAGGCATTGTTCCGCTGCCCGACCACCACCGGCGCGACCATCATGCCCGGCGACATCGCCGCCGCCTTCGAACATCCCGAACTTGGCCCCGCCATCACCGCGCAGATGATCGACGGCATCCTGGCCGATTGCCGCCGCTGGCGCGACGCTGGCCTGCCCTTCGGCCATGTCGCCTTCAACGTGTCGGGCGCGGACCTCAATGACGATGATTTCGCCGACCGCCTGCTGGGCCGCCTGAAGGACGTGGACCTGCCGCCGTCGATCATCGAATTGGAAGTGACCGAATCGGTGTTCCTGGGCCGCAATGCCGACCGGGTCGGCCGGCTGCTTCAACGGCTGAGCGACGCCGGCGTCGCCATCGCCCTCGACGATTTCGGCACCGGCTATGCGTCGCTGTCCCACCTCAAGCAATTCCCGATCGACGTCATCAAGATCGACCAGCGTTTCGTCCGCGACCTGGAAACCGACCCGGACGACGCCGCCATCGTCCGCACCGTGCTGAACCTCGCTTACAGCCTTGGCATCCGCACCGTGGCGGAGGGGGTGGAGAACCGGCAGCAACTGGATTATCTGCGCGCTGGCGGCTGTCACATGGCCCAGGGTTTTCATTTCAGCGCCGCCATCCCTGCGGCGGATGTCGCGGCGATGCTTGGCCGAGCGGATCAATCCCGCCAGAGCTGAAATAATCTGTAAATAATCGACCGATGCAGGGAACAAAAAGCCCGATCGATCATTTCGGCGCGTTCGTCGCTCGACTCGTCACGACTCCGCAACGACGGATTCGCGAAAAAGGCAAAGCTTTGCTAACGGCCCCCTCGTTATAAAAGAGTCGGGGTCGCATTGTCGCATCACAAGGAAAAGGGGGTCGCTCCCCTGCGGGAACGGCTGCTTGCCCTGTGCCCTGAGCGGGAGATTTTTCTCCGGTCCGGTGGCCAGGTGAAGTTCGTCCGCATTTCCCGCCGCGCGCAGCTTGTCGCGATCGGCGTCGCGTCCGTCGCGCTGCTCGGCTGGGGCGGCATGATCGTGTCGATGCTGGCCGGCAGCGCATCGGTCGCGCAGGAACGCGCCGCGCTGGCGCAGCAGGGTCGCTCGGTCGCCACCGCCGCCACCAAGGTCGAAGGCTATCGCAAGTCGGTCGAGGATCTGGCGCAGGATCTCGAAGCCCGCCAGGACTTCATGGACGATCTCTACAAGACCCATTTCGGCGACCAGGCCGACAAAGCGCCCGCCAGCGACATGGCCGCCCCGACCAAGGCGGACAAATCCGACGCACTGACCGCCAAGATCAGCCTGGCGCCCGAAGCCGCGCCGCTGGTCCGGCTGGAAGCGCGCCAGCGCCAATTCGCCACCCTGCTGACCGCGGCGGTCGAACGCCGCGCGGACAAGGCCGCCGCCGCGATCCGCAGCTTCGGCCTCAACCCCGACAATCTCGCCCGCAGCGCCGCCCGCGCCCAAGGTGGCCCCTTCGTGCCCTGGAAGGGCGACAAGGGCGCGCTGACCGACGAACTGGAAACCCTCGCCGAAGCCATGTCGCGGATGGAATTTCTGGAACGCAGCCTGCTCACCATCCCGTCGGGCCGCCCGACCGGATCGCCGATGCTGACGAGTAGCTACGGATACCGCCGCGATCCTTTCAACGGCCATGCCGCCTTCCATGGCGGGCTAGACTTTCCCGGCCGCTACGGCCAGCCGATCACGGCCGCCGCCGATGGCAAGGTCAGCTATGTCGGCCAGCGCCAGGGCTATGGCAATGTGGTCGAAGTCGAACATGGCAACGGCATCATGACCCGCTATGCCCACCTGTCCGGCTTCGCTGCCCAAGTGGGACAAAGGGTCGCGCGCGGCGACACGGTCGGCCGCATGGGATCGACAGGCCGCTCGACCGGCACCCATCTCCATTTCGAAGTCCGGCTGAACGGCCAGGCCGTCAATCCCCGCCCCTTTCTGGAGGCCCGCAAAGATGTTCTCCAAATCCAGCAAATCGCCACGGCCCGCTTCGCCGATGTCCGCGACCGGGGGTAAGACCATCCCCTTCTCATTGATCGGCAGCGACGTGACGATCACCGGCAACCTCGCCGCGTCGGTCGACCTGCATGTCGATGGCGTGATCGAGGGCGACATCAGCTGCGCCGCGTTGGTGCAGGGGCCGGACAGCCGCATCACCGGCCATGTCACCGCGCAAAGCGCACGGCTTGCGGGCCTGGTCGACGGGTCGATCACGGCAGGCGAACTGGTGGTGGAAAGCAGCGCCCGGATCACCGGCGACGTCGTCTATGAACGCATCACGATCGAGCCGGGCAGCCGCATCGAAGGCCGCTTCCGCCCCAAGGACAGCGACGCCCCGGCGGCAGAACTAAAGCTGATCGCCAACGACAGCGCGGGGTAAGGTCGGCGCTAGAACAAGGGGCATTACCCCTTCTCCGTTCGGGCTGAGCGAAGTCGAAGCCCTCGCCTGAACGCAGTGAAGGCACTTCGCTAACGCTCAGTGTAGCCCTTCGACTTCGCTCAGGGCGAACGGACGCGGGGACGCCCTCACTTAACCATATTTGTCACTGGCCACGCCGCCACCACGGTCCTACGCCCCGCCGTCATCCCCAATGGGAAGAGGTGCGCCATGGAACGTCCAGACTTCTGGCCCGACATCCGCCGTTTCCTGCTCGCCTTCACCGGCAGCGGCCTCCTGATCGGCCTCTACACGCTGGTCAGTGTCCAGCCGCTTCCGTGAAAGGCTTACGTCTAATTTGGGTGGAGAGTGGAATGGCGGGTGTTGGGCTATTCAAGTAGAAAGCGCTCGTTACCCAAACGAGAGAATTTCTGATGTTCGATTCTATAGGCGCATTTACCAAGCAATTTACGCCTGTAGAAGGCGAATATCTTTACTATCCATCGAAGAAAGATGGAGGGAAGCTGGTTACGGCCGATGAATATCAGCAGTTGATCGAAGGCTGGAACAAGGTAGCTGGTCGTCACGGGATGTGGAAAGTCGTCGGGATCGTCATGCTGGCGATCGTCATATGGACAATCATATCGAAATCTTTGTCTATACCAGATTGGTCGGACTCGATCATGGTTGCCACAGTCGTGATAGGTATATCACGGCTACTAATGTGGGCCAGCTTTGCTCCGCGCCGTCTGGTTCGGGACCGAGCAGCAATTACCCCTCCCAGGCCAGTCTCCGAAGCCAAGCGTCAAGCACGCGCTTTGCTCAATTGGCGCTTTATCATCTTCGCGCTCTTATTTAGCGGTATTGTTTTTTTCGGTTCGTTGAACGCACCACAGCGCGATTTTACATCATGGGCTTGGCTCATTGGCAGCGGTGCGATGTTCGGCCTTTATACATGGATGGCCGTTCAGAAATTCCGAGACAGGTAGACATTCATCGGACAACCAGCATGTCCGCTAACGGCAATGCCTTTGTCCTCAAAACGGAACGAAAGTGGCCATTTGCAGCGCCCTCAATTCACCGGCGCCCTTCGCCGATAGCTCAGCGCCTCCGCCACATGCACCCGCCCCACGCGCTCGGCGCCCGCCAGGTCGGCGATCGTGCGCGCCACGCGCAGCACGCGGGTATAGCCGCGCGCCGATAGTTTCATCGCGGCCGCCGCCTGCGCCAGCAATTGCCGCCCGGCCTCGTCCGGCCCGGCGACCGCCTCCAGTCGCTCGCCATCCACCTCGGCATTGGTGCGCACCTTGGTCCCGGCATAGCGCGCCGTCTGCACGCTGCGCGCCGCCGCGACCCGCGCGGCCACCTCGGCCGATCCTTCGGCGGGCGGCGGCAGCACCAGGTCGGCGGCGGTCACCGCCTGCACCTCGACATGCAGGTCGATGCGGTCGAGCAGCGGCCCCGATACCTTGGCCTGATAGTCCGCCGCGCAACGCGGCGCGCGCGAACAGGCCAGCGCCGGATCGCCCAGATGCCCGCAGCGGCACGGGTTCATCGCCGCGATCAACTGCACCCGCGCCGGAAAGGTCACATGCGCATTGGCCCGCGCCACCGTCACCTCACCCGTCTCCAGCGGCTGCCGCAGCGAATCGAGTACGGTCCGCTGGAACTCCGGCAGCTCATCCAGAAACAGCACGCCCAGATGCGCCATGCTGACCTCGCCCGGTCGCGCCTTCAATCCGCCGCCGACCAGCGCCGCCATCGACGCGCTATGATGGGGCGACCGGAACGGCCGCGCCCGGCTGATCCGCCCGCCCTCCAGCGTGCCGGCGACGCTCGCCACCATTGAGCTTTCCAGGGCCTCAGACGGCGTCATGTCCGGCAATATCCCCGGCAGGCAACTGGCCATCAGCGACTTGCCTGCCCCCGGCGGCCCGACCATCAGCAGGTTATGCCCGCCCGCCGCCGCAATCTCCAGCGCGCGCTTGGCGACCTCCTGCCCCTTGACCTGTTTCAGGTCCGCGCCCCGCACCGGCGCTTCCACCACGCCCGGTTGCGGCGCCGACAACGCCGTTGTGCCCTTGAAATGGTTGAGCAGACTCAGCAAATCCGGGGCGGCGACGACCTCCACTTCGCCAGCCCAGGCAGCCTCCGCCCCCTGCGCGACCGGGCAGACCAGCCCCATCTCCTGTTCGCCCGCATGGAGCGCCGCCAACAGCACGCCGGGCGATGGCGCGGTGCGCCCGTCCAGCCCCAGTTCGCCGACCACGACATAGCCCGCCAGCGTCTCCGCATCGATCACCCCCATCGCGCCCAGCAAAGCGAGCGCGATCGGCAGGTCGAAATGCGATCCTTCCTTGGGCAGGTCGGCGGGCGACAGGTTCACCGTGATGCGCTTGGGCGGCAACGACAGACCGATCGCGGCAATGGCGTTGCGCACCCGCTCGCGGCTTTCCGCCACCGCCTTGTCGGGCAGGCCGACGAGGATGAAGTTGGGCAGGCCTGGCACCAGTTGGCACTGCACCTCCACGGCGCGCGCCTCCAGCCCCAGATAGGCGACCGTCGATACCGTTGCGACCAAATTGCCCCCGCCTTTTCCCGCTGCCCCGTCAGTCCATCACTAAACTATTCTTCTATCGGCTCTCCGGCCCGGCCCCTTGCAGGCGCGTCCGGACGCCCTTTGAACCCTTGCGCCACGACATACCATTCGACGCTGCCCTTGCGGCTGGCCGGGGGCTTGGCGTGCTTGATCGTCGTGAAGTTCTTCTTCAGCAGCACCAGCAGTTCGCCGTCGGTCCCGCCCGCAAATACCTTCGCCACGAACGTCCCGCCCTTGCGCAGATTCTCCACCGCAAACCACGCCGCAGCCTCGACCAGTCCCATGGTGCGCAGATGGTCGGTCGCGGCGTGGCCGACCGTATTGGCCGCCATGTCCGAAATCACCAGATCGGGGGCATCGCCCAGCGCATCGCACAGCATCTGCGGCGCCTTGTCGTCCATGAAATCCATTTCGAACAAGGTCACGCCCCCGATAGGATCGACCGGCAGCAGGTCGATGCCCACCACGGCCGCCTTGGGTGCCAGCTTGCGCACCACCTGCGCCCAACCGCCCGGCGCGACGCCCAGATCCACGACCGCCTTCGATCCCTTCACGAAATGGAATTTCTCGTCCAGCTCGATCAGTTTGAAGGCGGCGCGGCTGCGCCATCCTTCGGCCTTGGCCTTTTTGACGTAAGGATCGTTCAAATGCCGCTCCAGCCAGCGCACGGATTGCGCGGTACGCCCCTTGGCGGTCTTGACCCGCACCCTGCCTGCGCCAGCGCCCCTCACATCACTCTCCCGTCGCGGTCCATCAGGCCGCGCAATATGCCTTCGCGAATCCCTCGATCGGCCACGCCCAGTCGTGCGGCCGGCCAGATGTCGAGGATCGATTCCAATATGGCGCAGCCCGCCACCACCAGGTCGGCGCGCTCGGTGCCGATGCAAGGCAGCTTCTGCCGCTCCGCCAGCGCCATGGTCGACAGCCGCTCCGAAATGGCGCGCATCGATTCGCACGGCACGATCAGCCCATCGATCGCCTGCCGGTCGTACCGCGGCAGGTTGAGGTGCAGGCTGGCCAGCGTCGTCACCGTGCCGGACGTGCCGAGCAGGCGGATATCCTCCGCCCCCTGTGGCAGTCGCCTCGCGAGCGGCGCGAAAGCCTCGCTCACCCGCGCGCGCATCCGGTCATAGGCGGCCAGCCGTTCCGCCCTGTCGCCATGGTCGAACGCCTCGCTCTCGGTCAGCGACACGACGCCCCAGGGCGCGCTGACCCAGTCGACGATCCGCGGCGCGCCCGCCGATCCACTCGAATCGACCAGCACCAGTTCGGTCGATCCGCCGCCAATGTCGAAGATCAGCGCCGGCCCGTCGCCCGGCTCCAGCAGCGCATGGCACCCCAGCACCGCCAGCCGCGCCTCTTCCTGCGCGCTGATGATGTCGAGCGCGATGCCGGTTTCGCGATAGACGCGCTGGATGAACTCTTCCCCGTTGGACGCCCGGCGGCAGGCTTCGGTCGCGACCGACCGCGCCAGCGTCACATGGCGGCGACGCAGCTTGTCGGCGCAGACGGAGAGCGCCGCGATCGCGCGGTCGATCGCCGCATCGCTGATCCGGCCGGTCGCGGCCAGCCCCTCGCCCAGCCGGACGATGCGCGAAAAGGCGTCGATGACGATGAAGCCGTCGGCGGATGGCTTGGCGATCAGCAGCCGGCAATTATTGGTGCCCAGGTCGATGGCGGCATAGGATCGACGCTCACGCGCGCCATGGGGCGGAAAACCCCGTTGCGTCGACGGGGGCGGAATGGCCGCAGCCTTGCTCCCATCGCCCGGACCGGGGCGGGCGCGTTTGCCCGCATAACGGCCGGCCGGGCCGGAACTCTGCGGCGATGGGCGGCTCTGCTGCACCATGCCGTAACTCGCTTCTATATTCGCCAGCCGCCAAAGGGCGACCGGAACTTGCAACCATGTTTAGGCAGATATGAGGCATCGCGCAAGGCGCGGCCGGCACGGCCACCGATGCAAGACTTAACAAGGATTAACGATACGCCTTGCACGCGCCTGAAAAGGAAGGTTCGTTCCGGATCAGCAAAGAACAAGATCGCCTGGGCGACACATTACCCTTTAGGACAAAACAGACATGCTGTGATGTTTTGGATACATAACACAAGATTTCATGATTGTCGGATTGTCTTCGCCAATACAGTCTATTAGCTTCCCGCTCGGTCTTTGGGGAGTTTATATCATGCACATTCGCAAGAATGGCGCGGGCCTGTTGGCGCGCGTCGGTCGTCCCGCCTTGCTGACGTCCGCGGCCATCGCCGCCTTGGCCGTCGCGCCGATGGCCCATGCGGTCGTCCCTACCGACGACAAAAGCCCCGCGGACATCATTGACGGCAGCGACGTCAATGGCGTCGGCATCATGTATCGCGCCGACGGCTTCGTCTGCACCGGCACGCTGATCAATCCCCGCACCGTCATCTTCGCCGCCCATTGCGTCAACGACCTGACGTCCGCTGACTACAGCACCGTCAACGACGGGGTGCCCGTCGCCTTTGCGTTCCAGAATAACGCCCGGCCGGGCCTCGTCAGCTGGCTGAACAGCGGGTTCCAGACCAACACGGCGCTCAGCGTCTACAACGTCAACAACATCGCCTATAACCCCGATTCGCTCGATCCGCCGGCGCTCAGCTTCCTCTATGGCGACGTCGCGATGGCGACGCTGGACACGCCCGCATCCGACGTGCCGACCTGGACGATGCTGTTTTCCGCCCTGCCCGCTCCATCCTCCATCAGCGAGACGAGCGGCACCGGCTATCATGTCACCATCACCGGCTATGGCCGCACCGGCAGCGGCACCACCGGCAGCAGCTTAGGCATCGACTTCCGCCGCAAAACGGCCGAAAATTTCCTGGGCATGCTGGGCTCGCTCGACGATGTAGACAGCTTCCTCTTCGGTGAAGCGGGTGGCTATACGCAGAATCTCTACCACACGGATTTCGACGATCCGACCCGCGAAAACCCCTTCGACTTCAACCTGTTCAAGGATGACGCCCTACCCAACGAAGGCAGCACCGCTGGCGGCGATTCGGGCGGCCCGCTGATCCTGGATCAGGCCTTCGATGAAAAGACCATATTGGGCGTCCTGTCGGGCGGCAGCCGCTACTTCTTCGAACAGCCGCAAAGTTCCTATGGCGGCTCGTCCTTCTACCAGCCGCTCTACCTGTTCTGGGACTGGATCGCGCAGAACAACCCCTATCGCTACGCCACGGCCAAGGCAGGCGATGGCAAGTGGAGCGACGCCTCGCACTGGATCACCTCGCTCGATCCCAATTACCGGATCATCGACAGCAACGGCGCCCTGGTCAACGGCATACCCACAACGCCGGGCGCAGGCGCCTTTGGCGAAGACAGCGCCTCGAAATTCGGCCAGCTCTGCTACAGCCCTGACGATATCTGCTACGATGTTGGCACCGACACGCTGATCGTCAACGGCCAGCCCGTCACCGAAGATGGCGGCACGGCCGCAACACCGGCAGGGTCGGCCACCCGCGCCAATTCTATCGGCAAGGTCGAGATCGCGGAGCGCAGCCCGAACGCGCAGACCGTCACGCGGCTCGACGGTGCCGAGCATGAGGCGCAGGCCGAAGGCGACAGCGCTGCCGTCCTGCCCAGCCCGACGCTGGCCAACGGCCTGCCCGGCGCCACCAATTTCGTCCCCAATAATATCGACCCCCTGGCGTCGCAGGGGATCATTGGCCGCTATTATGACGTGACGCTGAGCGCCACGGGCAAGACAACGCTCGACACCGACGCCACCGTTGATCGCTTCACCATCGCTGGCACCGGCGCGGCGCTGGACGTAACGGCCGGTGGCTCGCTCACCAGCCTGATGGACATTTCCCATCTCGCCGGGGTGGTGAACGTCAATGGCACGATCGCAACGCCGGGCGACTATTTCCTGCTGACCGGCCTGCTCTCGGGCAGCGGTACGCTGCGCACCCCCTTCTTCACCAACATACTGGGCACCGTCGCCCCCGGCGGCATCGGCACCATCGGCACGCTGACGGTTGAGGGCAATGCGCTGCTGACATCGGGCAGCACGCTCCAGATCGACCTGGGCGCCAACGGCGTGTCGGACATTCTAGCGGTTAAGGCCACAGAGTTCGTCCCGGATGATGGCGACGATGGCGAAGGCGAAACCCCCGACACAGGCGGCGGCGATGGCGGCGGTGGCACGGCGGAACAGCGCAGCACCGCTGCGATCACCGCAGCGCAGGCCGATGGTGACGTGTCGCTGCTCGCGGCCGGCGATCCGATCGACGGCATCGCAGCGCTGGGCGGCCGGGTCGCCTTCGGCCAGGCTACCGGTGCCAAGATCCGCTTCGGCAACCAATATACGTTCGTGACCGCTGAAGGCGGCATCGACGGCACCTTCACCGCCCCGGCGCAGCTGTCGGCGGTGCTCAAGCCCGTGCTGATCTATGGTGACTATAGCGTCAGCGTGCGGATCGACGCGGGTCTTTATGCCGCCGTCGTCAACCCGGCGGCGCAGAACCAGACCAGCTTCGCCCAGCTGCTCGACCAGAACCGGTCGCGCTACGCCAATTTCGCCACCCTCTATGGCGAAGCGGACCTGCTGAGCATCGCCGGGGTCCAGGCGACGTTCGAAGCGATGGCGCCGCGCACCGAAACGCTCAAGACGTCGATGGCCGAAGTGCTCAACGACAATATGGCGCGCTTCTATCGCGACCGCCTGACCAAGCTGGACGCCGGTTCGCTGGGCGGCACGCTGACCATGACCGGTCAGCCGATCCAACTTGCCTCCGCCAGCCTCAACAATATCGACCTGGGCATGGACCAGGGCGGCGGCGGCGACACCACGACCCGCGAAGGCGTATTGCCCGACGATATGAGCGCCTTCCTGGCGGGCGGCTATCTCGACGGCAAAAGCGCACCGATGCGCACCGCCGTCCCGCTCGGCCGTGACCAGTTCGATGGCTGGTATGCGGCGGTGGGCGTCGAAAAAGCGTTTGGCGACAATGGCGTGATCGGCCTGGCTGCCTCCTTCAGCGAGTTGAAGGGCAATACCGGCGCCAATGACACGGCGCGCGCGCGCCTCTATCAGGGCACCGTCTATGGCGCCTTCGACCTGGGCGGCGTCAAGCTGGACGGCGTCGCCAGCGCCGGCACCCTCGCCACCCGCTCGCGCCGTTCCTTCGCCGTCGGCGTTACCCCCTACACCCTCAATGGCAGCGACCAGGAACTGGCGCTGTCGGGCGAACTGGGGCTCAGCAAGGCGCTGGGTAGCGACGCCTTCAGCATCGTGCCGCGCGCCTCGATCCGCGGTGCCTATATCAGCGCAGGCAATCTGGCCGAATATGGCGGCGACGCAGCGCTGGTGATCGAACGCCGTGCCATCCGCAGCGCGCAGGGTCGCGTGGGCGCCACGGTAAAGGCCAATAATGGCGGGTTCAAACCCTATGTGACCGCCAACTTCGTCCATGAATTCAACGACCAACCGGGCTTCTTCCTGGCCAATCTGGTCGGCGGCACCGGCAGCCTAGCGCCCTTCGCGCTCGGCGGTTCGGACCAGAATTGGGGCGAGGTCGGCGGCGGCCTGACGATCACCACCGGCAATGTCGATCTGTCCCTGTCGGCGGACACCACGCTTTGGCGCAAGGATGTGAAATATCAGAGTTATCGCGCCGCGGTGAAATTCCGCTTCTGATTTCCGGCTCCCAGCCGAAAGGAAAGGGCCGCCCGATCGGGCGGCCCTTTTTCGTTGGGGTCGAGGTGGGATAGGATCATTACCTTCCGTTCGCTTCGAGCGTAGTCGAGAAGCGGATAGCCCATCCTTCTCGTTTCTCGACAGGCTCGAAACGAACGGATGTGGCTTTGCAGCTGCCGATCACCCCTCACTGCGTATACAGCTTCACCAGCCGGTATAGGAACGCCCGCCCGTCCAGCAGCGACTTGACGCGGATACGTTCGTTCAGGCCATGGACCCCCTGCCCGTCCGGGTCGGCGAACATGCCCGACACGCCATAGGTAGGGATGCCCGCCGCATTGGTGAACCGCCCGTCGGTCGCCCCGGTGGCCAGACGCGGGATCACCGGCACGCCCGGCCACATCTCCTTGGTCAGCGCCGCGATCGGCCCCATGATCTGCGGCGTCAGTTCGGGCGCGGAGGATTTGGGCTGTGGCGGATCGGCCAGCGTGACCTTGACCTTCGGATCGGCCGCCACCTCGCTCAACCGCGCCAGCACAGCGTCCACGGCCTCACCCGGAATGATCCGGCAATTGACGTTCGCGGTCACCGATTGCGGCTGGGCATTGGGCGCATGACCGCCGGAAATCAGCGTCGGGATGCAGGTGGTGCGCAAGGTCGCGTTCCAGCTGGCGCTCTCGGCCGACACCGCGGCATAATCGGCCTCGCTCGCCTTGCCCGCGCCGATCGCCGCCATCGCGCTCGACACCTTGGCCGGATAGAGCGACGCCGACGCGCCGAAATAGGCCTTGGCCGCCGGCGTCAGGTTCACCGGAAAATCATAGGCGTTGACCCGCGCCAGCGCCGTCGCCATCCAGCCGATCGCGTTGACATGCGGGGTCTGGCGCGAACTATGGCCGCCCGGCGCAGTCGCGGTGAAGGTGAAGTCCTGATAGACTTTCTCGCCCGCCTGCACGCCCTGGCTCACCGGCTTGCCGCTCTCGTCCAGCGACCCACCGCCGCCCTCATTCAGCGCCCATCCGGCCTTCAGCGCGTCGGGCTTGTTCTTCAGCAGATATTCGACGCCGTTCAGCGCCTTCTCCGTCTCTTCGCCGCAGGTCAGCGCCAGCTTGATCGTGCGCTTGGGTCTATAGCCTTCGGCCTTATAGCGAACCATCTGGTCGGTGAAGGCCGCCGCCATCGCCTTGTCATCGGACGTTCCGCGCCCGTAAAAATAGCCACCCTCCTCGATCAGGCTGAACGGATCGCGTTCCCAATCCGCGCGCTTGGCCGCCACCACATCGATATGGGCGAGCAGCAGGATGGCAGGCAGCTTGGCGTCGCTGCCGCGCAGGATGGCCGACAGATTGCCTTCCTTGGGATGCGCTGGATCGACGATGATCTGCACATCGCCGTCGCCATAGCCCGCCGCCTTCAACCGCGCGCCCATCCGTTCCGCCGCGACCGTGCAGCTCCCGTCGGGCCAGCTCGAATCGGTTTCGACCAGTTCCTTGTACAGGCCACGGAAAGCGGCCTCGTCCCCGCGCGCCTGCGCATCCGGGGTGGCGGCATGGGCGCTGGTGGTAACGAGAAGCGCCGCGATCAGCGCGGCGGCGGGACGACGATATGCCATGGAAAAGCCCCTTGGATGGAAGAGGCGCGCAGCTTGGCGGAGTGATGATGGAAGGGCAAGCGTCGCAACCCATCATCCGTCATTGCGAGTGTAGCGAAGCAATCCAAGGTCACGCCACTGGATTGCTTCGCTACGCTCGCAATGACGATGTTTGCCTTAAAGCGGCAGCAACGCCGCCACGATCTGCCGCTCCTCCGCGCGCAGCACGCCCCAGGCGCGGGCCGCAGCGCGGCTATCCATCGCCTCCACGCCGATCCCCAGCGCCTCGACCGCGCGGACGAACGCACGCGGCGGCTGGCGCAACCCGGCACCGGTGCCCAGCAGCAGAAATTCAGGCTTCGGCGCGATATCGAACAAGTCGCCCAGCGACTCCACCGTCAGCGCGTCTACGCCCGGCGCACCGGCCCAGGCCAGCGCCCGCACCGGGCTGAGCAGCAGGCCGTCGGGAAACACGTCGTCGCGCACCCGAAAGCCCCGCCCCTGAAAGCCGGTGACGATCGGTCCCTGACCGTCATCGTCCCGGCGGACCTTTATGCCGGCGTCGCTCAGGGCTTCGCCCCATCGTCGCGCGGACCTACGCGCTCGGCCGTACCGGCATAATCGCCCTTCTTGGCCGCCTTCTTCTCCGACGTCTGCGGGGTCAGGCCCAGCGAGATCAACAGCGACGACGACACATAGACCGACGAATAGGTGCCCACGATAATGCCCAGCATCATCGCCGCGGTGAAGCCGCGCAACACATGCCCGCCCAGCAGCAACAGCGCGCCCAGCGCCAGCAGGATCGTGACGGACGTCATAACCGTGCGCGGCAACGTCTCGTTGACCGACAGGTCGATCAGCGACTTCATGTCCATCTTGCGATATTTGCGCATATTTTCGCGGATACGGTCGTCGATCACCATCTTGTCGTTGATCGAATAACCCACGATCGTCAGCACCGCCGCGATGATGTTGAGGTCGAACTCCAACTGCGTGATCGCAAAGAAGCCCAGCGTCATCAGCACGTCATGGACGATCGCGACGAAGGTCGAGACGCCGAACTGCCATTCGTAGCGGAACCAGCTGAACACCGCGATGCCCAGGATCGCCAGCACCACCGCCAGCACGCCATTCTGGATCAGCTCACCCGACACCTTGCCCGACACCGTGTCGTAGCGGGAAAAGGTGACGCCGGGGAATTGCGCGACCATCGCTTGGCGGGTTTTTTCCACCACCGCATTGGCCGCGCCGGCCCCGCCCTGGTCGGGCAGCGGCAGGCGGATTTGCACCGTCTTGGGATCGCCGAACTGCTGGAGCGAGCTTTCGCCCACGCCCAGCGTACCGATGGTCGCGCGCACCTTGTCGGTTTCCACCGCCTGCGGGAATTTCGCCTCGATCATCAGGCCACCGACGAAATCGACGCCCAGATTGAGACCCTTATGCGCGGTCGCGCCCACGGCCAGCACGGTCAGCAGCGCGGTCAGGGCGAACGCCCATTTGCGCACCGCGACGAAGCCGATATTGGTATTGTCGGGGACGAGCTTGAGAAGTTTCATGGCTTTACCTGATACCGTTCGGGCTGAGCGAAGTCGAAGCCCTGTGCTGAGCGCAGCGAAGCAGCTTCGCCTGCGGCTCAGCCGAGCCCTTCGACAGGCTCAGGGCGAACGGATGACGGGAATATACCGTCATATATGAATGTCGGTCGGACGGGTGCGACGCACCCAGTTCGCGACGACCATGCGGGTGAAGGTGACGGCGGTGAACACGCTGGTCGCGATGCCGATCAGCAGCACGATGGCGAAGCCCTTGAC
>JAVBXL010000063.1 GCA_030824575.1 bacterium | reverse complement strand
GCCATCGCCTCGCCGATCGCCTCCAGCGATTCCTCCTTGGCGGAATCCAGGAAGCCGCAGGTGTTGACCAGCACGACGTCGGCGCCGGCATAGTCGGCGGACATCTGATAGCCGTCGGACCGCAGCTTGGTCAGGATACGTTCAGAGTCGACCAGATTCTTGGGACAGCCGAGCGAAACCATGCCGATCTTCGGCGCGTCAGGAAATTTGGTTGCCATGATGGTCGCGCACATAGGGATTTACGCGCCAAATGTCACGCGCCGCCGTCACGGTCCCGGATTCAGTCGCGATCCGTGGGTTCGTCCGTCCCATCGCCTTCGGTGATCTCGATGATGAGGTCACCGGTCTGGAGCCGTTTGGCCCCGTCCTCCCAGAAACCAATCGGCCGGTCGGCGCGATAGATGCGCACGCCAAGGCCAGTGCCGATGGCCGACAGAGGCCCGCCAATCTCCTCCGGCAGCACGGCCCGCTCGTTCAACTTCACCCGCCCGCCCGATGCGGCCAGATCCGCCATATAATCGGCGATATGCCGCCCGCTGGTGCTGCCCGCCAGCAACAGCCCGGCAAAGCTGACTGGATTGATGACCGTGGTCGCGCCCGCCTGCCGCGCGGGCAGTTCATTATCCTCGTTGCGCACGACGATGCTGATCGGCAGGCGCGGGGCCAGATGCCGGGCGGTCAGGGTGATGAGGATCGATGTGTCATCACGCCCCGCCGACACGATCATGCTACGGGCGCGGTGGATTGCTACGTCCTTGAGCGTCCGGTCGCGCGTCGAATCGCCGCACAATATGTTGCACCCCTGCGCTTCGGCCAGTTCCAGCGCCTTGTCGCTGCCGTCGATGACGACGATCTCGCGCGGGTCGGTGCCGCGGGCGAGCAGTTCGTTCACCGCCTCCTGCCCGCTGGTGCCGAAACCGGTGACGATGATGTGATTGTGCAGATCAGCCTGAATACGCGCCATGCGCCACCTGTAGAGGATGTTGCGGAGAAAGAGGTTATAGGCCGTGCCGAGGAAGATCAGCCAGACGAACAGCCGGATCGGCGTGACGAAGATGGATTCGAACAGGCGGGCTTCCGGCGTCACCGGGACGATGTCGCCATAGCCAACCGTCGTGACCGTCACCGTGGTAAAGTAGAGCACGTCGATGAAGCTGATTTCGTTATCGTAATTATCCTTCAGCCCGTCGCGCCCGACCCAATGGAGCAGCAGCACCAGCGCGATCAGCCCGAACACCAGCGCCACGCGCCAGACCAGGTCCACCCACATCGGCATGGACGATCGCCGACGCAGGAAGCCGGCCGTGCCCATCGTCGGGCGAACCTGGTCGATCCTCATGCCGGCGGCAACTGGCCGATCGGGTTCACCGGCACCCGGTCCTTCCGCAATTCGAAATGCAGCTTGGGCTTGCTGGCATAGCCGGTGTCGCCGACCAGGCCGATGATCTGGCCCCTCGTCACCTTCTGCCCGCGCACCACATCGACGCGGCTGGCATGGCCATAGGCGCTGACCCAGCTACTCCCATGGTTGATGAGGACGAGACCGCCGAACACCGCCACCTTGTCGCCTGCATAGGCGACCACGCCATCCGCGGTCGCGCGGATCGGCGTTCCGGCCGGCGCGGCGATGTCGATGCCATTATTCTTCGCGCCGCTTTCGCCGGGACCGAAGCGGGACAGGATCACGCCCTTGACCGGCCAGGCGAAACTGCCCGACAGCCGGGCAGGCTGCGCGATCGGCACGTTGGAGGGCAGGGGGCGCGGCGCGCTCGATGCGACGGCGACCGGCGCATTGTCGGCCGCGGCGGGCTGGCCGCCGGTCAACACATCGTCAATGTCGATGCGGAAGGCGGCGGCACGCTGCTCGATGCCCGGCGCGCGGGCAGGGGCGTCACCGGGCAGCAGCAGCCGCTGTCCGCGCCGCAGCATATAGGGTTCGCTCAGGCCATTGACCGTGACGATCCTGCTCCAGGCGACGCCATAGGCCGATGCGATGGCGATGCCCGTCTCCCCCTCCGCCACCAGATGATAGCGGCCGCCGGGGATTTGCAGCGTCTGCCCGGCGCGAAGACCGTAGGGCGCGGTCAGGCCATTGGCGCGGGCGATCGCTTCCGACCCTGCGCCGGTGCGGTTGCCGACCCCGCGCAGCGTATCGCCGGGCTGCACGACATAGGTGGCGCTGGCCACGGTGCGCGCATTCGCCACCACCTGCTGCGCTGTCCAGACCGGCTGGGTTTCGGCCAGTTCGACGGTCGATGCGTCCGCATCCATCCGGGGCGGCGGCGTGGGGGCGGGATCGGCGCGCTCGCCCTGATTGGGTATGCAGGCGGCCAGCATAAGCGAGCCGAGCGGCAGGATCAGAAGAGACGGGCGCTGCATCGCGCCGTGTGTATCCGATCCTGCCATGGTTTCCAGCATTTTCAGCCTGCGGCAGCGCACAGCCATTATTATATTAGTTAGCTAACTAAACAAAATAGTGCGATCGCGTATAACTGTCGCACTCCCTGTCTCAGACACCCGTTCGGTTCGCGCCTGTCGAGAACCGAACGGGGAAGGGTTTAGCGTGGCTCCAGCTTCGTAATCCCACCCATATAGGGCGCCAGCACATCCGGCACGATGACGCTGCCATCGGCCTGCTGGTAATTCTCCAGCACCGCGACCAGCGTGCGACCCACGGCCAGGCCAGACCCGTTGAGCGTATGCAGGAAGCGGGTCTGCTTCTCGCCCTCCGGCTTATAGCGCGCGTTCATCCGCCGCGCCTGGAAGTCGCCGCAGTTGGAAACGGAACTGATCTCGCGATAGGTGGCCTGGCTCGGCAGCCAAACCTCCAGATCCCATGTCTTGCGCGCGCCAAAGCCCATGTCGCCGGTGCACAACAGCATCTTGCGATAGGGCAGGCCCAGCGCCTGCAATATCCCTTCGGCCGCCACGCACATGCGCTCATGCTCGGCCTCGGACTCTTCGGGTTTGGCGATCGCGACCAACTCGACCTTCTCGAACTGGTGCTGGCGGATGAACCCGCGCGTATCGCGTCCCGCCGAACCGGCTTCGGACCGGAAACAGGGGGTCAGCGCGGTCAGTCGCACCGGCAGGCTGTCTAAGGCCAAGATTTGGTCGGCGACCAGATTGGTCAGCGATACCTCGGCGGTCGGGATGAGCCAGCGGCCGTCGGTGGTGCGGAACAGATCCTCGGCGAATTTGGGCAACTGTCCCGTCCCGAACAGCGCCTCGTCCCGCACCAGCAGCGGCGGGTTGACCTCCTCATAGCCGTTCGCGCCCGTCTGGGTATCGAGCATATATTGCGCCAGCGCCCGATGCAGCCGCGCCATCGGTCCGCGCAGTGCGGTGAAGCGCGCGCCCGACAGCTTCGCGCCACCCTCGAAATCCAGCCCCAGCGCCGGGCCGAAATCAGCATGGTCCTGCGGGGTGAAGTTGAAGCTGCGCGGCGTGCCCCAACGGCTTACTTCCACATTGTCCGCCTCGTCGGCGCCCTGCGGCACATCGTCGGCGGGCAGGTTGGGAATGGCAGCCAACATCGCGGTCAGCGCGTCGCCGACATCTTTATCCTGCGCCTCCAGCGCCGGCGCGCCTTCCTTGAGCGCCGCGACCTCCGTCTTCAGCGCCTCGGCTTTCTCCTTGTCGCCCGCGGCCATCGCCTGGCCGATCGCCTTGCTCGCCTCGTTGCGGCGGGCCTGGCCCTGCTGCAACTGCGTCTTGATCGACCGGCTCTGCTCATCCATCGCCAATATCTCGGCGGAGAGCGGAGCAAGGCCGCGCCGGGCAAGGCCAACGTCGAAGGCGGCGGGGGTTTCGCGGATGAAGCGGATATCGTGCATGGGGCAGTCCTATGCCGCCGCGCGACGGACCGCGCAACCCTATGCGCCGCTGGGTCGTTAGTCCTGCACCAATCAACGAGAAAAGGAACGAGCGATGCAGATCGATCATGACGCGATGATACTGGTGGCGGACGGCCGCAAGCTGCTCTTCTTCCGCAACAAGGGCGACAGCGCCTTTCCCCAACTGGAAGCGGAGGAGGTGAAGGTGCAGGACAATCCCGCCAATCGCGATCAGGCGTCGGATGCGGCGGGTCGTTCATCTTCCCCCATGGGTGGTCGTCAAAGTTCGATGGAACAGACCAACTTCCATGACTTGGAAGAAGCGCGTTTCGCCACCGAAGCAGCCGACCTGCTCAAGCGCCGCGCCTTTGCGCAGGATTATGAAAAGCTGATCATCGTCGCCCCGCCCACGGCCCTTGGCGAGATGCGCAAACATTATCACAAGGAAGTGCAAAGCCGCCTGGTCGGCGAAATCGCCAAGGATCTGACCAACCATCCGGTGCTGGAGATCGAAAAGATCATCGCCGCCGCCTGACCTGTCCGGCGTAAAACGAAAAAAAGGGGCGTCCCCGATGCCGGGGCCGCCCCTTTTTTGTGGCGCGCGTCGCGGTTAGGCGGCGGCCTGCGCCTTGCGTTCGGCGAACCGACGGCGGGCGACGAGCGCCACGGCGGCCGCGCCGAACAGGAGCACCATGGGCGGCGCCGGAACATCGGTGCCCCCCGTGCTGCCACTCGAGCCCCCGCTCGAGCTGGAGGAACTGCTGGACGAAGAAGACGAACTGCCGCTCGACCCGCTCGACCCTGAGCTGCCGCTGCTGCCCGAACTGCCCGTCGAGCCGGTGCTGCCGAAGCTGGACGAGCCGCCCGACGAGGAAGAGCTGCCGGACGACGAACTGGACGAGGAGGACGAACCCGAACTGCCGCTCGACCCCGAACTGCCGCTGGAACCTGAGCTGCCGCTTGAGCCGCTGCTGCCCGAACTGCCGCCGCTCGAACCGGGATGGTCCGGCTTACCGGGCTTGCCGCCGCTCGATCCGCCCGAACTGCTCGACGACGAGCTGGAGGAGGAAGACGAGCTGGAGCTGGACGAGGAAGACGAGCTGCTGCTGACATTGCCTGACGACGTCGAGACGTTGCCCGACGAGGTGGAGACATTGCCCGAAGAGGTCGACACGTTACCCGACGAAGTCGACACGTTACCTGACGAAGTCGAAACGCCGCCAGTTGACGTCGACACGCCGCCGGTGGAGGTCGAAACACCGCCCGTGGTCGAACTGGTCGAGCTGCTGATGCCGCCGGTCGAGCTGCTGGTCGAGGAGATCACGACCGATCCGCCCCCGCTGCCGCCACCGCCGCCGCCGAAGAAGCCGCCGATGAACCCGCCGCCGCCAAAGCCGCCGCCACCGCCCATAACGACCGGCACCGCGCCGCCGCCGCCCGACATCATCGGCATTTCGGCCATCGGCATCGGCGCGGGCAGGGGAATGGGCGCAGCCTGCGTCACGACCGTCACCGTCTGCGGCTTCGTGACCTGCACGGTCCGCACGACCTTGCGCTGCACGGTGCGGACGGCCAGGCGCTTCTTGGGCGCAGCCTTCATGCTCTTGGTGCTGTGCACCACCGCAGGCCGTGCATTTTCGGCGACATGGACGGCGCCGCCGCCAATGATCGCCCCGCCGCAAGTGCAGGCGCACAACTTTGCCAAAGCCATCCGTACCGACATAGGATCTACTCTTCTCTTGTTACCCCCGCACCCTTCACTGGATTTCCAGAGATGGGCTGACGGGAACTTCCTATGCGCATGAACGCAAAAGAAAGGGTTAACTGCAATCCCGTTAACCCTCAATATCATGTCTAAGTCGAGGGAAAAGCTGCCATTGGTTGAAGGGAAATGGTTAACGTCCCACTATGAAACGACTGGCCACCCAATGCTGAACGAACAGAGGCGCTGCAAGGGGCGGCGTGTTTTCTCCGGGGACTCGATGACAAGCGCCGTCATGCGTATGAAAAATGGCCCTAAGCAAGCGATGAGCCGTAGATTGCCCGCTTGTGTCGGTTCGCGGCCATGGCTATGAGGCGGGCACAATCAAGTTTGGGCGCCCGGAATATCAAGCGCCGGGGCCTTACGAGTCGGAGAGCCAGATGGCATCGGTCCTGAATTCCGATAAAGACGGCGATAAGCCGCCAAAATCGACAGTAGCACTTCCCGCCGATTACCGGCCGTCGTCCGACGAAGAGTTTATGAACCCGGTGCAGCTGGAATATTTCCGCCAGCGTCTCTGGGATTGGAAGAAGCAGATACTGACCGAGTCAGAAGGTACGCTGGCGGTGTTGCAGAATGAACCGCTGCGCGAACCCGACCTGAACGATCGCGCATCGAGCGAAACCGACTGGTCGATCGAACTGCGAACCCGCGATCGCCAGCGCAAGTTGATTTCCAAGATCGACGCAGCCTTGCGCCGGATCGACGATGGCGAATATGGCTATTGCGAAGTCACCGGCGAACCGATCTCGCTTGGCCGACTGGAAGCGCGCCCGATCGCGACGATGACGGTGGAGGCGCAGGAGCGTCACGAGCGGCAGGAAAAAATCTCCCGCGACGATTAACGCTTTTTCCATCACCCCCCTGTTAGGATGACGGCCTTCACCGCTTTCCAACCGTGGGTTTTTGCATGGACGACGATCAGGATATTTCGGACCGGGGACCGGCGCGCGCCGCGCCGCGCGACAGCCTGTTCCTGTTGACCACGCTCAGCACGCCCGAAGGCGCCCAACTGGGCAAGGCGCGCGTGCGTAATCTGTCCGCGACCGGCCTGATGGCAGATTGCGAACGGGCGGTGCCCGCGGGTATCCAGATCATCTGCGATCTGCGCGGCATCGGCAAGGTGACCGGCGTGGTGGCCTGGTCGCGCGAAGACAAGATCGGCCTTGCCTTTGACGAGCCGATCGATCCGCAACTGGCGCGCAAGCCGGTTGGCGCGGCTGCGACGCAGCAGACCCTGGTGCCCGATTATTTGCGCACCACGCAGCACGGCGTAAAGCGCCGCTGATCCTTCCCCTTTGACGCCATAAATATGCCCCGCGAACCTGCCGGCTCCGGGGCTTTTTGCTATCCTGCAGCAGGACATCACAGGCGATCGAGGCGGCCGGACGGGCGGTCTTTGCCGCCGCGTCCCGACCTCCTCCCAGAGCGTCGCGCCAGCGATCAGTGCTGAGCTGCCAACTCCTCCTTCAGCCGCAATTTCTGCTTTTTGAGCGAGGCCACCAATATAGCGTCGGGCATGGGCCGACTCGATTCCGCCTTGATTCGGGCTTCAAGGCCGGCATGCTTTGCTGAAAGAGCTGAAATGTGGCTATTTTCCATGACATTCTCCTTACGAGGGCTATGGACGATCAAATAAATCATGATTCGGATGGCTTGTCTCGCCCGGATTCGGGCTTTGCGGCGGACTGCATGGAAATTTGCGATGGTCCGCGTCGTCGGGGCGCGTTATCAGACGCTGTTGGTACGAACGAAGTGGAGGCAGAGGCGCGGTGAGCCGGGAAGACATCATGCGCCGACTGGAATTGCTGCGGGTCGAGCATCGCGACCTTGACAGCGCGATCGCCGCATTGGTGACGGCTGGCGGTGGCGACCAGATGCAGGTCGCTCGCCTCAAGAAACGCAAGTTGCGCCTGCGCGACGAGATCGCGATATTGGAAGATGCGCTGGTCCCCGACATCATCGCCTGAAAGCGGGGCGTCCAGCGCGGCATTTTTGGTTAACGGCCTGCTAACCGATCCCAAATGGGACAAAGGGTGCCCGAACCGGCGCAACGGGCCTGACAAGGTTGCAAAAATATGGCAGCTCAATCCGATGCAACGCGCCGCCTTTCTTGATCCTGGCCTCCACCGGCGACTGGTCGATGGACTCTATCTCGAAGCCATGATCATGGCGGACGAGGCGCGCGCCTATTTCGACGGCAGCGCCTCGCTCGACGATGGGGTGGACGATCCGCTGCGCCGGGTCGCCTTCGCCTGCGAATCGTTGAAGGTGACGACCCGCCTGATGCACATCATCGCCTGGCTGCTCAGCCAGCGCGCGTGGCAGCGGGGCGAGATCGAGCAGGTCGATCTGTCGGACGAAAAATATCGGCTGGGCCGCGCATCGCATACCGAAGCTGATCTGGCCGGCGGTTTCCCCTTCGCCGCCCGCGCGCTGATCGACGCGAGCCAGGAACTTTACGACCGCGTCGCCCGGCTTCAGGACCGGCTGGACACGATGACCAGCTCCGCCGCGACCGTCGGCGTCAGCCCGGCGCGCGCGCTGATGGACCGGTTGAACACCGCATTCTGACGATTGGCCTGCAATTGGCGGCGGTCGGCGACTTCTGGGGCTGGCGTTCGCGCCCGCACTTGGTCTAGACCGGCGCCATGACCGATGGTTTGCGGATACGACGCCGCTCTTCAGGCCGCCCGCATGCCGCCCGGCTCCTTCTCGCGCCGCTGCTTCTGGCAGCGCCCGTCGCCGTGCGTGCGCAGCAGGAACCAGCGGCGGCCGCGCCGGAACAGGCGCTCGATGCGATGCCCGACATCGGCGTCGACTGGCCCGACATGGGCCAGCCCGATACGATCGCGCCGCTGCCGCAAGACCCGGTCGATACGGCCGCGCAGCCCGGCGACCCGGCGGACCCAACCACGTCCGATGCCCAGGCGGTCGCCGATACCGCCCCCGCCGCCGCGGACGACGCCGTCACCTTCGCCGATGCGGGCGAAGAGCGGCGCTATACCGTACTGCTGAGCGGCATCGATGCGATCGCCGACGCGCAGTTCACCTTGCGTTTCGACGAACTCTCGGTGCTGCGTCTGGGGCAGGGCAAGTCCGCGAACCTCGCCCAGATCAATCGGCGCATGAAGGAAGATGGCGAACTGCTCGACCGGCTGCTGCGCGCGAAGGGCTATTATGCCGCGCGCATCCGTAGCGCCGTCGCCGCGCCACCGCCGGGCAGCGATCGGCTCGCCGTCACCTTCGACATCACACCCGGCACCCAATATCTGCTGGAATCGGTGGACGTCACCGGCCTGGCCGAAACAGCCGGGCAGGAAGCGCGGCTGCGCGCCGCCTTCCCGCCCAAGGTTGGCGATCCGGTCGATGCGGACGTCATCCTGGCCGGGCGCGACGCGCTGGCGATCAAATTGTCCGAAAGCGGTTTTCCCTTCGCCAGGGTGGATGAACCCGAAGTGCGGATCGACCATGAGGAGCGCAAGGGTGACCTGGACATCATCGTCGCGCCGGGCGGTTTCCGCCGGTTCGGCGCGATCCGTATGGATGACGAACGCCTGTTCGACGCCCATCATGCGCAAGAAATCGCCCGCTTCGATCCGGGCGATTCTTATAAGGCGTCCGATGTGGAGGATCTGCGCCGCGCCATCGTCGCCACCGGCCTCGTCTCCTCGGTCAGCCTGAAGCCGGTCGAGGCGGGCGATGGCGAGCATGTCGACCTGGACGTCGATGTTCGGCCCGCGCCCCTGCGCACGATCGCGGGCGAACTGGGCTATGGCACGGGGGAGGGGTATCGCGCCGAAATCAGCTGGCAGCATCGCAACCTCTTCCCGCCCGAAGGCGCGTTGACGCTGCGTGGCGTTCTCGGCACGCAGGAGCAGACGGCGTCCGCCACCTATCGCCGCAATAATTTCCACCGGCGCGACAATGTGCTGACCGGGCTGCTGTCGGTCAGCAACATCCGGCGCGACGCCTATGATGCGCGCACCATCACCGTTGCAGGCGGGCTGGAGCGGACGACCAACATATTGTTCCAGAAGGACTGGGTGTGGCGGGTCGGCGCCGAACTGGTGGCGTCGGATGAGGCGGACGCCTTTTCGGGCGGTGCGCGGCGCACCTTCCTGATCGGGGCGATCCCCTTGAGCCTGACCTATGACGGCAGCGACGACCTGCTCAACCCCAGCACGGGTTTTCGCCTGGGTGGCCGGATCAGCCCCGAATTGTCGTTTCAGAGCACCACTTTCGGCTATGCCAAGGTGCAACTGGACGGCAGCGTCTACCAGCCGGTGGGCGAAAAGCTGGTCATGGCCGCACGCGCGCGCTTCGGCACCATATTGGGATCGAAGGTCGATCAGATCGCCCCGTCGCGGCGCTTCTACGCCGGTGGCGGCGCGTCGGTGCGCGGATACGGCTATCAGGCGATCGGGCCGCGCTTTGGCGAGGATGATAATCCGGTCGGCGGCAAGAGCCTGGCCGAATTTTCGTTGGAGGCGCGGGTGCGCTTCGGCAATTTCGGCGTCGTGCCCTTTGTCGATGCCGGCAATATTTCCACGACCTTCCTGCCGCGCTTCCGCGACCTGCGCATCGGCGCGGGCATGGGTGTGCGCTATTACAGCAATTTTGGCCCAATCCGCGTCGATGTCGGTACGCCCCTCAATCCGCAGTCGGGCGATCCCAAGATCGCCGTCTATGTCTCGCTGGGCCAGGCGTTCTGATGGCCGACGACGCCCCCGCCGACCCCGTCGTCCAGCCGCCGCGCCCGCGCCGCGCCTGGGACGGCCGCTGGCAGCGCTGGCTGGCCGGGCTGCTGGCGGCGCTGGTCGTGATCGTGGCGGGCGCGCTCTTGTGGCTCGACACTGGCGGCGGGCATCGCTTCCTCGCCACCCGGATCGCGGGAATCAAATCTTCGTCGGGCCTGCGCATCCAGGTCGGCGGGATAGAGGGCAGCATCTATCGCAAGGCAGTGCTGCGCGACCTCATCCTGTCCGATCCGAAGGGCAAGTTTCTGGAGGCGCCGCGGGTCGAGCTGGACTGGTGGCCCTTCGCCTGGCTGTCCAACCGGCTGGACATCGACCGGTTGGTGATCCCGCGCGCGACGCTGCACAAATTGCCCAAGCTGAACCCGACCCAGCGGCGCGGGCCGATCCTGCCCGGTTTCGACATAAGGCTGATGGAATTTTCGGTCGGCCGACTGGCAATCGCGCCATCCGTAACCGGCCGCGCGCAGGTCGCGACCATGGCGGGCGACGCCGATATCCGCGGCGGCCGGGCGATTATCGATTTGACGGTGCGCACCCTCGATGGCAGCGACGCCCTGACTATCGCGCTCGACAGTCGCCCGGATGAGGATCGCTTCAAACTCGATGTAACGGTCAATGCGCCCAAATCGGGCCTATTGGCCGCCATGGCCGGGTTGGAGCAGGACGCCAATCTGCGCATCGGCGGCAGGGGCAGTTGGAGCCAGTGGGACGGTCGCCTGTCCGCCACGCTGGACGGCGCGCCTGTCGTTGATGCCGTGCTGGCCGCCCGCAGCGGCGCCTATTCGGCGCGCGGCACAGTGGAGGGGAATGCGATCGCCGGCAACGGCCTGTTCCGCCGCGTCGCTGCGCCGCGCCTGTCCGCGCGGGCCAGCGGGACGATGATCGACCGGGTGATCGACGGCCGTCTCTCGCTTCGCTCCGCCGCAGTCGATCTGGCCGCCGACGGCGCGATCGACCTGCGCAACAACGCGCTCGACAATATGCGGATCGACGTCAAGCTGACCCAGCCGCAAGCGCTGCTCAAGGATGTGCGGAGCCGGGACGTCGCGGCCAAGATCCGGCTGGACGGCGATTTTACGGCGCTGGGCTATGAATATCTGCTCACCGCGCGCCAGTTAACCATCGACCGGGCGATCATCAACGACCTGCGGGCGGAGGGCAAGGGACGCGCCATGCGCAATGGTCCAACGGTCATCCCACTGCGCCTGCGCGCGCGCAGCGTGGATGGGCAGGGTGATCTGGTCGCGGGCATAGTGCGCAATTTCCAGCTTGATGGCGTGTTCCAGGTAAAGGGGCAGCAGATCGTCAGCAATCCCATGTTGCTGCGATCGGACAAGCTGCGCGGCAAGCTAGTGGTGATCGCCGACCTGAAGACCGGCCGCTATGATGCCGGGCTGGACGGCCAGATCGCCAATCTCTTCATCCCCAACTTCGGCATCGTCGACCTGACGTCCAAGCTGCGCGCCATGCCGCGCGCCGATGGCGGCTTTGGCCTGTCCGGAAACGTGCTGGCGCGGGTGCGGCGGTTGGACAATGAATTTCTGCGGACATTGGGCGGTGGGCTGCCGACCGTGCGCAGCGGGCTGGACCTGCTGCCCAATGGCGATCTGGGGCTACGCGACCTGCGACTGGAATCGCCGTTGCTGACACTGACGGGGCAAGGCGTGCGCTATCGCGACCAGTCGCTGCATCTGGAGGGCGTTGGCCGCCACGGCCGTTATGGGCCGGTGGAACTGACGCTGGACGGCTTGATCGAAAAGCCGACCATCGACGTTACACTGGCCCGGCCGATGGACGCGCTGGGCCTGCGCGATGTGCACGCCAGGCTGATCCCCGACGCCAATGGCTACAGCTATACCGCCACCGGCGGATCGACGCTCGGCCCCTTCACCGGCCGGGGCGTCATCCTGTTGCCGCTGGGCGGGCAGGCGGTGGTGCGGGTCGCCAACCTCGCCGTGTCGGGCGTCACCGCCAGCGGCGATATCCGCCCCATTGGCGGCGGGCTGGACGGCCAGCTAAGCGTGTTGGGACCGGTCACCGGCTATATCAGTTTCAAGCCGGTGGGCCTGAACCAGCAGGTGCAGCTCAAACTGACCGCCAGCGACGCCAGCTTCGAAGGGCCGACCATCATAGAGGTGCGGCGCGGCACGCTGGACGGCACCATCCTGCTCGATCCGACCGGCACTACCGTCACCGCGACGGCACAGGCGCGTGGCTTGCGCGTCGGCGGCGTGCTGCTCGGCCGGTTCGCCGTCAATGCCGATTTGATCGATGGTAAGGGCAAGATACGTGGCAGCCTGTCGGGCCAGCGCGGCCGCCTGTTCGATTTGCAGGGAGAGGCGGACGTCCAGCCCGACCGCATCCGTCTGACCGCCGGCGGCACCATCGACAAGCGCCCGATCCGCCTGACCCGGCCTGCCGTGCTGACGCGGGCGGAGGATGGCTGGCGCCTGTCGCCCGCGACCATCGCCTATGCCGGCGGATCGCTGCAATTGGCGGGCGAACTGGGCGGCGCAGCGACCCATATCGAGGCGCGGATGCAGAAGCTACCGCTGGCCCTGCTCGACATCGCTTATGACAATCTGGGCCTGGGCGGCATGGCGACCGGGTCGCTCAGCTACGCCCAGCCGCGCGGCGGCCTGCCCAGCGGCAAGGCGGAATTGCGCATCCGTGGCCTTTCCCGCTCCGGCCTCTCGCTCAGCTCCCGTCCGGTCGATGTCGGCGTCAACGCCGTGCTGACGGGCGAACGGCTTGCCACCCGCATGGTCTTCGTCGCCGACGGCAAGACGATCGGCCAGGCGCAGGCTTTGCTCAACCCGCTGGGGACAGAGGGCGGGCTTGCGACGCGCCTCAACCGCGCGCCCTTCTTCGCCCAGTTGCGCTTCAACGGTACGGCCGACACGCTCTGGCGCCTGACCGGGGTGGAGATCGTAGATATCGCGGGCATGGTCGGCGTGTCGGCGGATATGCGCGGCACGGTGGGCGAGCCGATCATCACCGGCACCTTCGCGACGGACAATGCCGCGATCAACAGCCCGGTCACCGGCATGCAGTTGAAAGGCGTCAAGGCGCGCGGGCGCTTTTCGGGCGCGCAACTGGTCATCTCCAGCTTTGCCGCCACCGCGCAAAATGGCGGCACCGTCAATGGCACCGGCCGCTTCACCTTCAACGGCATCGCCGGCGTAGGCATGGACCTGGCGCTACAAGCCGACAATGCCGCGCTGCTGGAGCGAGACGACATCGCCGCGACCGTGACGGGTCCGATCACCTTGCGATCGGACGGCGTGGGCGGCATGATTGGCGGCGACGTGGTGCTCAACAAAAGCCGCTTCACCATGGGCCGCGCCGCCGCCGTGGCGCAAATCCCTGAACTCAAAGTGGTAGAGGTCAACCGCCGCGGTGATGAGATCGAGCGGCCGCGCACCAACGTCCCTTGGGCGCTGGCGATCAAGGCGCGGGCGCGCAATCGGCTGACCGTCACCGGCCTTGGCCTGGACAGCGAATGGCGCGCGGATCTCGACCTTGGCGGGACCGTCACCAATCCGACCATCGCTGGCCGGGCGCAACTGGTGCGCGGCGGCTATGAATTTGCCGGCCGCCGCTTCGAACTGCGCGAAGGCAATATCCAGTTCGACGGCCGAAGTCCTGTCAACCCGACGCTCGACATCAGCGCCGAAGCGGACGTCAGCGACCTCAGCGCCACCATCCATGTCGGCGGCACAGGCCTCAAACCCGACATCAGCTTCACCAGCGTTCCCGCGCTGCCGCAGGACGAACTGCTGTCGCGCATCCTGTTCGGCACGTCGATCACCAACCTGTCCGCACCCGAAGCGCTGCAACTCGCCTCCGCGGTCGGATCGCTTCAGGGCAATGGCGGCCTCGATCCCATCAACGCGGTGCGCAAGGCGGCGGGCCTCGATCGCCTCCGCATCATCGCGGCCGATCCGACCCAGGGGCAGGGCACGTCGATCGCGGCTGGCAAATATCTGACCCGCAAAACCTATGTCGAACTCATCACCGACGGGCAGGGTTATAGCGCCACCCGGATCGAATATCAGGTCACGCGCTGGCTCTCGCTGCTCGGCGCCATTTCCACGCTGGGCCGCGAAAGCGCCAACGTCCGGGTTTCCAAGGATTATTGATGTGAGCAAGAGCCGGATCGACGCGGCCGCCGCGATCAGCGTGACGGACCTGTTCACCATCGGCATCGGTCCGTCCAGCTCCCACACGGTCGGCCCGATGCGCGCCGCCCTCATGTTCATGGACTCGCTGCCCGCCCAGCCGCAGCGGGTGCAATGCGAATTGTTCGGATCGCTGGCGCTGACCGGCCGGGGCCATGCGACCGACAGCGCCATCCTGCTCGGCCTGTCGGGCTATCGCCCCGAAGGCGTTGATCCCGATGCGATCCCCGCCATCCTGTCCGCCATCCGCACCGACGGTCGTATCCGCGCGGGTAGCGCTGTCGATCATTGGCTGCCGTTCGAGGAAGCGCGCGACCTCATCTTTCGCATGGGCGAATTTCTGGAGGCGCACAGCAACGGCATGCGCTTCACTGCCTGGATCGACGGGCGCGCAGATCCGCTGGTGCGCGATTATTATTCGATCGGCGGTGGGGCCGTCCTGCCCGGCGCAACGCTGACCGACGACGCCGCGCCGCTTGGCCATAATGTTGTCCAGCCCTATCCCTTCTCCTCCGGCGCGGAAATGCTGGCGCAGGGCGAAGCGACCGGCCTGTCGATCGCGACCCTGGTCTTGCGCAACGAAGGGGCCTGGCGGACGCAGGCGGAGACGGACGCCTTCCTTGACAGCGTGATCGACGCCATGACCGCCTCGATCGACCGCGGGCTGGAACAGGAAGGTCTGCTGCCCGGCGGCCTCAAGGTCCGCCGCCGCGCCCGCGCCATTCACCAGCGGCTGCGGCTGCAACAGGATGCGCTGGGTCCGGCCCAGATATTCGAATGGGTCAGCCTGTTCGCTCTAGCGGTGAATGAGGAAAATGCGGCGGGCGGCCGGGTCGTCACCGCCCCCACCAACGGCGCAGCGGGCGTGATCCCGGCGGTGCTGCATTATTATCGCCGCTTCGTGCCGGGCGCCGACCGCGACGGCGAGCGCCGCTTCCTGCTAACCGCCGCCGCCATGGGCTTCCTCTACAAGAAGCGTGCCTCCATTTCTGCCGCTGAAATGGGATGCCAGGGGGAAGTGGGCGTGGCCTGTTCGATGGCGGCGGCCGGCCTCGCCGCCGTGCTGGGCGGCACCAACGGCCAGATCGAAAACGCCGCCGAAATCGGCATGGAACATAATCTCGGCCTCACCTGCGATCCGATCGGTGGCCTCGTCCAGATCCCATGCATCGAACGCAACACCATGGGCGCGGTCAAGGCCATCAACGCTGCCTATCTCGCGCTCCAGGGCGATGGCCGCCACATCGTCAGTTTGGACGCGGTGATCGAAACCATGCGCCAGACCGGCGAGGACATGGCCAGCCGCTACAAGGAAACCTCGCTCGGCGGTTTGGCCGTCAACGTGGTGGAATGTTGAAAATCGTTCCGGCATTTTATCGCCCGATCCGCACGATTGCGCGGTGAACGGAGGCGATTTCGTGACATTAAGGACACATAATCAATTGTTTATCTCCCGTTCATGAAACTAACCGGGCCGCTCCGGCTTGTGCGTCTCACCCCCTGAGAGAGG
Source organism: bacterium (assembly GCA_030824575.1). Classification (GTDB taxonomy): domain Bacteria; phylum Pseudomonadota; class Alphaproteobacteria; order Sphingomonadales; family Sphingomonadaceae; genus Sphingobium. The sequence goes on along the minus strand of JAVBXL010000063.1, from coordinate 3,428 downwards.
GGACGGAATGACACACGGAGTATCTGTTATGCGTAAGTTGATGGTCGCAACCCTTCTCGCCGGCGCCACCGTCGCCACCCCCGTTTTCGCGCAGGATGTCGGCCCGACCTTCACCGGCCCGCGCGTCGAAGCGATCCTGGGCTATGACCGCACCGGGGCTGGCAGCGACGTGGACAATGACAATGGCAATGACGACCAGAATATCGACGGTCTTCTGTACGGCGTCGGCGCGGGCTATGACATCAACCTCGGCAGCGCGGTCGTCGGCGTTGAGGGCGAATATACCGACTCCACCGCCAAGAGCAGCCGCCGCGACTTTTCTGACCAGTTCGGTTTTGGCCGCGTCAAGCAGGGCCGCGACCTCTATGTCGGCGCGCGCGCCGGTATCTTGGCCAACCCCGCCACGCTCATCTATGTGAAGGGTGGCTACACCAACACCAAGATGGAAGTGCTGGCCGGCGACACCAATCAGGAAACCGATACCGCGTTCAAGCTGGACGGCTGGCGCATCGGCGCGGGCGTTGAGCGCGCGATCAACGCGAACACCTTCGCCAAGATCGAATATCGCTATTCCAAGTATCAGGACGCGCACATCGACTTCGCCAATGGCGCGACCAGCGAAGAATTCGGCATCGACACCGATCGCCATCAGGTGGTCGGCAGCGTCGGCTGGCGTTTCTGATCGCCGGTATTGGTTGAAACAGGAGGGGCCGGTCGCAAGATCGGCCCCTTTTTCGCGGGACAGGACGTTGCCCTCTATCAGCCAGCCTGTAGGGCTGCTATTGACATCCATGTGAGTAACGCGATTCCCCACTATGTTCCGATCGGCATCGATCCGGCCGACATCGACTTCATGGGTCATGTCAACAATGCCAGCTACCTGAAATGGGTGCAGGAGGCGGTGCTGGACCATTGGCGCGCGCTGGCCCCGGCCGAAGCGGTCGCCCAGCATTTGTGGGTCGCGCTCAAGCATGAAATTACCTATCGCAAGCCCACCTTTCTGGACGACGATGTGATCGCGACCGTCCTGCTGGAAAAGGTGCAGGGCGCCCGCGCCTTCTACGAAACCATCATCAAGCGCGGCGAGGAAGTGCTGGCCGAGGTCAAGTCCAGCTGGTGCTGCATCGACGCGAGCAGCCTGCGCCCCGCGCGGCTGACGCGCGAGGTGATCCAGCATTTCTTTGTCGGCGATGAGGGCGAAGCGGGGCGGTAGGTTGCCGCGCTGGAGCGATGGTCAGCGATGGAATGCGAACTAAAGGCTACGGGACTAGAACCACCGGTAAGCTGGCATGGAGCTGATCAGCCTTCAAAGCACTTTCCATAAAAGGGCAACACAAAGCGTTGCGTTTATGGCAAGCAGCAATAGGCATCCCGGTGCAAGCCAATTCCGGGGGCTTGTCAAAGGGAAACCAATATAGGCAATTAGTCCTTCAATGGTCGTTGGCAATGCCCCGACTTCTTCGTATCCACCCAGAACGACCCTGCCATTTTGTGCGAACCGAACTCTCGCGTTAAGCGTAGTTTGCGTCAGAGACCTAAGCCATTTCAGAACAATGTCAGGGCCATCCGAGCAATCTTCTCGCCGAACGATAATCACCTGACCAGCTGCCCCCAAGCCTAAAACAAGTCTTTGTCCTACGGCATTGAACGCAAATATCTGCGATTGTTCGACAGCCCACGGTTCTAAATATCGAATTGCATCTCCTTCACTCCGATATATCGAAACATCGCCTGGCATACTTTCTTCTATGCTTGCCCCATCGCTATCATTGATGATTACGACTTCATTGAGCCAATTTGAATGCAAAGACATAACGCCTTCTAGGCTCAGGACTCATTGATTGAGCCAGAAGATGACGGCGGCAGCGATGCAGATAGCTGACATGAAGGTGTGGGCGCAACGGTCGTAACGGGTGTGGATGCGTCGCCAGTCCTTGAGTTTGCCGAACATATTCTCGATCTTGTGTCGCTGCCGATAGAGGGTGGCATCGTGCGGGATCGGCACTTTCCGGTTCTTCTTAGACGGGATGCAGGCGGTGATCTTACGTTCTGCCAGAGCGATGCGAAACCAGTCTGCGTCATAGCCCCTGTCGCCGAGCAAGGTCTTGGCTCTGGGCAAGGCGTCCAGCATCAGTGCCGCGCCTTTGTAGTCGCTCATCTGCCCTTCGCTGAGCAGCATGACCAGTGGCCTGCCTTTGCCATCGCAGACTGCGTGAAGCTTCGAGTTCAGACCGCCTTTGGTGCGTCCGATACGTCGGGGAACATCCCCTTTTTGAGCAGGCTGGCAGCCGTGCGGTGCGCTTTGAGATGGGTGGTATCGATCATCAACTGATCCGGTTTTCCGCCCTTTGCCGCCAGCGCTGCGAAAATCCTGTTGAATACGCCCATGCGGCTCCAGCGGATAAAGCGATTGTAGATCGTCTTGGGCGGCCCATATTCCGTAGGCGCATCGCGCCAACGCAGGCCGTTTCTAATGACGAAGATGATCCCGCTGATGATCCGACGATCATCAACACGAGGCACCCCATGCGACAGCGGAAAATAGGGTTCGATGCGGCGCATCTGCCCCTCCGAAAGCCAGATCAGATCACTCATGGCAGCGCCTCCTCGCGCCGCCATTGAATCAACCAATCTCACTACACGCAAGCTATTTAATAGGTCCTGAACCTAGTATTGCAAAGGATGACTGCGATTGGTCACAAGCGCGAAGGCGCAAGTAGCGACAATTTGTCGCATTCTTCCCTAAAGCGTCGCTTCAATCTCCCGCGCCGCCATATCCGGGTTCTCCGCCAGGCTGATCGGCCGCCCCACCACCAGGATCGACGCCCCGCGGTCGAGCGCCTCGCGCGGGGTGACGGCGCGCTTCTGGTCGCCCAGCGCGCCGCCCGCAGGCCGCACGCCCGGCACGACGAAGAAACCGTCCGACCAGTGTTTCTTGACTGCGGCGACTTCCTCGCCCGAACAGACGATGCCGTCGAGGCCCGCGCTCTGCGCCAGGTCGGCCAGGCGGCGGACCTGATCTTCCGCCTTGCCCCCCACACCGATGTCGAGCAGGTCCGCATCGTCCAGGCTGGTCAGCATGGTCACGGCCACGACCTTGGTCTTCACCCCCGCCGCGGCCTTGGCGTCCTCCAGCATCGCCCGGCCGCCCGCGGCATGGACGGTCAGGATCGCGGGCTCCAGTACATGCAGCGCCTGCACCGCCTTGGCCACCGTATTGGGAATGTCGTGCAATTTCAGGTCGAGGAAGATCGGCAGGCCAAACTTCATCATTTCATGCACGCCATGATGGCCATGGGCGCAGAAAAATTCCAGCCCCAGCTTCAGCCCGCCGACATGATGCTTCACCTGGCCGGCCAGCGTCTGCGCCTTGGTCAGGTCGGGCGTGTCGATGGCGACATAGATGGGGCTGCTCATGCTGGTCCTGT